>JBNLGI010000039.1:0-19250 GCA_050305975.1 Sedimenticolaceae bacterium | reverse complement strand
TTCTGGCGCTGCAGCGATTGCGCGAAGGTCTATTGGAAGGGTAGCCATTACCGGGAGCTGACCGCGTTAGTCGAACGCACTGCGGCCGGCCTGTCGGAAAAACAATAATCAGGAGAGCGTCATGCGGCTCCGAGCCATCGCCATGTTTTTTCTGTTGCTCTCATCGTATTCCGGTCTGCGGGCCGCCGATGGGAGCGATGCCTGTCTGAAACTGGTCTTCGGTGACTATTGCCTCGGCGGCAGTATGCAGCAGCTGTTACAGCAGCGACCTTACGGAATGCCTGCGCAACAGAACGGTGATCGTACCGCCGTGATCTATCTCGAGGGCCGCGAACGCACCTATGTGATGGCCTACAAGGGTCGTATCTACAAGGTCCTGCGCACTTTCGAACCGTCCAGTCAGGTCAAACTGAAAGATCTGCGGGAACGCCTCGTGTCCAAGTACGGTGACTATCGTGACCGAAGCATCTATCCGGGCTATGCACGCACCCAGGCTTCGAGGATCGGCTCGATCCGCCGGGGGGAAGGGGAGTTGCAATACGTCTGGCGGGTCCCGGATGGGAGCTGGCGCGTGGAACTGGCCTGGACCCGCAAGCTCGGTATTTCCCTGGCCTATCTGGCGAATGAGCTGGACAGGCAGCAGCAGGAGGTTCTGGACGAGGGGTTGTAGCCGGCACGGCGAATCGGTTACAGATCGAAACGCCAGCTGAGATTCAGATCGATGCCGATGTTGTGGGTTTCGCTGCGGGGCTCGAACACGGTGCCGACAGGCACGCCATCCATGGTTAGGCTTTGATCGTCACTCCGTCCCAGCTTCCAATATTCAAACCAGGGTGAGAGTTGCAGGGCGATGTCGTCTCCCAATGCTCTGGTCAATCCGAAGCTGATGCGAAATCCCGTCTTCTCCTTCAAGTCCAGATCCACATCGTCAAAATCACGAAGAAAGTGTACCGAGAGTTCGGGATTGAGCGTCCGCTGCAGTTGAAATGCCGCCGTGAGGTCTGTCCGCGCATCCAGGCGATGCTCGCCATGCAAGCCCAGGAGCAGGTAAGGCCAGCGATAGGTCTCATCGATACCATTCGCAAAGGCCGTGGAACGGATATTCCGCCACCAGCTGTGGTAACCGCCGCCGGCAATCAGGTGGAGACTCTCGCTGGCGCTGGACAACAGGGGCAGGCCGAGGAAGAGTGACAGATCGAGAATCTCCTCATCGGTGGTGGTCTCCGCCGACGGAGAGGTGTAGTCCGCATCGCCCGACAGCCAACGGAGCGTGCCATCGAGGCGCCAGTCTGGCGTACGGTAAGTGAAACCCCCGTTCGCTCCCGGAAGCAGGCCCTGTTCCCGATCAAGGCTGTCTCCCCGATCATCGAACTCCTCGTAGTCGAAATCGAGCAGAGTCGTCCCGACCCAGAGCCTGGCCGCCGATGGATCCGTTTCGGCGGCCAGTTTCTGGGTTGGGACCCACAATGCCAGAACCAGCAGCCAGCTTATGGGTGTGGTGCGCAGGCGCATCAAAGCTGGCTGAGCCGGCTGATCAGAGACTTTGCAGCTCCGTCCAGGTGGTCATCATCGTGTCATCGACCGTATTGTCGCCATCCGTATCGATATCGATCTGGACGTTGACCCCGTCCGGTTGCGCAATCAGCCACGCCTGGGAACTGTCGGCGCTGGTGGTGATATGCAGTTCTCCGTCTGTGGGGTTGCCCGCGCCGACGAAATCATTACCCGTGAAGGGGGTGATGGTTGTATAGGAGACGGATCCATCGATCTTGGTGCTGGCCAGCGTGCCCTGCAAGGTCACGCTGTAAGCGCCCGAACTGCTATACAGCATGTCATAGGCGTAGTTGGTCAGCAGCTCCGCTTCGCCGCCGGCCGAGGAGCGAAGCGTACTGCCTGACAGCTGCATGCTCTCGTTGCCCGAAGCATCCACGGACAGGAGCATGGACATGTCACCGTCAGCAGTGGCGACGTAGCCCCCGTCGTTGACGCTGAAATTGTTCATCACCACATTGATACCCAGTGTAAAGGGGGGGGAACCGTTAAAACCCGCGCTGACCTGAGTGAAGGTCATCGTCATCGATCCGTTGATGACCACGCCGGAGTCACTGCAGCTGGAGAAGGATATCGTCAGCGTGTCGCCGGCAGTCAGGGTGTTAACGTTGGCGATGTTACCTGTGACAGTGAAAGAACCGCTAGTGCAATAGTAGGTCTCTGAAATGGCAACCCCAGTGATACCGCCGCCAACGAGCATGTCCTGACTCAGGAGTTTGTTCAGTTGGCTTACGACAAAATCGGGATAGTTGAAACCATCCGTTGTGGATACAACCGAGACACCCGTGAATACGCCTACCCCGGCGGTTGATCCCTCGACGGTATCGACAGAGTCCAGCACGGCGGCACCGACCGGTTTGGCGTTGCTGGTGGTGATGCTGACGCCGGCGGTCGGCACGCCGATGCTGGAACTACCACCACCACCCCCGCCACCGCAGGCGGCCAGGACCAGGGCGGTCAGGAGTGAGATCAAAATGGCAGTTGATTTTGATGTGGTGTTCATAATTCGACCCTCCAATAGTTTGTAATAATAATATTCCTGTCTACAAAGCCTGGAAAAAATAACTCAGGTATGGGGCGCCAGCAATGAGCCACGTCAATCAAGTGCAGGGGCTTCGGGTTCAGTCCTCGACGCTCTGTCCTGTCAGCTGTTGTCCATCCTCCGTAAGCCCGGAGAGTTTGACCTGAACGATCTGGTTTGCCAGAGAGGTTTCCGTTTCGGGTTCCAGGCTGACGCGCAGAAAATTGGGCGTGTAACCCGCCCAGCCCTGTTCGCTTGGGCCTTCTATCAGCACCGGCAGGGTGCGTCCGATGTAACCTTCCAGTGTGGACGCTTTCATCTTTTCACCCAACCGGTGGAGTCGTTCACTGCGCTGCCTTTTGATCTCCCGGCTCACCGCACCGGGCAGGCCGGCGGCCTTGGTGCCCTGGCGGGGGGAGAAGGCGAAGATGTGCAGGTGGCCGAAGCCGATCTCCTCAACGAAGTCGAGGGTCTGCTGCCACTCGGCTTCGCTCTCGCCGGGGAAGCCGACGATGATGTCGGTGGTGAGGTTGAAGTCGGGGACTTCGGCCCGGGCCTGGCGGATCAGTTCCCGGTACTCGTCTGTGCGGCAGCGCCGGGACATACGCCTCAACACGCTGTCCGAACCGCTCTGCAGGGGCAGGTGCAGATGGGGCATGAAGCGGGGGTTGTCGAACAGGGACCAGAAGCTGGTCGGCAGGTCCCAGGGTTCGATGGAGCCGATGCGCAGGCGGGGTATCCCGGTCTCCGCCAATACCTGACGGATCAGGCTGGAGATATCGCTGCCGATGTCGCTGCCGTAGCCGCCGATATGCACGCCGGTCAGCACCACCTCCTGGATACCTTCGCGGTGCAGCCGGTTGATCTCCTCGATCACTTCGGCCGCCGGGCGGCTGCGCTCCTCGCCCCGGGCCAGGGTGACGATGCAGTAACTGCAGCGGTAACGGCAACCGTCCTGGACCTTGATGAAGGCGCGCTGGCGACCCCGCGCCAGCAGACCGGTGGTGTCGGGTTCCATCGCCGCCTGGGGCATGGTTGTGAGATCGAGTTCGCGGCTGACGATCTCAACCAGCCGCTCCTTGTCCCGGTTGTCGATCACCAGGTCGACGCCCTCCACGGCGGAAATGGCGCTGGGGTCGAGTGAGGCGTAACAGCCGCTCACCACCAGCCGGGCATCCGGATTCTGGCGGCTGGCCCGGCTCAGCAGCTTGCGCGATTTGCGCACCGCCTCCTCGGTCACGGCACAGGTGTTGACCACCAGCAGATCGGCCTCCTCGGCGTCGCTGGTCATGCGATGCCCTTGGGCCTGGAACTGGCGGCTCCAGGTCTCCAGTTCCGCCTCGTTGAGGCGGCAGCCGAGGGTTTTCAGATGGATGCGCATGATCTCGTATGTCGAACGTCGGGTAGGGTAGGGCCTTGCCCCACCAGCTGCCTGTTTCAGAGGTTGAATCGGTGGGGCAGGGCCCCACCCTACGCCAGAAGCCCTGGTAGGGTGCGGCTTGCCGCACCGATGGTCTGCTTCCGGCCAGGCCGTGAAAGGTAGAGACTGCCGCCGATAAATGCAACCACAGGCTCGGGTTTTGAGCCTTTGGATGGGGTATAGTTCGCCCCATGGAGTGGTTAGCGCAACTGTCCGCGGGAGAGCAGCTGATCGCGATTCTGGTCGCGGCGGGGCTTCTTCTGCTCATCTGGCTGCTGGTCTGGCTGGCCCGTTCACGCGAGGAACAGCAGCGCATTGCGGCGCTGCTGGAGGTCCGTCATCAGGCGCTGGAGGCCCTGCTGCGTGAGCAGGAGCGCCGTTTCGCCCAGGATCAGGTCGAGCTGCGGGAACTCCTCTCCGAACGTATCGCCCGTGGAGCGCTGGCCCAGCAGAGGCTGCTCCACACCTTGCAGCAAAACCTGATCGAGCGCTCCGACAAGCTCTACCAGGGATTGGAGCGGCGTTTCGGCGAGATGCAGCAAAACCTGACCGCTGACGCCGGCAACCTGCGGGTGGAGTTGCTGGCCCAGTTCGAGGCCCTGAGAAAGAGCGTCACCGATACCCTCGGCGAGGGGCGACTGGCGCAACAGGAGAAACTCAGTGAACTGCGGGAGTCCCTGGCGCACTCATTGGTACGCCACCGGGAGGCCTTCGACGAGCGTCAGCTGGAGACGATGCGCCAGCAGCAGGAGACCCTGCAGTCGGGCATGGCCGAGGTGCGCAAGCAGGTGGCCGAGGCACTCAACCAGCACGCCAACGACCTGGGCAAGCGGGTGCAGGGGCTGACCGAATCGACCGACCAGCGGCTGAAGGAGATCAGCGGCCAGGTCGAGAAACGCCTCAACGAGGGCTTCGAGAAGACCACCGAGACCTTCACCCAGGTGCTCACCCACCTGACCCGCATCGACGAGGCGCAGAAGAAGATCACCGAGCTCTCCAGCAACGTGGTCAGCCTGCAGGAGGTGCTGGCCGACAAGCGCTCCCGCGGCGCTTTCGGCGAGGTGCAGCTGTCGGCCCTGGTGCGCAACGTGATGCCGGAGTCGGGCTTCTCCCTGCAGCACACCCTGAGCAACGGCCGCCGCGCCGACTGCGTGCTGTTCCTGCCCGACCCCACCGGCAACGTGGTGATCGACGCCAAGTTCCCGCTGGAGTCCTACCAGCGCATGCTCGACGACAGCCTGGCCGAGTCGGACCGGCAGCAGGCCCAGCGCCAGTTCCGCGCCGACATCAAGAAGCACATGGAGGATATCGCCGCGCGCTACATCATCCCCGGCGAGACCTCCGACGGCGCGGTCATGTTCATTCCCGCCGAGGCGGTCTTCGCCGAGATCCACGCCCACTTCCCCGAACTGGTGGAGGAGGCCTTCCGCAAGCGAGTCTGGCTGGTCTCGCCCACCACCATGATGGCCATTCTCACCACCGCCCGCGCCGTGCTCAAGGATGCCGCCACCCGCGAACAGGTGCACATCATCCAGGACCACCTGCGGGCCCTGTCCAAGGACTTCGGCCGCTTCAAGAGCCGCATGGACAACCTGGCCAAGCACATCGGCCAGGCCCACCAGGACGTCAGCGACGTCAATATCTCCGCGCGCAAGATAAGCAGCCGCTTCGAGAGGATCGAGAAGGTGGAGCTGGAGGAGGAGCAGGGGCCTAACCTGCCGGTCTTCCGCAAGGCGGCGTTGCCCGACTCAGGGGATGCCGACGGCGAGTGACGGGTCCGCCAACCGTCCCCCATCTCTTCTGACTCAAGCGGGATCGAAGTGTAGGGTGGGGCCCTGCCCCACCAACCTGTCCTTAAGAGCCGCACCGGACTGCCCCATGCCGTAGGGTGCGGCTGGCCGCACCATTGATCGAGGCATTGCCCCCGCTATATCGGTGCGGCAAGCCGCACCCTACACATCGATCCTTGCTTGGGCAGAGCGCAATCGCGGTTCTCCGTCCACAAACTCAAATCGCCAGTTTGCGTCCCTCGTCGTCGAGACAGACGTAGGTGATGGTGGTATTGAAGATGCGCTCCTCCCGCCCGCTCTTCGGGTCCTCCGAAAAGACGTTGGCCTCGTACTGCACCGAGGTATTGCCCTTGCGGCACTGAACGATGTCGAAGCGCAGGATGGCGCCCTCGCGCACGCTGCGGTGGAACTCCACCCGGTTCATGCCGATGGTGACGAAACGCCGCCCCGGGTAGTCGCGCACGGCGGCGATCCAGGCATATTCGTCGACCCACTTCAGCAGGTTGCCGCCGAAGAGGTAGCCGTAGTGGTTGAGATGCTGGGGCAGTACGAGCTTGTGGTTCTCCATGTTCAGCCCACCTGCGGCATCTGCAATCCCGGGGGAGGCGGGGTAGGCGAATTCTGGTGCATCAGCAGGCGCCAGCCGTGCTCGCCCTTGCGATAGATATTGCTGGCGTAGATCCCTTGCGCCTCGGCTTGTTGGGGGACCTTGACCCGCTCCTCCAGCAGGTGGATGGCGATCTCCGGCGTCTCGATCCAGCTCAGGTGGATGACTTCGATGTCCAGAGAGGTCCCAGGCTGCAGCAGGCTGGACCAGGCGTTGCGAATGGCGGTCCTGCCGCGCTGGGCCGGCATCATCGGCAGCAGGCAGAGCACCTCTTCGCTCGCTTCCCAGACCGCCATCAGGGCTTCGATGTCCTGTTTGTCGATGGCGTCGTAGTAGGCGTCTTCGGCCTCTTGGGGGGTGGTGAATCTGGGGCTCATCGACTGTTCCTGTGGTGGGAAATGGGGCGGATGCTCTGGAGCGATTCTAAAGGAACTGAGGCTGAGGCCGAAATGTTGAAGAAGCACACGCCTGATGTGCGGATGGACATCGAACATATTATTCAGGGGACAATCATGAGGCGAATCAACGTCGGCGCCAAGATCGGCGCCGGATTTCTGACTTTGGTCTTCGTCCTGCTGGTCACGGGTGGCACCAGCTACTGGATCATCAACTCTCTCTCCAGCTCCCTGTCCAATATCACCGGACCGGTGTGGGACGCCATGGCCACCACCGAAGCGGGCATTCGCGCCGTGCAGAAAGAGTTGATTGCTGTCGACGCCTTTCTCATGGGAGGCACGGAGGAGAGTGAAGCGATCCAGCAGGCGGAGCGCCAGGCCCAGGCGGCGTTCGACAGACTGGTGACGAGCGGACAGGTGGAATCGGCCGTGCTCGATGATCTGCAGGCCCGCATGCAGGCCTTCAGCGGTTCCAGGGAACGTTTGACCGGACTGCATCGGGATTACCTGCAGAATGAACAGGCGTTGACCCGAAACAGCGGCGGCTTTCTCGATTTTCTGGTCGATGTGGAACGTATCTCCAGTGAAGAGATGCTACGCCAGGACATGAACGCCGACAGCGATGGGAATGCGGAAGCGGTCGACGAACAGGAGAGGTGGGCTACGATCAATGCCGCCGGTGAGGCCAAGCTGGCCCTGTTGACGCGGCTGGAGCTCTATCGCCGCTTCAAGGAGGCGGCGGAGGCGGGCGAGATACTCTCCCGCATCGATCTGCTGCGCGACGATCTGGCCTACGCCATCGAGACCATCGGTGAAGATGCCCTGTTCGAACGCGAGGTGAAAAATGGTGAGTTCGCCGGCGTGCAGTACAAGCAGGCGCTGGTCAGTCTGATGCAGCGTCACCAGGAACTGCTGCGGGCGGTGATGGAAGATCATCGTCAAGTGAGGGCGGTGCGCCGGGCGTATGCCCAGGCTGCCGACGAGCTGATGCAGATCGGGGAGGGCCTCAACCAGCGCATCCGGCAAAAGGTGGTGTCGGACAAAGAGGCGCTTGGCGGCCTTGTGGCTACCGGCTATCAGGTTTTGTTGTTGGCGGTCGCCATCGGCGCGCTGGTCGCCATTCCCGTCTACTGGCTGACTGTACGGGCTATCGCTGTGCCGATCCGGGAGATTCGCGGTCAACTCGAGGCGATCTCCCAGGGCGACGGCGATCTGACGGTGCAGCTGCAGATCAAGAGCCGTGACGAGATCGGCGACCTGGCGACCGCCTTCAACCGGTTTGTGGTCAAGCTGCGGGAGATGGTGGCGGGTCTGCAGGTCTCCACCCACCGCCTGGTGGCGACCACCGGTCAGATCACCGAGGTGGCGACACGCACCGGGCAGGAGGTCGAGACCCAGCGCCAGGAGGTCGAATCGGTGGCCACCGCCATCAACGAACTCTCCGCCAGTTTCCGCGAGGTGACCGAAAACACCACCCGCGCCGCCCAACGCGCCGGCGAGGCCGACCGGGAGAGCGATAACGGCAAACAGGTGGTGCTCGACATGGTGGCGAAGATCCGCCTGGTGGCCCAGGAGGTCGATCGCGCCACCAGTGTGATCACCGGCCTCGGCGAGCGGAGTCAGGCCATCGAGAGCGTGCTCGACGTGATCCGCGGAATTTCGGAACAGACCAATCTGCTGGCCCTGAACGCGGCGATCGAAGCCGCCCGGGCGGGCGAGCAGGGCCGCGGCTTCGCCGTGGTGGCAGACGAGGTGCGCAATCTGGCGGCCCGCACCTACGACTCCATCAGCGAGATCCAGGAAATGATCGCTCAGCTGCAGCAGGGTACCGCAGACGCCATCGCGGTGATCCAGGACGCCCATCAACACGCCAATGCCAGTGTGGAGCCGGCCCAGCAGGCGGGCGACAGCCTGAACCAGATTGCCGAAACCATGGCCGCCATCGCGCAGCTGAATCAGGAGATATCGACCTCCACCGACGTACAGCACGAGACCGTGGTCGGTGTGGATCAGAGCATCGTCAATATCAATCAGGTCGCGGTGCAGACCTCCGGCAGCAGCGAGGCGCTGCGTGAATCGACCCATGCCCTGCAGGCGTTGGCCTCGGAGCTGGAGTCCCATGTGGGGCGTTTCAAAGTCTGAACGCTGCACCCGGCCCAATGATCGGCACGATCGGTGGGGCAGGGCCCCACCCTACATGAGACCCGTAGGGTGGGGCCCTGCCCCACCAGACACTCGCAGAAACCGCAAAAGCCAGGAGGTGGGATGCCCTGTTCCGAATGCGGCTTTCCCATAGCCTGCCAGGATTGACCGATATCATGGTCACCCGGTGGTGCGTCGCTGAGAATGGTGCGGTCATCGGCAACCGATCCCTCCCCATGTGCATCACCATCCCCTCATCCGCCAACGTCAAGAAGGCCCGCCAGTGTGTCGTCTGGCAATGGCTGGCCGCCTCGCCGCTGAGGCTCTACCTGATCGGCGGCGGCTTGATGCTGCTGGCGCTGCCGGTGCAGAGACTGGCCGGAGTGGAGATGGTTGCGGGGTGGGCGCAGTTCAATCTGCTGTTTGCGTTGATGCCGATCTTGTTGCTGGGTGGCGTGTTTGAGTGGCTGCCGCCGCTGCTGAAGGTGACGCCGCCAACCTATGTGCGTTTCGCCTCCCTCTTCTTTCTCCTGCTGATCGCCCAGTTGCTGTTCCAGGCCGACGGATTGTTGGGCGAGGCGCCGGGGCCGCTCTATCTGCTGCCGCTGGGACTGGCATGGGTGGTCTCTTTGTCGACCCTGCGCGGCATGCTGAGACTGAGTTTCACGCGGCTTGCCCCGATGGCCGCCACCCTGTTCCATCTGCTGCTGCTGGCGGGGACGCTGGGTCTGCTCATCGCCGTCGGGCTGGTCGGCGGCTGGCTGCCGTCACTGCCGGATTACGCCTGGATGGGAGTGATGCCGCTCTATCTGTTCGCGTTTCTGGTTTTGATCTATCTGCGGGCCCGGGCCGAGCCCGCCCGGTTCAGCTGACGGCCGTCGACCAAGCCGAAGGTTTTGTCGCGCGCTGTTTCCCTCCGTGGGTCGCTTTCCGTATCATCTGCCATCATTTTTCATTTCAGCCGTTGATGAGGGCTGCATAACCGTTCCATGAGTGAGCAAAACGATCAGAGTCTCGAGGGGATCGAACAGGTCCCGCTAAGCCAGTTCACCGAGAAGGCCTATCTGGACTACTCCATGTACGTCATTCTCGATCGCGCCCTGCCGCATATCGGCGACGGCCTCAAGCCGGTGCAGCGGCGCATCGTCTACGCCATGTCGGAGCTGGGCCTGAGCGCCACCGCCAAGTACAAGAAATCGGCCCGCACCGTGGGCGACGTGCTGGGCAAGTTCCACCCCCATGGTGACTCCGCCTGCTACGAGGCGATGGTGCTGATGGCGCAGAACTTCTCCTACCGCTATCCGTTGATCGACGGCCAGGGCAACTGGGGCTCGCCGGACGATCCCAAGTCCTTCGCCGCCATGCGCTATACCGAGTCGCGCCTCACCCCCTACGCCCAGGTGCTGCTGGCCGAGCTGGGGCAGGGCACGGTGGACTGGGCGCCCAACTTCGACGGCACCCTCAAGGAGCCCTCGATCCTGCCGGCGCGGCTGCCCAACCTGCTGCTCAACGGCACCTCCGGCATCGCCGTCGGCATGGCCACCGACATCCCGCCCCACAATCTGCGGGAGGTGGCGGCCGCCTGCGTGCATCTGCTGGAGTCGCCCAAGGCCACCACCGCTGAGCTGATGATGCATCTGCACGGGCCCGACTACCCGACCGAGGCGGAGATCATCACCCCGGCCCACGAGCTGAGCCGCATGTACGAGACCGGCAACGGTTCGATCCGCATGCGCGCGGTCTACGAACGGGAGAACGGCGACATCATCGTCACCGCCCTGCCGCACCAGGTCTCCGGGGCCAAGGTACTGGAACAGATCGCGGCTCAGATGCAGGCCAAGAAGCTGCCCATGGTGGAGGACCTGCGCGACGAGTCGGACCATGAGAATCCGACCCGCCTGGTGATCGTGCCCCGCTCCAACCGGGTCGATGTGGAGCGTCTGATGTCGCATCTGTTCGCCACCACCGACCTGGAGCGCACCTACCGGGTCAATGTCAACCTGATCGGCGTCAACGGCCGGCCGGCGGTGAAGGATCTGCGCACGCTTTTGAAAGAGTGGCTCGGCTTTCGCACCGAAACGGTGCGGCGGCGCCTGCAGTACCGCCTCGATCAGGTCAACGAGCGGCTGCACATCCTCGAAGGCTTGATGATCGCCTACCTCAATATCGACGAGGTGATCGCCATCATCCGCCACGAGGAGGATCCGAAGGCGGAGTTGGTCAAGCGCTTTTCGCTCTCCGAGACCCAGGCCGAGGCGATCCTCAACCTGCGCCTGCGCCATCTGGCCAAGCTGGAGGAGATGAAGATCCGCGGCGAGCAGGCGGAGTTGGAACAGGAGCGCAAATCTCTGGAGCAGATTCTGGGCTCCGCCCAGCGCCTGCGTACCCTCATCCGCAAGGAGATCGAGGCCGATGCCGAGCAGTACGGCGATGCCCGGCGTTCGCCCATCCGCGAGCGGGCACCGGCGGAGGCCCTGGCCGAGACCGACCTGACCCCCAGCGAGCCGGTCACCGTGGTGCTGTCGGAAAAGGGCTGGGCGCGCACTGCCAAGGGGCACGATATCGATCCCGCCGGCCTCAGCTACAAGGCGGGGGACGGATTTCTCGCCGCCGCCCGGCTGCGCAGCAATCAGCAGGCGGTGTTCATCGATTCCAACGGCCGCAGCTACTCCCTGCAGGCGCATACGCTGCCCTCCGCGCGCAGTCAGGGCGAGCCGTTGACTGGACGTCTCTCGCCGGCCAATGGCGCGGTGTTCAGGGCGGTCCTGGGGGGCGATCCGCAAAGTGAGTACCTACTCGCATCCGATGCGGGCTATGGATTTCGCGCCAAACTGGCCGATATGTTCGCCAAGAACAAATCGGGCAAGGCGCTGTTGGCGCTGCCCAAGGGCGGCAAGGTGCTGCCGCCGGTGCCGGTTGCCGATGCCGCCAGCGACCGGGTGGCGGCGATCACCAACGAGGGCCGGATGCTGGTCTTTCCGATCTCGGAACTGCCGGAGATGGCCCGCGGCAAGGGCAACAAGATCATCGGCATCCCCAGCAAACGTATCGCCTCCAGGGAGGAGTTCGTGGTGGCCCTGGCGGTCGTGCCGCAGGGGCAGAGTCTCACGGCCCATGCCGGCAAGCGCTACATCGTGCTCAAGCCGAGCGACCTCGACAGCTACCAGGGCGAGCGGGGCCGTCGCGGCAGCAAGCTGCCACGGGGCTTCCAGCGGGTCGACCGGGTGGAAGTCGGCTGAGTGGGAACTGATCGGAATCAGGGTCAGGGTAAATTCCAAACTGCGTGTTTCGCAAGGTCTAGTTGATGGTCCGGCAAGCCGCACCCTACAGACAATCGAGGTGTAGGGTGCGGCTTGCCGCACCGTGACGGGCAATCCCACCAAACCGACAGATCGATTGGCATGGAGCCCGGGTCGAATCGACGTTATAATCGCCCGTTTGGCGAAAGTGGCGGAATTGGTAGACGCGCTGGATTTAGGTTCCAGTGGGGGAACCCGTGAGAGTTCGAGTCTCTCCTTTCGCACCAAGTTCACAAGCCGGCCCCGGTCGGTGGTCGTCAGGTAAAATTTCCTGTTTTTCAATAAATTGTCAGTGACAGAACAGGCTGTCAGGAGAAGAGTCATGCAAGTTTCGGTGGAATCGGGTGAAGGGCTTGAGCGGCGGATGACGGTCGAGTTGCCGGCGGAGCAGATCGAGGCGGAGGTCGACAAGCGCCTGAAGCAGATTGGCCGGACCGCCAGACTGGATGGTTTTCGTCCCGGCAAGGTGCCGATGAACATGCTGCGCCGGGTCTACGGCGGCCAGGTGCTGCAGGAGGTCTACGGTCATCTGATCGAGAGCAGCTACCAGGAGGCCATCGCGCAGGAGAAGCTGCATCCGGCCGGTATGCCCAAGATCGAGCCCAAGGAGGCGAGCGAAGAGGGCCTGTTCGGCTACGTGGCCACCCTGGAGGTGATGCCCGAGGTCGAGCCGGCCAAGCTGGAGGGCAAGATCACCCGTCCGGTGGCCGAGATCACCGAGCAGGATATCGAAGACATGATCGAAAAGCTGCGCATGCAACGCGCCACCTGGAACAGTGTGGAACGGGCCGCGGCTGAGGGCGATCAGGTCAAGATCAGCTTCGCGGGCAAAGTGGAAGGCGAGGTGTTCGAAGGCGGCAGTGCGGAAAATGTGCCGCTGGTGCTCGGTTCCAAGCGCATGATCGAAGGCTTCGAAGAGGGGCTGGTGGGCATGATCAAGGACGAGAAACGCACCATCGAACTGAAATTCCCCGAGGAGTACCGGGTGGCAGACCTGGCCGGAAAGCCGGTAACGTTCGAGGTCGAGGTCTCCGAAGTGGCCGAACAGGTGCTGCCGGAGGTCGATGAGACCTTCGCCAAGGAGTTCGGCGCGGACGAGGGTGTGGAGAAGCTCAGAAGCGATATCCGAGAGAACATGGAACGTGAGTTGGCACAGCGCGTGCAGGCTAAAGTCAAGACCCAGGCCATGGATCTGATCTACGAGCAGAACAAGATCGAGATTCCCAAGGCGCTGATCGACGAGGAGATCACGGCCCTGCAGAAGCAGACCCGAGAGCGTATCGGTCAGGGTGCTGGTTCCCTGGAACTGCCCCGTGATATGTTTGAGGAACAGGCCCGGCGTCGGGTCACCCTCGGTCTGGTGATTGGCGAGATCATCAAGCGCAACGACATCCAGATCGATAACGACCGGGTACGCAAGACGATCGAGGATTTCGCCAGCAGCTACGAACAGCCGGAAGAGGTGGTCAAGTACTACTATGGCAATCAGCAACAGCTGGCATCCATACAAAATGTGGTGCTCGAAGACCAGGTGGTCGACTGGGTACTGGAACAGACAGAAGTTGTAGAAGAGCCAACAACCTTTGCGACACTGACGTCGGAAGGCTGACAACTCCGAGGTATAAAGCAGTTATGAGTCAAAACTTCCCGACAGGCATGCCCGATACGACGAACCTGGGCCTGGTGCCCATCGTCGTCGAACAGACCGCCCGTGGCGAACGTTCATTCGACATCTACTCCAGGCTGCTCAAGGAGCGGGTCATTTTCCTGGTGGGTCCGGTCGAGGATCACATGGCCAATCTGGTGGTGGCGCAGTTGTTGTTCCTCGAGTCGGAGAATCCCGATAAGGATATCCACGTCTATATCAACTCGCCGGGCGGTTCGGTGACCGCGGGCCTGTCGATCTACGACACCATGCAGTTCATCCGTCCGGATGTCAGTACCATGTGCGTCGGCCAGGCGGCCAGCATGGGCGCCTTGCTGCTGGCCGGTGGCGCCAAGGGCAAGCGCTACTGCCTGCCCAACTCGCGCATGATGATCCATCAGCCCCTGGGCGGTTTTCAGGGTCAGGCGACAGATATCGAGATTCACGCGAAAGAGATTCTTCTTTTGCGCGAAAGGCTCAATTCCATCCTCTCGTTTCACACCGGTCAGCCGCTAGAGAAGATAGCGGTGGACACGGAACGCGATAATTTCATGGGTGGCGAGGCCGCCGCGGAATATGGTCTGATAGACAAAGTCTTGTCCAGTCGCAGTGGCGATAGTGCCGAATAACCGGTATTGCTAAGCGGTTGAAGCCCAAGGACAATGACTTGATACTCCGATCAGGATTTGGGTAAACCGTCCTTGCCATCAGCGAACGGTTGGATATGATTGAGTTAGAAAGGCTGGTTTTTCGGCTTGAAGGAGTGAACTATGGGCAGTGACAAAAGCGGTAAGGGTGACGACGGCAAACTGCTGTACTGTTCCTTCTGCGGCAAGAGCCAGCACGAAGTCCGAAAATTGATTGCGGGTCCTTCCGTCTTCATCTGCGACGAGTGTGTCGAGCTGTGCAACGATATCATTCGCGAAGAGATGCAGGAGAGCGGCGAGGAGAGCATCAGCCGCCTGCCGAAGCCCCAGGAGATCAAAAAGACCCTCGACCAGTACGTCATCGGTCAGCAGCGGGCCAAAAAGGTCCTCTCGGTCGCGGTCTACAACCACTACAAGCGTTTGGAGAGCATCGGCAAGGATAGCGATATCGAGCTGGCCAAGTCGAACATCCTGCTGATCGGTCCCACCGGTTCCGGCAAGACCCTGCTGGCGGAGACCTTGGCGCGGCTGCTCAATGTCCCCTTCACCATCGCCGACGCCACCACCCTGACCGAAGCGGGTTATGTGGGTGAGGATGTCGAAAACATCATCCAGAAACTGCTGCAGAAGTGCGACTACGACGTGGAGAAGGCGCAGACCGGTATCGTCTATATCGACGAAATCGACAAGATCTCCCGTAAATCGGACAACCCCTCCATCACCCGCGACGTCTCGGGCGAGGGTGTGCAGCAGGCGCTGCTCAAGCTGATCGAGGGCACCGTGGCCTCGGTGCCGCCCCAGGGCGGCCGCAAGCATCCGCAGCAGGAGTTCCTGCAGGTCAACACCTCCAACATCCTGTTCATCGTGGGCGGCGCCTTCGCCGGTCTCGAAAAGGTCATCCGCGATCGTTCGGAGAAAGGCGGCATCGGTTTCTCCGCAGAGGTGAAGAGCAAGGATGACAGCCGCTCCATCGGCGAGATCATCGTCGATGTGGAACCCGAGGACCTGATCAAATACGGCCTGATCCCCGAGTTCGTGGGGCGTCTGCCGGTGGTGGCCACCCTGCAGGAGCTGGACGAGGACTCCCTGGTGCAGATCCTGACCGAGCCGAAGAACGCGTTGACCAAGCAGTATGGCCGTCTGTTCGAGATGGAAGGCTGCGAGCTGGAGATTCGCGAAGATGCCCTGCGCGCCATCGCCCGCAAGGCGATGAAGCGCAAGACCGGTGCCCGTGGTCTTCGCACCATTCTGGAGCAGGTGCTGTTGGATACCATGTACGATCTGCCCTCGATGGACGAAGTCACCAAAGTGGTGGTGGACGAAGCGGTCATCGCGGGCGAGAGCGAACCGCTGATGATCTACGAACACAGCGACAAGCAGTTGGCCGCATCCGACTGATCCAGGCTTCGTGCACAGTGTAAGACAGCTGTATCGGAGCCATTGAAAACCGCGGGTTCCATCCCCATGTAGAGAACATCCCGATCCGGGCGGGTCGGGATGAACAAAGCTGATTCCAACCCTGTCAAATCCTGCATAGACCGTCCAAGCGTTGAGAAGACGATTTCGGCACGGCATTTGCGAACATAATGATGGGGTGAGACGCACCCACCCTACCCAGTCCCAGGGCTGACACAGTCATCCCAATGGTTGTGAGAATTGAGCAGATGCTCTGCCAAGCGAGGAGTATATGGGCCAAGATTTCGAAAAAACCGGCAAGATGGTAGATCCCCTGAACACCGTGCCGGTACTGCCGCTGCGCGATGTGGTGGTCTACCCCCACATGGTGATTCCCCTGTTCGTCGGACGTGACAAGTCGATCCAGGCGCTGGATGCCGCTATGCAGAGCAACAAGCAAATCCTGCTGGCGGCACAGAAGAGCGCCGATGTGGACGATCCGGAAGTGGGAGACATGTATGCCATCGGCACGCTGGCCAACATCCTGCAGCTGCTGAAGCTGCCCGACGGCACGGTCAAGGTGCTGGTCGAGGGCGGCGAGCGTGCCCGCATCCTTGAATTCGTCGAAGTCGACGACTACTTCACCGCGCGTCTGGAGAGTCTGAGCGATACCCTGGATCTCGAAGGCAGAGAGACCGAGGTGCTGATGCGTTCGGCCACCAATCTGTTCGATCAGTACGTCAAGCTCAACAAGAAGGTTCCGCCGGAGGTGCTCACCTCGCTCTCCAGTATCGACGATCCCAGCCGGTTGGCGGATACCATCGCAGCGCATATGTCTTTGAAACTGGATGAGAAGCAGCACGTGTTGGAGATGCCCAACGTGCGCGAGCGTCTGGAACACCTGATGGGCCTGATGGAAGGCGAAAACGACATCCTGCAGATGGAGAAGCGGATTCGCGGCCGGGTCAAGCGTCAGATGGAGAAGAACCAGCGCGAGTACTATCTGAACGAGCAGATGAAGGCAATCCAGAAGGAGCTGGGCGACATGGACGACGCGCCCAACGAGATCGAGGATCTGACCAAGAAGATCGAAAACGCCGGCATGACCAAGGAGGCCAAGGGTAAGGCCACGACTGAGCTGAACAAGCTGAAGCTGATGTCGCCCATGTCCGCCGAGGCGACGGTGGTGCGCAACTACATCGACACCCTGGTGGGCCTGCCCTGGAAGAAACGCACCAAGATCCGCAACGACATCGCCGCGGCCGAGAAGGTACTCAACGACGACCACTACGGACTGGAGAAGGTCAAGGAGCGCATCCTGGAATACCTCGCAGTGCAGCAACGGGTGCGCAAGCTCAAGGGCCCGATTCTCTGTCTGGTCGGCCCCCCCGGCGTCGGCAAGACCTCGCTGGGGCAGTCGATCGCCCGCGCCACCAACCGCAAGTTCACCCGCATGGCCCTGGGCGGAGTGCGCGACGAGGCGGAGATCCGCGGCCACCGCCGGACCTATATCGGCGCCCTGCCCGGCAAGATCATCAACAACCTGAGCAAGGTGAAGACCCGCAATCCGCTGTACCTGCTCGACGAAATCGACAAGATGGCGATGGATTTTCGCGGTGATCCCGCCTCGGCCCTGCTCGAGGTGCTCGATCCCGAGCAGAACCACACCTTCAACGACCACTATCTGGAGGTCGACTTCGACCTCTCGGAAGTGATGTTCGTGGCGACCGCCAATACCCTGAACATTCCTCCGCCGCTGCTCGACCGTATGGAGGTGATCCGTCTCTCGGGCTATACGGAGGAGGAAAAGGTCAACATCGCCGAGCGCTACCTGGTGCCCAAGCAGATGGAGAACAACGGTCTCAAACCCGATGAACTGGTGATACGCGAAAGCACCCTGCGGGATATCGTCCGCTACTACACCCGGGAGGCGGGCGTGCGCAACCTGGAGCGGGAGATCGCCAAGGTCTGCCGCAAGGTGGTGAAGGAGATCCTGCTGAAGCAACCGAAGGGCACCATCACCGTCACACCGAAAAAGCTCGAAGACTATCTGGGTGTCAAACGTTTCCGTTATGGACGCGCCGATGAGCACGACCAGGTGGGTCAGGTGACCGGCCTGGCCTGGACCGAGGTGGGTGGCGAACTGCTGCGCATCGAGGCGGCCCTGATGCCCGGCAAGGGACGGCTCAGTCACACCGGTCAACTCGGCGAGGTGATGCAGGAGTCGATCCAGGCGGCCATGACCGTGGTCCGCAGCCGTGCCCACTCGTTGGGACTGGACGAGGAGTTTCATCAGAAGTGCGATGTGCATATCCACGTGCCAGAGGGGGCCACGCCGAAAGACGGTCCCAGTGCCGGCGTCGGCATGTGTACATCCCTGGTCTCCGCGTTGACCCGGATTCCGGTGCGGGCCGATGTGGCGATGACAGGCGAGATCACCCTGCGTGGCGAAGTACTGCCCATCGGCGGCCTCAAGGAGAAGCTGCTGGCGGCGCATCGGGGTGGCATCACGACCGTCATCATTCCGGAGGAAAATGAGCGTGATCTGGTTGATATCCCAAAGAATATCAAACAGCATCTCGATATTCGCCCGGTCCGCTGGATAGACGAGGTGCTGCAGATTGCACTGACGGAGATGCCGGCTCCGCGTGAGTCGAAACCGACCCCGGAAGTGACCAGCGACAAGGAGTCAAAGTCTACGGAAACAGTCAAGAAAAGAGCTGCGCCCACAAAGCACTAATCCTCGCTGAAGCCCTGGATTTATTGGGTTTCGGTGACGCCGGTCGCTTGACAGGTTAACGGGCAGCCGGTATAAATTCTGGCGTTTCGTGCCCCGTTCAGGGGCACAATTGTTATCGCTTCTTTACATGGCGGCACAGTCCGCCAAAACCATCACAAGGGGAATACGATTAATGAATAAAGCCGAACTGATTGAGGCAATGGCGGATGCGGCGGATATCTCCAAGGCAGCTGCTGGACGCGCACTGGACGGAATGGTAGATGCGATTACCGACGCTATGAAAAAAGGCGACACGCTCTCCCTGGTTGGTTTTGGTACCTTCTCCGTGAAAGAACGTGCCGCGCGTGAAGGCCGCAACCCCCAGACAGGCGAAACCATCCAGATCAAGGCTTCCAAGATCCCGTCTTTCAAGGCTGGCAAAGCACTGAAGGATGCCGTAAACTAGCGCGCCTCCTGTGGGGTGCTTAGCTCAGCTGGGAGAGCATCGCCCTTACAAGGCGAGGGTCGCAGGTTCGATCCCTGCAGCACCCACCATCCGGAGCGGTAGTTCAGTTGGTTAGAATACCGGCCTGTCACGCCGGGGGTCGCGGGTTCGAGT
>JBNLGI010000038.1:0-2853 GCA_050305975.1 Sedimenticolaceae bacterium | reverse complement strand
GCAAGCCGCACCCTACAGGTCATCCAGGCGTAGGGTGCGGCTTGCCGCACCAATCTTTGCAGGTGTGATTGCGGCTAGTCTGAGATGAATAGGTGGGGCAGGGCCCCACCTATTCGCGTCAAATCAGCTCAGACCTTCTCCACCGCCATGGCCACACCCTGGCCGCCGCCGATGCAGAGGGTGGCGAGGCCCTTCTGGGCGCCGCTGTGCTGCATCTCGTGAAGCAGGGTGACCAGCACCCGGCAACCGGAGGCGCCGATGGGGTGGCCGAGGGCGATGGCGCCGCCATGCACGTTCACCTTCGACATATCCCAGCCCATCTCCTTGTTCACGCACATGGCCTGGGCCGCGAAGGCTTCGTTGGCCTCGATGCGGTCGAGGTCGTCAACCGACCAGCCGGCTTTTTCCAGACACTTGGTGGAGGCGGGAATGGGGCCGGTGCCCATGATGGCCGGATCGACACCGGCGGATGAGAAGGCGACGATCCTGGCCATCGGGCTCAGGCCCAGTTCCTTGGCCTTGCTCTCGGACATCACCATCACTACGGCGGCGCCGTCGTTGAGGCCGGAGGCGTTGCCTGCGGTCACCGTGCCCTCCTTGGAGAAGGCGGGACGCAGCTTGCCCAGGCCTTCCGCGGTGGTGCCGGCACGGGGGAACTCGTCACGGTCGAATACCACGGGGTCGCCCTTGCGCTGGGGAATCTCGATCGGGATGATCTCGTCGGCGAAGACGTTGGCATTGAGGGCGGCTTCCGCCTTCTGTTGCGAACCGGCGGCGAAGGCGTCCTGATCCTCACGGCTGAAGCCGAACTTCTCGGCGATGTTCTCCGCGGTGGTGCCCATGTGGTAGTTGTTGAAGGCGTCCCAGAGGCCGTCGATGATCATGGTGTCGACCATTTTCCAGTCACCCATCTTGGAGCCGTTGCGGGAGTTGGGCAGGACGTGGGGGGAGCGGCTCATGTTCTCCTGACCGCCGGCGATGACGATCTCGGCGTCGCCGCAGGCCACCGCCTGCATCGCCAGGTGGACCGCTTTGAGACCGCTGCCGCAGACCTTGTTGATGGTCATGGCGGGAGTCTCCACCGGGATGCCTGCGGCGATGCTGGCCTGGCGCGCCGGATTCTGGCCGGAGCCTGCGGTAAGCACCTGACCGAGGATCACCTCGTCCACCTGCTCGGGCTTGACGCCGGTCTTCTGCAGCAGGCCGGTGATCACCTTGGCGCCCAGTTCATGAGCGGGAATGCCCGCCAGGCTGCCTCCGAAAGTACCAATGGCGCTGCGTGCGGCAGCGACGATGACGATGTTCTCACTCACGATCTGTAATCCTCACTAAATTGAATGGACGGGGTGGATATTCCGCTCTTCCTCTGAGCTGCTCTGTTAACCGCTACTGCCGGGTTATTGGGACATTTTTGTCCGGCACGGCGCATGTTGTAGCAAAAAATGTTGCAGCGCACAAATTTTGTTGCTAGCTTAATTATCAGCAGCATCGACAGGCCCTTGCGATCGGATCCGTTGGCAAAAGCGTGATGATGGGATTCGTTAAGGCCAACCAAGCATAGCAATCGACACAACAACAGGACCACACCCAATGAGTGATTCACCTTTCTGGAACGAGGACTGGATGAAGACCCAGCAGAAGTACTGGGAGAACTGGACCGAGATGAGCCGCAAGGCCATGGGCCTCGAGAAGCCGGCCAGGTCGCCTCTGGAGAGCGCCATGGACCACTGGTGGCAGGGCATCGCCCCCGGTACCAACGATTTCAACCGGGACTTCATGAACAAGATGATGGATCAGAGCAAGAGCTTCTTCCGCATGGCGGAGAGCTACTACCAGAACGCGGGCGAGAGCCAGAGCTGGCTGGACGCGACCAACCGCACCGTGGCCGATCTGCAGAAGATGTTCTCCGGCAATATGGAAAACGTCTTCAGCGGCGCCGAGACCGCCGGCGACGACGCCCTGCACAAGATGATGGCCTTCTGGGAAATGCCGATGGACAACTGGCAGCGGATGGTCTCCTCCCTCTCACTGGTGCCGGGCGACGTCCTACGCAACATGCCGCACAACGAGGGTATGGAGCGTTTCCTCAGTGCTCCCGGCCTCGGCTACATGCGCGAGGAGGAGGGGCAGTACAAGAAGTTGATTCAGCGGGTGGTGGAGTATCAGCGCGCACTGGCCGAGTACATGCGCTTCTTCTCCAACCTGGGCATGCTGTCGGCCAACCGCCTGCGCGAGAAGGTGCAGGAGCTGGTGGACGAGGACAAGCAGATCGACAATGCCCGCGGCCTCTACGACCTCTGGGTCAGCAGCAGCGAGGAGGTCTACGGGGAGCAGGTGATGACCCCGGAGTACGCCAAGATCCACGGCAAGCTGGTCAATGCCCTGATGGCGTTGAAGCAGAAGCTGAGCCTGATGGTGGATGAGAGCCTGGGCGGCTTCAACATGCCGACCCGTCGCGAGCTGCGCACCCTGCAGGATCGCCTGCAGGAATCCCGTCGCGCCTATAAATCCCTACAGTTGGAGATGGATCTGCTGAAAGAGCAGATGATGGAGCTGCGCAAGCCGGCAACCGCCAAGACGGTGCAGGTCGAAGAGACGGCGAGCGTGAAGACGGCGCCGAAGAAAAAGACCAGCAAGAAGAAGGCGGCCGCCAAGAGCAGCGACAGCTGATCGGGACGCCGCAACCGACTGCAACGACAAAACCGACACCATTAAGGCGTTTGGAACCGAGGAGAACAGACGTGCAACCATTCAATCTTCGCCCCGATCAGCTTGCCGAGGAGATGCTCGACTACACCCGCAAGCTCGGCAAGGGCTGCCAGAACCTGATGAACGCGGACAAGATCGACACCG
>JBNLGI010000037.1:0-15880 GCA_050305975.1 Sedimenticolaceae bacterium | reverse complement strand
CGACCACGAGGTGGAGCAGTCGAAGAAGTGCATCACCTCCAACCGTAAGTCCCTGCCGGGCGTGATGACCATTCGTGGTTGCGCCTACGCCGGTTCCAAGGGTGTGGTCTGGGGTCCGATCAAGGACATGATCCACATCTCTCACGGCCCCGTCGGCTGTGGCCAGTACTCCCGTGCCGGGCGGCGTAACTACTATGTCGGCACCACCGGTGTGAACACTTTCGGCACCATGAACTTCACCTCGGACTTCCAGGAGAAGGACATCGTCTTCGGCGGCGACAAGAAGCTGGCCAAGATCATGACCGAGATCGAGCAGCTGTTCCCACTGAACAAGGGCATCACCGTACAGTCCGAGTGCCCGATCGGTCTCATCGGCGACGATATCGAGGCCGTCGCCAAGAAGACCACCAAGGAGATCGAGAAGCCGGTCGTGCCGGTGCGCTGCGAGGGCTTCCGCGGTGTTTCCCAGTCCCTGGGTCATCATATCGCCAACGACGCCGTGCGCGACTGGGTGCTGCACAATCGTGACAACGACAACAGTTTCGAGAGCACGCCTTACGACGTGACCATCATCGGTGACTACAACATCGGCGGCGACGCCTGGTCCTCGCGCACCCTGCTCGAGGAGATGGGTCTGCGCGTCATCGCCCAGTGGTCCGGTGACGGCACCCTGGCCGAGATGGAGAACACCCCCAAGGCCAAGCTGAACCTGCTCCACTGCTACCGCTCCATGAACTATATCTCCCGCCACATGGAAGAGAAGTACGGGATTCCGTGGATGGAATACAACTTCTTCGGTCCCACCAAGATCGAGGAATCCCTGCGCAAGATCGCCGCGTTCTTCGACGAGACCATCCAGGCCAACGCCGAGAAGGTCATCGAGCGATACAAGGTGCAGTACGAGGCCGTCATCGCCAAGTACCGTCCGCGTCTCGAAGGCAAGCGCGTGATGCTCTACGTCGGCGGTCTGCGTCCGCGCCACATCATCGGCGCTTACGAGGATCTGGGCATGGAAGTGGTCGGTACCGGTTACGAGTTCGCCCACAACGATGACTACGACCGCACCATCAAGGAGATGGGCAACGCCACCCTGATCTACGACGACGTCACCGGCTACGAGTTCGAGGAATTCGTCAAGAAGGTCAAACCCGACCTGATCGGTTCCGGTATCAAGGAGAAGTACATCTTCCAGAAGATGGGTATCCCCTTCCGTCAGATGCACTCCTGGGATTATTCCGGTCCTTACCACGGCTACGACGGCTTCGCCATCTTTGCCCGTGATATGGATATGACCCTGAACAATCCCTGCTGGAACAAGGTGCAGGCGCCCTGGCTGAAGGGTGAGGAAGAGGCAAAAGCCGCCGCTGCCGGCGCCTGATTGAAGCATTGGTGTAATTGCCGGTTGGGCTGACTGTAAAGCCCGACCCCGGGCTTTGCAGGCCCGGCCCAACCCGCAAAGGCAGAATGAATTATCTATTGTCTGAGCCGTTGTTCACAGATTAGTGGCGCGGCAGGAGAACTACCATGAGCCAAGTTGTCGATGACATCAAACCCAGCTACCCGTTGTTTCGTACCGACGAATACATCGAGACGCTGAAGAACAAGCAGCAAGCCTTCGAAGAGAAGCACCCCGACGAGAAGATCCAGGAAGTCTTCCAGTGGACCACCACGGAAGAGTACAAGGAGCTTAACTTCAACCGCGAAGCCCTGACCGTCAATCCGGCCAAGGCCTGTCAGCCCCTCGGTGCCGTGCTCTGCGCCCTGGGTTTCGAGAAGACCCTGCCCTATGTGCACGGTTCCCAGGGTTGCGTGGCCTATTTCCGTACCTACTTCAACCGTCACTTCAAAGAGCCGGTGGCCTGTGTCTCCGACTCCATGACCGAAGACGCGGCGGTGTTCGGCGGCCAGAAGAACATGTTCGCCGGTCTGGAAAACGCCAAGGCCCTCTACAAGCCGGAGATGATCGCCGTCTCCACCACCTGCATGGCCGAGGTTATCGGTGACGACCTGAACGCCTTCATCGGTAACGCCAAGAAGGAGGGTCACATCGATCCGGAATTCCCGACTCCCTTTGCGCATACCCCGAGCTTCGTGGGCAGCCATACGACGGGTTGGGACAATATGTTCGAAGGCATCCAGCGCTACTTCACGCTGAACGCCATGGAAGACAAAGAGGTCGGCAGCAACGGCAAGATCAATATCGTGCCCGGCTTCGAGACCTACCTCGGCAACTACCGCGTGATGAAGCGGATGATGGAAGAGATGGGCGTCGAGTACAGCCTGCTGTGCGATCCCACCGACGTGCTGGATACCCCGGCAGACGGTTCCTATCGGATGTACGACGGTGGTACTTCCATCGACGAGATGAAGGATGCGCCAAACGCCATCGACACCCTGCTGCTGCAGCCCTGGCAGCTGGTGAAGACCCGCAAGTTCGTCAAGAACACCTGGAAGCAGCCGGCCTCCGACATCAACATCCCGATGGGCCTGGAGTGGACCGACGAGTTCCTGATGAAGGTCTCCGAGCTGACCGGCAAGCCGATCTCCGAGTCGCTGACCCGCGAGCGCGGCATCCTGGTCGACATGATGACCGACAGCCACGCCTGGCTGCACGGCAAGAAGTTCGGTCTCTACGGTGATGCCGACTTCGTGCTGGGCATGACCAAGTTCCTGCTGGAACTGGGCGCCGAACCGACGCAGATCCTCTGCAACCACGCCAACAAGCGCTGGAAGAAAGAGATCGAAAAAATGCTGGCGGAATCGCCCTACGGTCAGAGCAGCGAGGTGCACATCGGCAAGGATCTGTGGCACTTCCGCTCGCTGATGTTCACCAACAAGCCCGACTTCATGATCGGCAACTCCTACGGTAAGTTCATCCAGCGCGACACCCTGCACAAGGGCAAGGAGCACGAGGTACCGCTGATCCGCATCGGTTTCCCGATCTTCGATCGTCACCACATGCATCGTGACACCACTCTGGGTTACGAAGGCGCCATGTACATGCTGAAGACCCTGGTCAACGCGGTACTCGAGCGTCTCGACGAAGAGACCCGCGGTATGGGCACGACGGACTACAACTACGACCTGATCCGTTAATCCCGACGATCAACGAGTTTTGAGTTCTCGTGGTTGAGTAGAGAGTGAAAGCGGTGGGCGCAAGCCCACCGCCAACACTCGACTCAAGACTCCGAACGAAGTGAGGTAATAGACGTGCCCAACGTAATGATTCGCGTGAAAGACGACGGCGGTCTCTTGTTCTACATCGCCAAGAAGGACCAGGAAGACGCGATCGCTTCCGTGGAGAAGGACACCGAGACCGAGTGGGGCGGCGAAGTGGAGTTGACCGACGGTTCGAAATACTACATCGATCCGATCAGCCCGCGTCCCAGCTTTCCCACCACCCTGCGTTTCAAACGCGCCGACTAAGCAGTAATTAGGAGAAAAGCCATGGCTCTTCAGATTGTACGTGACGTATGCACCGCCTGCGGTGATTGCGAGCCGGTCTGTCCGACGCAATCGATCGTTCCCTTCAAGGGCGTGTACAAGATCGATCCGGAAACCTGCACCGAGTGCGAGGGTGACCACGACGTGCCCCAGTGCCTCGATGTCTGCATGGAAGACGATTGCATCATTCCGGCTTAATAGGAAACGACATTCGAACCGTGATGGTGGGGCAGGGCCCCACCCTACACAACCGATCAGGTGGGGTGGGGCTCTGCCCCACCGATCCTGGTGGAGAAGAGATTCAGGAGTGAGTTATGAGCGCATCACCCATCAGCAATGAAGTCGCCCTGCGCATCGGCCTGGCGGCCCGCGAGCTGCCCGATACCGATCCGGCCCGGCTGTTGCGTGTACTGGATGCTGCCATCGGTCTCCCTCCCACTAGCAAAAAACTGGACAAACTGACGGTCAAGGAGCTGAAGTCGGCTGCTGACGGCGAGTTTGCCGATGTGGATACCGCCGCGATCAAATCGGCGCTGGCGTGTCTCAAGGGTGAGCATGGTGTCTCGAGCGAACCGCTGCCTGAGATCGAAGCCTATGCGGATGGGGAGATGCCCAACAGCATCCGTGTGGCCTGCGCCTCGAACAAGAGCGAGATGCTGGATGGCCATTTCGGTTCCTGCCGTCGCTTTCTCGTCTATCAGGTCTCCGAGCTGGAGTATCGACTGATCGACATCCGCAGCGTCGACGATTCAGAAGTTGAAGACGACAAGAACAGTCATCGCGCTTCACTGATCAACGACTGCCAACTGCTGTTCGTCGGCTCCATCGGCGGTCCCGCAGCGGCCAAAGTGGTCAGGGCTGGCGTGCATCCGATCAAGAAACCCCAACCGGGTCCGGCCCGCGCAGAGATCGAGACACTGCAGCGCGTCATCGGCAGGGATGCGCCGCCCTGGTTGGCGAAAGTGATGGGCCAGTCGCCCGAAGAGCGTATCCGTTTCGAACAGGAAGTGAGCGCATGATTACACAGGCACAGCTCGAGCAGGTTGGTGAATTGGTCGTCAAGGGAGCGGTTCTGGAATCCGGTTCTGTCGACATTCTGCGCAGCGAATTTCCGGACATCCATTTCACCTATTGCATGGACGACGACGTCTATGCGACCAGGCCCGTGCTGGAAAGGGAGAGATTCAATCTTTATCTGATCGACAGCCGCAATTACTGCCTAAGCTTCACCCAGGACAATGATGTCGCCACCGGTATCGTGGTTGCCGAGATTGAACCCGAATAAGCGTGATTGCCGCCACACCTGAAAGTTACCCGATAGCCGGGGCTGGATTCATCGTAAACGTCCGTGCTGGAGACAGCCCGGAAAAATGCCTCAAGCGTTGGCCGAATTCCTGAATCGGTAGGCCACCCAGTATTGAAACCGATGCTTTGAAATGTCCGCCAACGCAAAACAACAGGGCGACGACGCCACACCCACCGCCGACTGCTCGACCTGCCCTCATCGCATTGACCGGTTGATGGGGGGGCGCTGCAAGCCGGGAGATGCCTGCGTGCGCGCCATGAGCGGGCGACAGATAGCCCGTTTCTTCAAGAGCAATCCCGATCTGGCCGAAGCTTACGCGGGCGATGACTTTTGGGAGCGGCGCGCCATCGCGGCGCGCTACATCTCACAGCAGCGGCTGCTGAAAATGCTCGACGATCCCGACGAGGTGGTGCGGCGTGTGCTGGCCTATCGTCTGCCGATCGAGGAGCTTTCGGCACTGATCGACGATCCGGACCGGGAGGTCAGGATTACCGTCGCCGACCGCCTGCCGGTCACGCAACTGGAGCGAATGGTCGAGGACGAGGACTACCTGGTGCGTCAATACGTGGCCAGACGCCTGAAGCCCGGTCGGCTGTTCCGTATGATCGCGGACAGCGATCGTGAAGTGCGCCGCACCGTGGCGCGTCGGCTGCCGGTGGAGAGCCTGGGCCTGATGGTCGACGACAGAGCTCCGGAAGTCCGCTTGATTCTTGCGGAGCGCATGGATGAAGAGGATCTGGAACCCCTGCTGCGTGACGGGGATTGGCGTATCCGGCTCGCCGCCTGTCAGCGCGCCCCCCTGAGCCTGTTGTCGCCACTGCTCGAGGATGAGGACGAGGATGTCCGCAGTTACGCGGCAGAACGACTTTCACAACAACAGAAACGACCAGTGTAAAGAGGCCCCTATGCACCCCTTCGCACGTTATATTCAGATCCTCGGTAAAGGACGCAACGGAATGCGACCGTTGACCCAGGACGAGGCCTACCAGGCGATGAGCATGATCGCCTGCTACGACGTGGAGCCTGAGCAGATCGGCGCCTTTCTCATGCTGATGCGGGTCAAGGAGGAGACGGCGCAGGAGGTGGCCGGCTTCACCCGTGCCTTGAGAGAGAGTATCCCGAGACAGGAGCAGACCGTCGTTCCGGCCATCGACTGGGCGGCCTATGCGGGCAAGAAACGCCAGCTGCCCTGGTTCGTGCAGGCGGCGTTGATCCTGTCGTCTCGGGGTTACCCGGTGCTCATGCACGGCATGAGCCGCGCCGATGAGCGGGTCTATGTGCCGGAGGCGCTAGATGCGCTGGACTTGGGTACGGCGGAATCGCTGAAGGAGGCGGCTAAGCAGCTGCAGGAGAGCGGCTTTGCCTACCTGCCCATCAGCAAGCTCTCCCCGCTCACGGCGCAGCTGATTGCGACCCGGGAGCTGTTCGGTCTGCGCCCTCCGCTACAGACCGTGGCCCGCATGTTGAATCCCCTCAAGGCCCCCATGAGCCTGATGGGCGTATTCCATCCCAACTTCGCCGCCATCCACCAGCAGGCTGCGTTACTGCTCGAGCAATCCTCTGCCCTGATCTGCAAAGGGGAGGGAGGCGAGTTCGAGCGCATCCCCGACCGCGCTGTCGAACTCAATGGCGTCGGCAGTGGAGCCGCCTGGCTGGAGTCCTGGCCGCCGCTGATGAAGGCGGGCCAACAGATTCGCCAGGAGCGTTTGAACCTGAACCACTTTCGCGCGGTGTGGGAGGGCAAGGACGAAGATGCCTATGGCGAGCTGGCGGTGATTGGAACCCTGGCGCTGGTGCAGCGGGCCCTGGGTTTGGCGGAGTCAGCCGACAGCGCCCGCAAGCTGGCCACCGAATGGTGGCAGGAACGTCATCACTACAGCGCAGTGAGGGAAGCGGTCTGATGAAACCTGTATTGGCCAAGCCGGAACAGCTGGCGTTCATCTGCGGTGATGCCGTCGGCGACGACAGCCTCGAGACGCTCAGCGACAGGTTCAGTGAGCAGATGCCCGGATTGACATTCAATCATGTGGCCACGCGGGGCAACTGGCACCGTCTGGGCGGTGTTGTCGATGCGGAGTATCGGACGATCAGCAGGAACATCGTCAAATGGGCCGAACAGGAATCGGGGGGCGATGTGGATCGGCTTGTCGCCGAGCATGCCGGCAAGGGCTGGTTCGCCACCCGTCTGGCGGGGAAGACCCACTACCTGGCGGCGGTCTGCGGCGAGTCGCCCGAAGCCTTCGTGCAGATTGAGATCGAGGAACTGCAGGAGGTGCTCGATCGACCTCTGATCGAGCAGGACTGGTTTCCGGAAGACCTGGAGGAGTTCCTCGATCCCCTGGACTATCCCCGACTGGCGCCTGAACCCCTGGGCAAGTCCTACTTTCAGTTTCGGCGCATTACCCCGGTGGAGCTGCTGCTGAACGAGGCCTCCAAGGAGAATCAGGCGCTGTTCAATCTGAAGCGGTTTTTCGAGGACTGGTCTCTGAGCAGCGCCAATGAGTTCGGTCCGTTCTGCCGGCACTGGGCGCTGGCGCTGAGAGAGTATATCGACAGCGATGGTGAATGCCGGATCAGCGCCAAGCCATTCAGTACCTACAGCGGCGAACTTGACTCGCTGTCGGACGCCGGCGGTTTGCACGGCGCCGGGTTGGCGAATCTCATCCATGGCTACGACCGCCGAATCGGTTATCCCTTCGCCTGGTATTTCAACATGCTGGGCAGCAAGGCGGAGAACTTCGCCGTCGCCGAAGCGGTGCTGCGTGACCAAATGGGCGCCTATGACTATCTGCCGGCCAAGGATCTGAAAGTGCTGCGTGGCTGGGAGCAACGGCCCTACGGGGTCTGATTGGCGGGAGAACCTATCGATCGCGCTTCCGCGCCTTCCGCTTGTCCAGACGGTTGGCGAGTAGTTGTTCCATTATCTGTTCCATGTTTTCGAAGGGAAGGGAGAAGTGTCCCTCGCCCTCGATATAGTGGGTGGTACAGGCGGGCAGCAACTCCGCCAATTTCCGGCTATGCAGTATCGGCACCGTTTCGTCTGCGGTGCCATGCCAGAGGTGCACCGGCACGGCAATCTCCGACGGGTCGAAGTTCCAGGGATCGGTGTAGAGCTTCATCTCCTGTAAAACACCGTCTGCCCCCTGGCGGGTCGCTTCCTTGAGGGAAGCGGTGATGACCGATCGCACCCGGGGCCGCCTCAGCACCGCAGAGTCCACTGGCGGCGCCATGCCCAGCATCATCTGGTAGATCCACTGGGGCCAGGTATGAGCCAGGGGAATGATGCTGTAGCGGTAGGCGAAATCCATCAGATGCGGCAGCATCCGGATCGATCTGAAGTTGAGCTGAGCGTACCAGCGCATGGCGTGCAGCAAGGCAGGCTGCTCGATCGGTCCCAAGGGACAGACCAGTGTGAAACCGTCGAGTCGATCCTGCAACCGGTGGGCGCAGGCCGCTGCATAGGGACCGCCGCCGGAGACACCGATCAGAAAGAAACGCGCGATGCCGAGACGATCCATCAGGGCTTCGACATCCGCCGCCCAGTCCTGAAGCCGGCGGCCGGGTTTCGGATCGGACCCGCCCAGGCCGCAACGGTCCGCTGAGATCACCCGTAAGCGATGCGCTTGCGCGGGGTTGTCGAAGAGGCGGGCTTCAAGTCGTGAGCCGGGAAAGCCGTGGCAGTAGAGTACCGGGTCTCCCTCCGGATCACCGTACTCCGCGTAGGCGAGGCGCCTGCCATCCGGCAGCTCCACAACATTCGATTCTCGGTCTATCGGCGTTTGCAAAACATCTCTGCCGCTGTGTGGGTCAACTGGAGGACTATCCATAGGTGCATCGAACGCTTATCGAACCCCGGGTAGGGCGACAGTGTAGCACTCAATATCGGTTTCAAGCCGCTCCAGTGGTTTCGTTTCTATGGTTTATCGCGACTGGGGCTGACTGCAAGGTGCGCACAATGATGTCGCCGAGAATGGCATGTTGCTGTAGAGGAGGGTGATTAGCACTTACTCAAGCTATTTGTCGGTGGGGCCCTGCCCCACCGTAATCATTTTGACTCATCTTGCATCGCGTGAGGCTGGTTTAGGTTCCGTCCGCAATATATTTTTGCACTACGCCCATTTGATGCACTGAAGGGCGCTGACGCTCGATATACCTCGGCATGCGCGACAGGGCGGAGGCCGCTTTCGACTCACTCTCGAATTGGCCATAGATCAGGGCATAGCGTTGCGCACCATCGACATCCACAGGCAGGTAGGCCAGATCGTCCTTCAGGTAGGTGCTGTAACGCTCCGCCAGTTGATAGAGCGCCTGTTTGTCGGCGAGTGTGGCCAGATGGATCACATATTGCCCGGCGGCCTGTTGGGCCAGCCATTCCGGTCCGTGGATCACGTTGCCGTTGCCGAACGTACGCAGGGGGCGCATGGTGGTGAGCCGGCCATCCAGGCTGTCGACCTGGTCGCCGATGGTGGACAGCTTCCGGTTGATGCTCGTGATCTCTTCCTGTACCGCCGCATCGGCGGCCTGTGATTGCTGTTGCAGCTGTCCCAGGCTGCTATCGAGACGGGCAACCTGGTTATCCGTCGCGGCAAGATCGTCACTGAGGATAGTAATGCCGGTCTGGAGCGCCGTATTGGTCGCTGTCTCTTCCTGCCAGTTGGCCTGGTCGTAGACCAGAAAGCCGAGAAAGCCGAGCAACAGCAGTGCGAGCGAGGCGCCCAGCAGACGGAAATGGCGTTTCTCCTGCAGGATCAGGGCATAGAGGGCACTGGCCGTCTTTTCGGCACGCTGCTGTAAGCCGCCGATCTTGTAGCTGTGTTCCTCGGAGGTGGCCTGCAGAGCGCGAACAGACTCCGAGAGTTGTTGTGTGCGCTGATTGAGGGTGGTGGTCGAGCGTGACAGTTCCCGACTCTTCTTCGTCAGTTCGCTGGTGGTCTCCTCAAGGGCCAGGGCGCGTTTCTCCAGCGCCTGATCGATGGCCTGCATCTTGATGAGCCGGGCCTGGTTGGCCTGAATTTCGGCATCCGCCCTGCTCAGCCCTTCGGCCAGGGCCTCGGTCTTCTTATCCAGGTCTTGGTCACGACTCTTGCTGGCATTGGCCAGTTCATCGATCTCGGTAAGGAGATTTTTCTCAAGCTCCAGGGTGGCTTTGGTTGTGGCCTTGATGCTTTTGTTCAGATCCTGGGTGGTCTTTTTCGACTTGGCGGCGAGCTCCTCCACCCGATCGACCAGTACGCCATACTCTTCACTGAGGGAGCCGATATCGGTTTCGGTCTTCTGATTGACTTCATTGATGCGCTTGGAAACCGCCTTGATATCGCGGCTGATGTCGGCCGATCTGTCGCTCAGTGAGCGGTAGGCGTTATCCAGTTCCCCCAGCTGCTGGTAGGCTTCGGAGACTTTGGAACGCAAATCCGTGTCTTTCTCGTTGAGCTGGGTGAGGTTGCTCATCAAGCCTTTGTTGGTGGTGCTCAACTCTTTTCTCAAACCATCCAGGTCGGCATCGATCTGACCGATTTTCCGGTTCAACTCTCCCGGGTTCGAACGGCCTCCCGTCTTTTCGTCCAGCTCGACCAGGTTGTCCGATACCGCTTTTCGTATCTTTTTCGCCTGCTGTGCCGCCTGTTTCGTCGCTTGTGCTTTGTGTGACATGACTGCTCCCCCCAAGGTGCGGTTGCTGACGCCTCGAACCTGCATGGGCGCGATGAGAAATAGAATCTTAAGCGGTAAAGATAAGAAATTAATAATATAAAGAATAATTGAAAATCTACGGCGCTTTCAGTCAGAACCATTAATCTGGTCGTAATGCATTGATATCAAGACGGAAATATATCGAGTGCCGTTGTTTGCAGGCCAGCGGTCAGGGGGATTGACCTATTTTGCAAACCGCGGATGCTCGTCGATGCGCCAGCGCTGGGGCGCATCGGTGGTCTCGTCGGCAAAGCGGAGCTTGGACCATGAGGCAAAGGCGACGACCAGGACGATGATGAGTGCCACGGCAACTCGGGTTGGGGTCAGCATCGAGGGGGTCTCCGGTTCTTTGAAACGATTGCTTTATGAGTCTCCAGACCGAGATGGCATGGTGGTGAGAACACCGGTTAAGCCTAGCACATGGAGTTCCCGCAAAGCATGCCTCTAGCCATTCACCGTTTTGCGGAGTGGGGTGTGCCGAGCCGAGCCGTCAGGTTCCGGTGGACCTGGGGCTTGTGCGTTTCGTACCCGGCTCAAGTGGGCAGGGAGCAATGGGGCATCTGTGCCCGCCGAACTGATGCCGACCGCATAGCCCGACGACAAGTGACCTGAATGCGCGTCGTACACATGACAAGCGAATCTTGTAGCGAATTGTACAAACAGGGCCTCAGCGGTTATGCGTGTCAAGCCAACTTACTGGTCATAGGGCCGTTAATCAGTATATTTCAGGTGCTATGTATCTTGCCCTAGGCTGACAACTCCATTTGATTCAGAGGTTGTCATGGCCCTTCAACTGGTCCAGGGTGTCCCCTGGAACCAGGCAATCGATGAGCTCGGACTCGATAAGAGCGATTTCAAAGGGCAGTCGGCCGCCGACAAGATCGTGACGCTCTTCGATGAACTGAAGCGCTACCAGCCGAAGTATCCCAAGGTCGGGCTGGATGAGCTCTACGGCATGACCAATGAGCTGGTGCGTGAAGGTGGGGGCGCGGTCTGACACTTATCCCCGTGTAAACGATAACAACCGGGTGCGGTTGTCGCCGCACCAGGGTCTTGATCTTCTATTGAAGTCGGGCGGGAAGTACGTAAAGCCCTTCGTCAGCCCAGGTCACCACGGCATCCAGATAGCCGTCGCCGGTGACATCGCCGAGTGACAGCGCATCGTGAATCGCCGAACCACCGCCGCTGACGGTGCCGAAGCTGTATTCGACGCTGTCCCCGAAGGGCGGTGTACTGTCAGGCTCGAAGACATAGATGATCCCGCCGCTGTTGGCATCAAAGGTCGGGGTCACCAAATCGCCCAGCAGTTCGTTCATGCCATCCCTATCGATGTCTGCCGCTTCAAGGCCATAGGGTGGCGAGGAGGGCTGTGGCGTCAGGGCCGGGCCGTCCAAGCTGCCTTGGGGGTTCTGGTAGAGCAGATTGAGGTTGCCGTTGTTGCCAGGGTCGAGCACGGCCACGTCGTTACGACCGTCGCCATTCAGATCCGCCACAGCAAAGGCATCAAATGAAGACCAGTAACTGGTTTGGATGGTGTGGAACTCCGGGGTCGGTGACAAAACTGGAGGTGTCTGCGATCCATCCTGCCGGATGATCGCCAATTCGAGAGGCCCTGATTTCAGTATCAGGTCCATGTCGCCGTCATGATCCATATCGGCTGCCTGCAGCTCACCGGTGAAGTCGACCGGAGTGCTATCGTAGAGCTGCTCCATATCCAATCCGCCCAGGATGTTCTGGTAGAAGACGGCGATGTTGCCCATTCCGGGCGTCTGCTCCCATGAACCCAACACGGCGATATCCTGGCGTGCGTCCGCGTTCAGGTCCGCCACCACCAGGCTGCCGACAAGGGTGGAACTGACCACATGTTCCGCTCCCGGGAATCCGAGGACACCGCTGACAGGATCCTGGTAGACCACCATGATCCGACCCATATAGCCGGAGAGTGCAGAGATGGAGAGGCCTGATACGACCAGGTCAGTGGCCGCGTCGTCGTTCACGTCACCCAGAGTAATGCTGCGAATGTAGGTGTCGGGCAGGGTGTGCACGACCGGGGCGCTGAAAGCGCCCGAGCCATTCTGGTAGTAGATCAGCAGTCGTTGACCGAAACCGCCTGCTTCCATGGTGACGGCATCGGCGAGACCGTCGCCGTTGAGATCCCCGATGGCCGTCTTACCGACCCGAATTCCATTGGTCGTGTATCGAATGCCATGGCCGAGCACGATGGCCGGGGTGGCGAGGCTCAGGCTGAACGTACCCTGGTCACCCGCGCAGAGGCCGATTGAGATGGAATAGGTTCCAACGATTGTGCTGCCGTTGAGCGTGCCGCTGATGTGGACATCATCGATACCCGATGTAACCACGAAATCGATCGACAGACCCGAAATGGTACCGTCGATATCGCCGCTGGAGATACACGGGGAACCATCGATGCTGAAGGTGCCTGTCAGGGAGGTGCCGGTTTGTACCAGCTGTGCAGACAATGTTCCGCCCTGGTTGACGATGCTGCTTGACCAGCTGCCAGACCAGAAGCCAGTGACGTCGGTGGTCGTTGGTGTGTCACCTCCGCCGCCGCCCCCGCCGGAGGCCAGGATGGAGAGGATGCCGAAGATCGTAACGGCAGCGATGCCAAGGAGAGTGCTCAAGCGTCCATGCGCATAGTGTTCATATGACATGGTCATGCCCTCCGGTTGAGGACGTCGGCTGTCAGCTGGACTGCCAAGCTGACTGCGGCAACAGAAAACGCTCAAAGTAAAAGTTCATATTCTCGGAAACTACTCCACCCTCATCTCGAGAAGAGGGATCCCGGTGAACCGGGTTTGGTTGTACGGTCTTATCCAGACAGCAATCCGATCGAACTGCGTCTGTTCAGAAGCGGCCCCGAGTGTGTGCCCGGGCAGACATACCACCGGCACCCGCGGGTGATTTGACGAAGGGGGCATCCGGGTAACCCGCAGACTGTCTGGAGCGGTCTGGAGATCGAACCGGGAAGAGAAAACGTGGCGCGATCCTGTTTCTCTCCTGAGGAGATAGATGAGGGCGTCTGTCAACAACACGCCCCGGACAAGCCTGAATAGCCAGATCTGTATGCTCACGAGGACAACTCCCTGAAAACGGTCATCCCCTACAACTCAATATAGCCGGGTTCTCAAACGGTTCATATGTCCCTCTAGGCGTAGTCCATAAGATGCAATGAGCCGGCGCTGGATGCCTTAGTGATGGGATACAGATGGCCCAGCAAGGATGTGCGGCACGACACGTCTTATTCATGCCATCTACATCGCATTGTCATGTTTGCGACAAAGAAAATTCCAATAAAAAACAATAAAAACAATGGATTATGTGGTGGCATATCGATTGCATAGCATCATGCAATCAAATTTGGGAGTCTGTGACGCGTCATGAAACAGAAAGATATCGCCGCCCTGCTGGATGAGCCGGCCTGCGCTCACAACAAGAAATCGAAATCGGGTTGTGCCAAGCCGAAGCCGGGAGCGACGGCGGGCGGTTGCGCCTTCGATGGCGCTCAGATTGCGCTGCTGCCGATCGCCGACGTGGCGCATATCGTCCACGGCTCGATCGCCTGCGCCGGCAGCTCCTGGGACAACCGGGGCACCCGCTCCAGCGGTTCCCGCCTGTTTCGCATCGGCATGACCACCGACCTGACCGAACAGGACGTGATCATGGGACGCGGCGAGAAGCGCCTTTTTCACTCCATCAAACAGGCTGTGGAGAGCTACAAACCAGCCGCAGTTTTCGTCTACAACACCTGTGTGCCGGCGCTGGTGGGCGATGATGTGGAGGCGGTCTGCAAGGCGGCCCAGGAGCGCTGGGGCACGCCGGTGGTGCCGGTGGACGCGGCCGGCTTCTACGGCACCAAGAACCTGGGCAACCGCATCGCCGGCGAGGCGATGGTCAAATACGTCTGCGGCACCCGCGAGCCCGATCCGCTGCCGGAGTCCGCCGCTACTGCTGGGCATAAGATCCACGACATCACCCTGGTCGGCGAATACAACATCGCCGGTGAACTGTGGCATGTGCTGCCACTGCTCGACGAGCTGGGCCTGCGCGTGCTCTGCACCCTGTCCGGCGACGCCCGCTTCCGCGAGGTGCAGACCATGCACCGCTCGCAGGCCAACATGATGGTCTGCTCCAAGGCCATGATCAACGTGGCGCGCAAGCTGCAGGAGGCCTTCGGCACTCCCTGGTTCGAGGGCAGTTTCTACGGCGTGCGCGACGTCTCCCAGGCCCTGCGCGACTTTGCCCGCCTGATCGGCGACGACGATCTCACCGCCCGCACCGAAACACTGATCACCCGCGAGGAGGCCAAGATCGACCAGGCCCTCGAACCCTGGCGCGAGAAGCTGCGCGGACGCAAGGTGCTGCTCTACACTGGCGGCGTGAAGTCCTGGTCGGTGATCGCCGCGCTGCAGGATCTCGGCATGCAGGTGGTCGCCACCGGCACCAAGAAGTCGACCGAAGAGGACAAGGCGCGCATCCGCGAGCTGATGGGCCAGGACGCGGTGATGCTGGAGGACGGCAACCCGCGCAACCTGATCGACATCGTGCGCCAGCACCAGGTGGACGTGCTGATCGCCGGCGGCCGCAACATGTACACCGCGCTGAAGGCGCGCATCCCCTTCCTCGATATCAACCAGGAGCGCGAGTTCGGCTACGCCGGCTACACCGGCATGGTGGAGCTGGCGCGCCAGCTGGTGCTGACCATCGAGAGCCCGGTGTGGCGGCAGGTGCGCGCACCGGCGCCCTGGGCCACCCCCACCACGGCAATCGCGGAGGTCTGCTGATGGCCGAGATTCTCAAACGCAACAAGGCCCTCTCGGTCAGCCCGCTGAAGGCGAGCCAGACCATCGGCGCGGCGCTGGCCTTCCTCGGTTTCCACCGCGCCATGCCGATGCTGCACGGCTCCCAGGGCTGCACCGCCTTCGGCAAGGTCTTCTTCGTGCGCCACTTCCGCGAACCGATCCCGCTGCAGACCACCGCCATGGACCAGGTCACCACGGTGATGGGTTCCGAAGAGAGCGTGGTGGAGGGACTCAGGACCATTGCCGACAAGAATCAGCCGTCTCTGATCGGCGTACCCACCACCGGGCTCTCCGAAACCCAGGGCAGCGACGTGCGCATGGCGGTGAGGATGTTCCGCCAGAAATACCCCGAATACGACGCCATCCCGGTGGTGCCGGTCTCCACGCCCGACTACACCGGCTGTCTCGAGAGCGGCTTCGCCAAGGCGGTGGAGGAGATCATCAAGACCCTGGTGCCCGCCGCGGCCGACGCCGGCACCCAGCCGGGCCGCCGACGCCATCAGGTCAACATAGTGATGGGTTCCGAGGAGAGCGTGGTGGAGGGGGTGAAGACCATCGCCGAGAAGAGCAGTCCTTCGCTGCTCGGCGTGCCGACCACCGGCCTTGCCGAGACCCAGGGCAG
>JBNLGI010000036.1:0-9532 GCA_050305975.1 Sedimenticolaceae bacterium | reverse complement strand
ACACCAACCAAAGCGCCCACCACGAGGTAGACAACGGCCATGACGGTAAACCAGCGTACAACATCGAAGTTGTATTTCTGCTCGGCTGCGGCGTCCATGAACCCCCCTTTTACAGATTTATTGAAGGACCTAAGTTACATATCTGGCGATCGATAGTGACCACACAAACTCAACTGCGTCATATGACACATTTGAGCGTGACATATATCACTCTTTATCGATGAAGATGTCAACCTGAATCTAAGCAGAAAAGGCCATGAAACATTGCACTTAACACATTGAATCAAAAAATATTTTCAACATTCATAATGACAATTGACGTAGATCAACAAAATAGAAAATAACATGAACATTTTCACCAAAAACTCGGAGTAAAAAACTTGGTCTTTCGACGTACAACACAGCATGGATGTTAGTGAGAATCATTCTTGTGGATGTAGATTTTCTCAGAAGCGAGATTGAACCCTCGGATCATTCTCCGAAAGCACCATTCAGTGGGCGTTATTCCCAGTAGATCGAAATCCGGAGAGGGCGATGGCGATCTAATCGTTGTAGGCGATCAGACGCAGGCTGGCGACATTCAGCAGTTGAAGCTGTCTGCCGCGAAGACGAATCAGACCTTGCTTTTGAAACCGGGTCAGCAAGCGGCTTACGGTCTCCCTCGCCAAACCCAGGTAGCTTCCGATATCACTGCGAGACATGCGCAGATTGAACTCATCTGAGGCAAAACCGCGGCTGCTCAGCCGCTCCGATAACGAGAGCAGAAACGCCGCCAGGCGTTGATCCGCATTTTGCCGTACCAGGGCGGCCGTCATTCGCTGATTCAGCGCCACCTCCCGGCTCAGCATGTCGATCAATGCCCGTTGGATCGCTTGTTGCGGCCTGCCGGCCTCGTCCAGGCGCGCCAGATGAAGGACACAGACCTGACTCGACTCGAGGGCACGGACGGATACCGCATAACGGTGTTGCGCCATGCCATCCGCACCGACGAGCTCACCGGCAAAGTAGAATCCGACCACGCGATCGCCCGTCTGCGGATCGGACATCAAGGCCTTGAAAGAACCTGACTTCACCGCGTATATGGCGTCGAAAGGCTGCCCGGATTCGAACAGGCTCTCACCGGTCTCCACCCGTTGGCGACGCAGCAATATACCCTCGGGCACACCACTGCCCGCTTCGGCGTAATCGAGCACCAGACACATGGGATCGAGCCCGCATTCGCTGCACGCGACTTCTACCGCGTTCTGTTTGGCCGCATCGCCAAACAGGCAGCAGCTGCGGTCAGAGCTCATTTGAAGATCGAATCTACGGAGAAGCCGTCCCGTTCCAGAATGTCGCGCAAGCGCCGTAGAGCGTCCATCTGGATCTGGCGTACCCGTTCCCGTGTCACGCCGAGTTCGTTGGCGACCTGCTCCAGAGTGGAGTTCTCATAACCGTGGAGTCCGAAACGGCGCTCGACCACTTCGCGCTGTTTGTCGTTGAGCTTGCTCAACCAGCGATCGAGATTGGCGTTGAGGCCGTCGTTCTGAATATCCACCGTCGGATCCGAACTCTTCTCATCGGCGATCGTATCCAGCAGCGGTTTGTCCGCATCCTTGCCGAAGGGGGTATCGACGGAGGTGACGCGTTCGTTGAGACCGAGCATCCGCTTGACCTCGTCGATCGGTTTATCCAGGAGATCGGCAATCTCTTCCGAACTCGGCTCATGGTCGAGTGACTGTGCCAGCTTGCGCGCCGCCCGCAGATAGACATTGATCTCCTTGACGACGTGGATCGGCAGGCGGATGGTGCGGGTCTGGTTCATGATAGCCCGCTCGATGGTCTGACGAATCCACCAGGTCGCATAGGTGGAGAAGCGAAAACCCCGCTCAGGGTCGAACTTCTCCACCGCACGAATCAGGCCTAGATTACCCTCTTCGATGAGATCCAACAGCGCCAGACCCCGGTTCATGTAGCGTCGCGCGATCTTGACCACAAGCCGAAGATTGCTCTCGATCATGCGCTGACGCGCGGCTTGGTCGCCCTTCTGCGCCAGACGCGCGAAGTAGACCTCTTCTTCCGCCGTCAGCAGCTTGGAGATGCCAATCTCATTGAGATAGAGGCGGGTGGCATCCATCTGCGCATCACCCGGCTCAGGCGTTCTGAAAGTGAGCGTGTCGTCGCTCTCCTCGACATCCGCATCTTCCGTAACGACATCGACATCCGAATCGTCGTCATCCTCGGCGAGGATGGCTTCGTCCTCTGACACCGGGTCGTCCATGTTCTCATCCGATTCAACGGAACGCTTGCTCATACTCTCCACTCCAATGGTGGTCGCAGTCATCGTTGTCTTGCGCTACGATCCCGATCACCTGTTCATTGCCCTCTCAGGCACGGTTATCGCTATTATTGTCTTGGCAGCAGAGCCAAAGGATTGACCGGCTTTCCCTGCCGCCTGATCTCAAAGTGAAGGACCGGCTGACCGCCGATATTGGGGGCGCCCATATGCGCCACCACATCGCCCTTCCTGACCACGTCGCCCTCCCTCACCAACAACTTGCTGTTATAGCCGTAGGCGCTGAGATAGGTGCGGTCGTGTTTGATGATGATAAGGTTGCCATAGCCCACCAGTCCATTGCCAGCATAAACCACCCTACCCGCCTCGGCGGCGGCAACCGACTGCCCCATGCGGCCATCGATCCAAATCCCTTTGCGCGTGTCGTCACCGGGTGAGAAAGTCTGCACCACCCTACCCTTTGTCGGCCAGTCCCAGGCTAACTTCACTGTTTTCGTCGTCGGATCCGGTTGCTTTGGCTTGTCTGGTGCCGCCGCCGGTTGTTGCCTGACGGGAGCAGGCGGAGCTGCGGCTTCGACCTGGGTTGTCACCGGGGGTTTGGCCGCTTGCGTGACCGGGGGTTGCGGCGTCCTGACGGTTGCCGGGCTGTGGCGCCTGACCGGCGGTTTAAGCCGCAGCCTCTGCCCGGGAAAGATCTGATAGTCGGGGGGACGAATGCCGTTCCAACCAGCGAGCTGGTGATAGGAGATATTCTGCCGCCAAGCGATCGAATAGAGGGTATCGCCCGGTTGTACCAGATAGTAGCTGCGTGGATAGACCGGCGGACGATCGCGGGCGGGCGATGGCGAGGCCTGGGTGGAGGTCACCTCCAGCGGAGGCTCCACGGTTGAGCGATTGTAGACTGGCGCACTGCCACGTGAGCTGCATCCGGCGAGGACGAGCGATAGCGCGAGCAGCGCGCCGGCAGCTCGAAGCATCAATGCTGAACTATCACCGTAGCAGACGATAACCGGTCTCCTAATGCGATTTGTAGAAGATAAACACCACGACAAATACTACCACCATCAACCAGCCAAGCAGATCGACATAGCGATGCAGCGCGCGCTCCATGCGCTCCCCGCCCCAGGCCATCAGCCCCGCCACCATGAAGAAACGGGCGCCACGCCCAATGGCCGATGCCAGTACGAAAGGCAACAAGGCCATGGAGATGACCCCGGCAGTGATGGTGAAAACCTTATAGGGAATGGGGGAGAAACCGGCCAGAAAGATAGCCCAGAAACCCCATTGATCGAACCAGCCCTGCGCCCTTTCATAGGCCTGCCAGTACCCCCACTCATGCAGATAGGGCTGGATCACATCGAATGCGAAGAGGCCGATCAGATAACCCAGCAGCCCCCCGAGCACCGAGGCCAGCGTGGTGAGCGCAGCGAAATACCAGGCCCGTTTGGGCGTGGCCAAGCTCATCGGCGCCAGCATCACGTCCGGCGGAATGGGAAAGAAAGAGGACTCAGCAAAACTCAAACCCGCCAGATAGCGGGGGGCGTGCGGATGGCGCGACCACTCCATGGCGCGGCTGTAGAGCGAAGAGAAGAGTCTCATCAGATAATGCCACCCTGCAGTGGTACGAAATTGGCCGCCTCCAGCTGCTCCTGCTGATAACCCTCCGCTGTGCGGGTGATTCGCAGCATCACCTGCCCCCTGTCCTTCTGCAGCGGCAGGATCAGGCGTCCTCCCACCGCCAACTGTTCGAGCAGCGAATGCGGCAGACCGGCCGGGGCGGCGGTCACCAGGATCCCGTCATAGGGACCGTACTCCGGCCAACCGATACCGCCGTCGCTGTGTTTGAGCCGGACATTGCGTATACCCAGATCCCGCAACCGTTGCCGGGCCTGGATCTGCAACGCCTCGATGCGTTCCACGCTATAAACTCGCCTGACCAATTGTGCCAGGATGGCGCACTGAAATCCGGAACCGGTACCGATCTCCAGCACCGTCTCGGGCGCACCACCCTGCAGCAGCGCCTCGGTCATGCGCGCCACCGTATAGGGCTGAGAGATGGTCTGGCCGTGACCGATGGGCAGCGCGGTGTCCTCGTAGGCGCGGCTGGCCAGCGCCTCGTCGACGAAAATGTGGCGTGGGGTGTTGCGCATCGCCTCCAACACCGCGATATCGCGGATACCCTTCTCGCGCAGTCGCTGGATCAGCCGCTCCCGGGTGCGCCGGGAGGTCATGCCGATACCTTGATGCTCCGGACGCATGATCATCAACCGAGCCAGGCCTCGACACTGTCCAGCGCGCTGTGGCGGGTCAGGTCCACCTGCAGCGGCGTCACCGAGACGTAGCCCTCGCGCACGGCATGGAAGTCGGTGCCGGGACCGGCGTCCTGCTCGGCGCCGGCGGGACCGACCCAGTAGATGGTCTTGCCGCGCGGGTCGGTGGCCTTCACCACCGGCTCCGCCTTGTGGCGATGGCCGAGGCGCGTGGAACGGAATCCCTGCAACTCGGCGTAGGGCAGATCGGGGACGTTGACGTTGAGAATCACATTCTCCGTCAGCGGCGAACGGATCAGCCGCTGCACCAGTTCCAGGGCGACCCGGGCACCGGTCTCGATATGTTCGGGATCATGGGAGTTCATGGAGATGGCGATCGCGGGCAGACCGAGGAAGCGTCCCTCGGTGGCCGCCGCCACGGTGCCGGAGTAGAGCACGTCGTCGCCCATGTTGGGGCCCGCGTTGATGCCGGAGACCACCAGATCCGGCTCCTCCTCCAGCAGTCCGGTGATCGCCAGGTGCACACAGTCTGTCGGCGTGCCGTCGACCCGGATGAAGCCATTCTCCATGGTGCGGGCGCGCAGTGGATTGACCAGTGTCAGCGAGTTGCTGGCGCCGCTGCGATCCTGATCCGGCGCCACCACCACGATCTCGGCAAGGCTGGAGAGGGCATCCGCCAGGGCCTGCAGGCCAGGCGCCTGATAACCGTCGTCATTACTCAGGAGGATCTTCATACGGAGGCACAATATACTGGAAACGGGGGTGCATCACACCCTCAAATCGTGCCTGCAAATGGCCGTGAGATTGAGATTCTCCCGTTCAGCTCCTAACATGCCTGAAAGTCAACGCAGAAGCGGGGAGCAGATGAACGAAAAGCCGGACAAACCCGACGACGAGCAGCTCCTGCAAGAGGCCTTCAAGGACGTCCGTCCGCTCGACGAGAGCCGCCGCGAGCCCTATCGCCGGCGTCTACCCCCGCGCCCGCTCAATCTGACAGTGGGCGACGAAACCGAAGAGGGCGACCTCTATTCCGAGCATGAGATCGAGACCGGCGAGTTCCTCGAATTCGCCCGACCCGGGGTGCAGCAGCGCCTGCTGCACGACCTGCGCCGCGGTTACCTGGAGATCGGCGCCGAACTCGATCTGCATGGACTGACCGTACGTCACGCGCGGGAGGAGCTCGGTCGCTTTCTCGCCGCCTGCCACCAACGACGGATCCGCGTGGCACGCATCATCCACGGCAAGGGCTACGGCTCCGAGGGCCGGCAGCCAGTGTTGAAACAGAAGCTCAATCTCTGGCTGCGTCAACGCGAGGATGTGCTCGCCTTCACCTCCGCAACACGTCATGATGGCGGTACCGGGGCCGCCTATGTGCTGCTGCGCAATCCGGCCAAGGAGCGTCGCAAACGATGAAAACCATCCCCCTCTGCCTGCTCGCGGCAATCGGTTTCGGCACTCCGGCACTCGCCTTTGAGTTCGACCCGCTGCCCCCGCCCGATCCCTTCGAAGAGGCTGCAGGCGTCATCGCCACCCCGGGTTATCGGCAGAACGACAAGCGCCGCGAACTCCACTACCGCACCCTGATACGCAGCGGCGACCGGCGTGCGGACCAGATCTTCGGCCTCCTGCACGATCGCAACGGCAACCTGATCCACGCCCCCGACGGCGGCCCCCGCATCTCGAAAAAGAACGACTACAGCTCCCTGCTGACCGTCGCTGGCCGACTCTTCATGCTGACCCACTTCGAAGAGATTCCCGGCGCCATCTACCTCTCCGAGCTGTCGCAGGAACCCGCCAGCGGCCTGCTGAGCGTCACCCGCACCCGCCCCCTCGATCTCTCGGGGGTCAACGGCGGCTGGAACCACTGTGCCGGCAGCACCACCCCCTGGATGACCCATCTGGGCACCGAGGAGTACGAGCCCAACGCCGCCGCCCGTGATCCCGAGAGCGGGGCCATCGACCGCTACTATCAGGCCATGGCGGCCTATGCGGACGACAATCCGGCCTCGCTCAATCCGTATGACTACGGTTGGCAGCTGGAGATCGGGGTGGAGGATTTCGACAGCGTGCGGGTCAGCAAGCGCTACGCCCTGGGGCGGCTCTCCCACGAGGTCGGGCTGGTGATGCCCGACCGCCGTAGCGTCTATATCACCGACGATGCCCACAACACCGCCCTCTTCCGTTTCCTTGCCGACCGACCCGACGATCTCGCCAGCGGCACCCTCTATGCCGCCCGCTGGCGGCAGGTTGACGCAAGTGGAGGCGGCCGGGCCGAACTGGACTGGGTCGATCTGGGCCACGCCGATGAGAAAGAGATCGCCACGGCGCTCGCCAAGGGGACCCGTTTCCAGGACCTGTTCGAGCGCACCGCACTCCGCGAGGATGGCCACTGCGAGTCGGGTTTCACCTCCGTGAATACCCGCTTCGGCCCCGAATGCCTGAAACTCAGGCCGGGCATGGAGGTCCTGGCCTCGCGGCTGGAAAGCCGGCGCTATGCCGCCCTGCGCGGCGCCACCACCGAGTTCCGCAAGATGGAGGGGCTCACCTTCGACCCGGCCAGCCGACGGCTCTACGTGTCGATCTCCCTCATCGACCGGGGCATGGAGGACCGGCGCAATCAGGGGGCGGCCGATACGCTCTACGATCGGGGCGGCCCCGACCATATCCGTCTTGACCACAACCCCTGCGGGGCCGTCTACGAACTGCCCCTGGACGATCACTATGTCGCCACAGCGATGCGCGCCCTGCTCACGGGCCGTCCGGTGGACGACGACCCGGACAATGAGTGCGACGTCAACGGTATCGCCAATCCGGACAATCTGACCTTCCTGACCGACCAGGGTACCCTGATCATCGCCGAGGACTCCGGCCAGGGCCATCTGCGGGACATGCTCTGGGCCTACGAACCGAAGCGGGGTCAGTTGACGCGGCTGCTGATCGCGCCTCCGGGGGCGGAAGTCACCGGCACTTACTACTACCCGGACATCAACGGCTGGGGCTACCTGATGTGCACCATACAACATCCTACGGAAGGGCCCGCCCTGACTGGTTACCTGGGCCCGTTACCCAGCAAGTGAGGAGAAGAAACCCTGTTTTGCGAATGGGAACGTTGAAATCCCCTCTTTCCCAAGTAAAATGCTCGGTTATTGAACGGCAGTACAATCCCGACGATCCACACCCGCCGGTTTCTCTTCCTGCGAGACGACCACCCGACCGCTGAATCCGGCGGTCGGCGGGTGCGACGGGTACATTACGGAGTCAACATCGTGGCAATCAGAATCAAGAGTCAGTGGCACGACGAGGATGCGGACCGCTCCCCCGAGGAGATCGGCAGCGCCATCGCTTTTATCGCCTGGCGCATCGCGGTCGACAAGGCGATCACCCTGCACGGCAAGAACTTCGTCTATCACGACGATAACCAACGACTGGCGGTGATCGCCGAATACCTGGCCTACGAGGCCCAGATCACTGACCGCCTGATTCACGGCATGGTCGACAACGAGGCCCGGGTGGCGGTGATCACCGCCCTGGTCATGAAACTGGCCGACCACTACCGGGACAACGCCACCGACCTGCTGGGACCGGGCGACCACGCCAACAGCTTCATCGCCCTGTTCAACGAGCGCTCAGGCGACTACGCCGAATTCAACTTCACCGACGAAGGCCCCAGCTACCCCTTCCTGCGCCACCTGGGCTACGAGATCCAGCAGGTCATGGGCCAGGAGCAGCACGAGAACCGCTGGGTCATCGACCAGGTCATGGACGTGGATGGTCCCGAGGTCTATAAGCAGCTCGCCCGCGCGATCAGAAACCTCTTCGACTAAGTATCACCCAGTCCCCAGGAAGTCCCATGCGTCCATCCCAGCTGCTCACCATTCTGGAACAGGAATTCGTCAGTACCCGAGTCGGTCACCACACCCCGGTCATGCTCTGGGGCCCGCCCGGCGTCGGCAAATCCGATATGGTTCGGGAGGTGGCGCAGCAACACCGCGCGCCGGTCATCGACATCCGCCTCTCGCAGATGGAGCCCAGCGACCTGCGCGGCATCCCCTTCCGCAGCGAAGGCAGGGTGGAGTGGGCGATCCCCGCGATCCTGCCCAACGCCGAACGCCACGGCCCCGAGGGCATCCTGTTTCTTGACGAAATCACCTCGGCCCCACCGACGGTCTCCGCCGCCGCCTACCAACTGATCCTCGACCGCCGCCTGGGCGAATACCAGGTCCCCGACGGCTGGGCTATCTTCGCCGCCGGCAACCGCCAGGGCGACCGGGGTGTTACCTACAGCATGCCGGCGCCGCTGGCCAACCGCTTCTCCCACTTCGAAGTGGAGACCCACCTCGACGACTGGGTGGCCTGGGCCTACCGCAACACGATCGACGAGCGCATCATCGCCTTCTTGCGCTTCCGCCCCGAGCTGCTGTTCGATTTCGACCCGGCCCACAATCCGGTGGCCTTCCCCTCGCCCCGCTCCTGGGAGTTCGCCCATCGGGCGCTGCAGAAATTCGAGCGCCATCCCCAGCTGCTGCAGGGCACTCTGCAGGCCTGTGTCGGCCCCGCCGCCGGGGTGGAGCTGAACGCCTTCGTCAGCAGCCTCGACAAGATGCCCGACCTGGACGCCATCCTGGCCGGAGAAGAGGTCCCGGTACCGGACGAGATCGACCTCCAGTACGCGGTGGCCGCCGCCCTGGTGGGCCGCGCCATCCGTGCCCACGAGGGCGGCAGCGGCACCGAAGTGCACGGCCGCATCCTCGAATACGCCCGCCAGTTCCCCCAACGGGAGATGGGCGTGATGCTGGTCTCCGACATGCACCGGGCCATCGGCGAGGCGATCTTCACCGTACCCCAGTTCAACGACTGGGCGCAGGCGATCTCCGATGTCATGCTCTATGAGTAATCGTTATCCAGTCCGCAAATGAACGCGCGTGACCACAAATTGCTTTCCGCATCGCGGTATCGACAGCGCGTAGGGTGCGGCTTGCCGCACCGT
>JBNLGI010000035.1:0-34648 GCA_050305975.1 Sedimenticolaceae bacterium | reverse complement strand
CGCGACTGGGGCTACGACGGCGCCCTGCTTTTCGCCCCCGACAGCAGCTACGGCAGGCCCGAGGAACTCAAGGCGCTGATCGAGACCGCGCACCAGAAGGGCCTGATGGTCTTTCTCGATGTGGTCTACAACCACTTCGGGCCGGAGGGCAACTACCTGCATACCTACGCGCCGCAGTTTTTCACCGAGCGCCACCACACCCCCTGGGGAGCGGCCATCAACTTCGACGGACCGGACAGCGCGACGGTGCGCCGTTTCTTCATCCACAACGCCCTCTACTGGCTGCAGGAGTACCACTTGGACGGACTGCGCCTCGACGCGGTGGACGCCATCCTCGACGACAGTTCGCCCGATATCCTCGAGGAGCTGGCCACGGCGGTGCGCGAGGGACCGGGTCGCGACCGCCCTATCCACCTGGTGCTGGAAAACGACGACAACGCCGCCCGCTACCTGACCCGCGATGAACAGGGCCGGCCGCAACGCTATGTCGCCCAATGGAACGACGATATCCATCACAGTCTGCACGTGCTGCTCACCGGCGAACGCGACGGCTACTACGTGGACTATGGCGATCGCCCCATCCGGCACCTTGGACGCTGCCTGGCGGAGGGCTTCGCCTATCAGGGCGAGCGCTCGCGGTTTCGCCACGGCGCCGCGCGCGGTGAACCCAGCGGCCGTCTGCCGCCCACCGCCTTCGTCTCCTTTCTGCAGAACCACGATCAGGTGGGCAACCGCGCCTTCGGCGAGCGCCTGAGCACACTGGTTGAAACGGCCCCCTTGCGTGCGGCACTGGCCATACTCCTGCTGGCGCCGTCGCCGCCGCTGCTGTTCATGGGCGAAGAGTTCGCCACCCCGGCCCCTTTCCTCTTCTTCTGCGATTTCGGTGACGACCTGGCTGCAGCGGTGACGGAGGGAAGACGCCGCGAGTTCGCCCGCTTCAGCCGGTTTGCCGACCCGCAGCAGCGGCAGACCATCCCCGATCCCAACGCCCCGGCCACTTTTCAGCGCAGTAGACTGGCGTGGGGAGATCTCCCGCAACCGGCCCATCAGGCATGGTTCGATTTCTACCGGCGCTTGCTGAGGCTGCGTCGCGAGTGGATCCTTCCCCGTCTGCACAGCATGCGCGGCGGCGGTGAATTCATGCCGCTGGGGCAGCGCGGGCTTTGGGTGCAGTGGCGACTGGGTGACGGCTCCCGCTTGAGCCTGTTGGCGAACCTGGGCGAGCCGCCCCTGCCAGTCGATCACACCCTAGTGCCGGCAGGCCACACTCTTTATCGGCATCCTCCCGAATCGGAAGGCGGATCGCCAGGCCAGCCTCTGCCACCCTGGTCGGTGATCTGGTTCCTGGACGAGGCATCGCCATGAGCCGAAAAGCACCTCTCAACCGGCTCTGCGAGCACAAGGGTATCGCCCTCGCCTATTGGGACATCTGGGGCAAGCGCCACCTGGTGTCGAAACCGACCCGCCGCGCCCTGCTCGCCGCCATGGGCGTGGAGGCGGGTGACGACCCGGCCGCGCGTCAGGCGCTGAAGGCCTGCGAAGAGGCCGAGTGGCGACGCACGCTGCCGCCGGTGCAAGTGGTTTGGCAAGGGAGCGATCCCCTGGTTGTCCCGCTCAGCCTCCCGGCGGATCGGGCGGTTTCCCGCTACCGTTGGGTCATTGCGTTGGAGAATGGCGAACGCCGGGAAGGCGAGTTCCGGCCCGACGAACTGGCGTCAGCGGGTGAACGTCTGATCGACCAGGAACCCTGGCGTCGCTGGTCGCTGACGCTACCCGTGATTCCGGAGTGGGGTTATCACCGCCTCGAACTGCACGACCTGGAGCGGCCGGACAGCCCGGTTGTCGGCATGCCGCTCATCCTGGCGCCACCCGCCTGCTTCCAGCCGGAGGCTATCGGCGATGAGGCGCGGGTATGGGGCCCGGCCATCCACCTCTATGCGGTGAGATCGACCCGCAACTGGGGGATCGGCGATTTCACCGATCTGCAGCATGTGGTGGATTTCGCCGCCGGGACCGGCGCCGCGCTGGTGGGCCTGAATCCCCTGCATGCCCTGTTTCCTCATGACCCGGACCACGCCAGCCCCTATGCCCCTTCCAGCCGCCTGTTTCTCAACCCCCTCTATCTGGATGTGGAGGCGATGGAAGACTTCGCCGAGTGCGAAGCGCTACGCAACCGGGTCGCGGACGACGCCTTCCAGGCGAGGCTTCGCGCCCTGCGGGCCAGCGAGCAGGTCGACTACCCGGAGGTGGCCAAAGCCAAGCTGGAGATCCTCAGCGAGCTCTTCAACCACTTTCGCCGCCATCATCTGAACAGGGAGAGTGAGCGGGCGCAAGCGTTCCGGCGTTTCCAGTCCGAACAGGGACCGGGACTCCACCGCCACGCCCTGCACGAAGCGCTGCAGGCGTGGCTCTATGCGCAGGATGCGGCCGCCTGGGGCTGGCCCGCCTGGCCCGAGGCCTATCGCGATCCGGAATCCGAGGCGGTGGCGGCCTTCGCCGCCGAACAATCGGAATCCATAGCGTTCTTCGAATACCTCCAGTGGCAGGCCCATCTGCAGCTCGAGGCGGCGGGCCGACACTCCTACGCACTGGGGCTGGGCGTGGGCCTCTACCTCGATCTCGCCGTCGGCGCCGACAGCGGCGGCGCGGAGGTGTGGAACGATCAGGCGCTCTACGCCCTGGAAGCGCACATCGGTTCGCCCCCGGACGATTTCAATCTCAGGGGCCAGGATTGGGGATTGCCGCCCTGGCGCCCAGCGTCGTTGCGCGAAAGGGCCTACGCCCCCTTTATCGAAACCCTGCGCCGCAACATGCGCATCGCCGGGGCCCTGCGCATCGACCATGTGATGTCGCTGATGCGCCTCTTCTGGGTGACGCCGAGTCCCTCTCGACTCAGCGGAAGCTATGTCGCCTACCCCTTCCGGGACCTGCTCGGGATACTGGCGCTCGAAAGTCAGCGCAACCGCTGCCTGGTCATCGGCGAGGATCTGGGAACCGTGCCCCAGGAGGTGCGTGACGCACTGCGTCCACTGGGTGTGCTCTCCTACCGGCCATTCTATTTCGAGAAGGCCGAGGACGGCGGCTTCAAGTCACCCGACGCGTTCGAGCCGCAGGCCCTGGTGACGACCTCCACCCACGACCTGCCGCCGATCGCCGGCTACTGGGCGGGCCGCGACCTGGAACGGCGTGCGCAACTCGGCCTCTTCCCGAGCAGCGTCTTGCGAGAGCGGCAGGTCATCGAGCGCGCCGAGGATCGGGCGCGGCTGCTGCTGGCCCTGGAGCGGGAGGGGCTGCTGCCGGCGGGCATGAATGTCCAACCCGTGGCTGTCCCGCAGATGACCCCGGAGCTCAACCAGGCCATCCATGTCTATCTGTCCCGATCCCGGGCAAAGATACTGGTGGCGGAGCTGGCGGACATCCTCGGGCAGACGGAACAGATCAACCTGCCGGGCACCACCGACCAGCACCCCAACTGGCGTCGCAAACTGAACCTCGACCTGGAGCTGTGGCGCGGCGACTCGCGCGTGAAGTCCCTGACCGATGCCCTGAAAGCGGAGCGGTTCGGCCTGGTCGAGCCTGCGCAACCGGCCGTCACCCCGCCACCGGCGACACACGCGAATATCCCCTGCGCCAGCTATCGGCTGCAATTTCGTCAAGAGTTCAGCTTCGACCAGGCGACGGAGATCGTGCCCTACCTCCAGCAGCTCGGAATCAGCCACTGCTACGCCTCGCCCATCCTGCAGGCACGACCGGGGAGTTCCCACGGCTACGACATCATCGATCACAGCGCCTTGAACACGGAACTGGGCGGCGCAGCGGGCTTCGAGCGCTTCACCACCTGCCTGCAGCAGCAGGGCATGGGATTGATCATGGACATGGTGCCCAACCACATGGGGGTGATGGGCAGCGACAACGGCTGGTGGCTGGATGTGCTGGAAAATGGCCCCGCCTCTCCCCATGCCCGCTATTTCGACATCGACTGGAGCGCGTCGGAAGAGACGCTGCGGGGCAAACTGCTGCTGCCGGTGCTGGGCGATCACTATGGCAGTACCCTGGAGCGCGGTGAGCTGAAGCTGCTGTTCGATGCCGACGCGGGCGCCTTCGGCATCCGCTATTTCGCACATCGGTTTCCCATCGATCCCGCCGAGTATCCGCGCATCCTGGGCCACGACGTGGCGCGGCTGGAAGAGCGACTGGGTGCGGTGGACGCGCGGCTGATGCAATTCAAGAGCCTGATCACCGCCTTCGACAACCTGCCCCGTCGCTTGGAAACGCCAGCCGAAGCCGTCGCCGAGCGCGCACGTGACAAGGAGGTTCACAAGGCCGCCCTGGCCCGACTCTACCGGGATGCCGACATCGCCCGCTATCTCGACGAGAATCTGCGCGCCTTCAACGACCCTGAGCATAGAGAGCTGCTGCACACGCTGCTGGACAACCAGGCCTGGCGACTGACCTACTGGCGGGTCGCCTCGGACGAGATCAACTATCGTCGTTTCTTCGACATCAACGAACTGGCCGGCCTGCGCATGGAGATTCCCGAGGTGTTCGAGGCGACCCACGGGCTGGCCCTGAGTCTGATCGCCCAAGGAAAAGTTCAGGGATTGCGTATCGACCACCCGGACGGCCTCTACGATCCGGCCGGCTATTTCAGGCGCCTTCAGGCGCGCGTGGCAGCGCCTCACTCCGCGTCCATTCAGGAGGCGGAGACCCGACTTTCCGACAGGGAACCCAGTGAAGCGGGCAAGCCGCTCTATCTGCTGGTGGAGAAGATCCTCGCGACGCACGAGCGGCTGCGCCAGAGCTGGGCGGTACACGGCACCACGGGATACGACTTCGCCAACCTGGTCAATGGCCTGTTCGTGGATGCGGCGGCCGAAGCGGAGATGGGACGCATCTACCGCGCCTTCACCGGCGAGACGACGACCTTGGAGGAACAGATCTACATCAGCAAGAAGCTCATCATGCACAGCGCCCTGGCCAGCGAACTCAACGTGCTGTCCCAGCAGCTCAACCGCATCGCCAAGCTCGACCGCAATACCCGGGATTTCACCCTCAACAGCCTGCGCGACGCCCTCAGCGAGGTGGTCGCCCGCTTTCCCGTCTATCGCACCTACGTCAGCCCCAGCGGGACCAGCGAGGAGGACCGCCGCTATGTCGACTGGGCGGTGAGTGTGGCGAGAAAGAGCAGCCGCGCTGCCGATCCAACGGTGTTCGGCTTCATCCGCGAGGTGTTGCTAACCGACATCGCCGAGGGCCGGAGCGACGACTATCGGCAGCGGGTCAACGCCTTCGCCATGAGATTTCAGCAATACACCAGTCCGGTCATGGCCAAGGGCCTGGAGGACACCGCCTTCTACCGCTACAACCGCCTGGCGGCCCTGAACGAGGTGGGTGGCGATCCGGACCGCCTCGGCGTATCCGTGAACGCCTTCCATCACGTGAACCAGGAGCGCAGTCATGACTGGCCCCATGCCATGCTCGCCACCACCACCCACGACAGCAAACGCAGCGAGGACGTGCGCGCGCGCATCGACGTACTGACGGAACTGCCCGAGCAGTGGGAAAAGCGGGTACGGAGTTGGGCCCGGCTAAACCGCGGCAAAAAGCGTCTTGTGGATGACAGGCGCGCACCCTGCGCCAATGATGAGTACCTCCTCTACCAAACGCTGATCGGCGCCTGGCCCCTCGAGTTGCTTGCGCAGCGCGATGCGGACGAAGCACCCTTGGCGGTTTTCCGCGAGCGCATTCAAACCTACCTGCTGAAGGCGGTCAGAGAGGCCAAGGTGCATAGTTCGTGGATCAATCCCGACCAGGAGTACGAAGGCGCCGTCAGCGATTTCATCGCGGCGCTGCTCGACCCGCCGCAAGAGAATCCATTCCTCGCCGAGCTGCGCGATTTTCTCTCCCCGATCTGCCAGGCCGGACTCTGCAACAGCCTGAGCCAGACACTGCTCAAGCTCACCGCCCCCGGCATGCCCGATATCTATCAGGGCAATGAAGTCTGGGACTTCAGTCTGGTGGACCCGGACAACCGGCGTCCAGTGGACTATGCACGGCGGCGTGTGATGCTGACGGAGTTGCAGACGGCTTTCGAAGGCGCCGATTCCCTCGCCGGCTTCACCCGACAGCTCAGCGACACACTCGAGGACGGCCGCGCCAAGCTCTATCTGACCTGGCGCTGCCTGGCGTTGCGCCAGGCACATCGGGCGCTGTTCGAAAACGGCGACTATCTCCCCCTGGAGGTGAGCGGCTGGCACGCCGGGCACCTCTGCGCTTTCGCCCGCCGCAACGGTGCGCACCTTTCCGTGTCGGTGGCGCCGCGTCTGGTTTATCGCCTGAGCACCGGCGCGCCTCCCCTGGGCGCTACCCTTTGGGGTGACACTCGCATCGAAATGCCGCAGGGATCCTGGCGCAACTGGCTGACCGGCGAAAGCTTGCGGGCCGAGTCTGTCGAAGGGATGTGGAGCCTTCCGGCCGGCAAGGTGCTGCAGCACTTCCCGGTGGCTCTGCTCTGGTCTGAGGAGGAGCGCGAATGAATCGGCAGGTCGAAGCCGACGAGCGCCCCCGGCCCCACGAAGCAGTGGTCGAGGCATTGCACTTGCTGGGCAAGCGGCGTCTGGCGCTTGCCATCCACGACAACAGCTTCCCCTCCCTGACGGAGGAGGAGATCGGCCGTGGTACGCCCTATGGTGAAGGGGCCCGGGCCTTTCTCCGCTTTATTCGCGGCCTCGGTTTTGACGCCATCCAGTTCGGCCCGCAGGGTCAGACGACGCGCGACAACCCATCCCCCTACGACGGCACCCTCTTTTCCCGCAACACCCTCAACCTGGATCTGGCCGGTCTGGCCAATGGCGCGGAGGCTTGGCTGAGTCGGGAGACGCTGGACAAGCGGGTGGCGCAGACAAGGAACGCCGACCGCGTCCATAGCGATCACCGCCAGGCCTTCGACACCACGCACACCGCACTTGAGGAGATCCACCAGCGCTTCGTCGCACGACGAGACCGGGGCGACGAGGATGCGCTGCGCTGCGACAGGGAATTGGCCGACTTTACCTGCCGTGAGTTCGCCTGGCTCTATCCCGATGCCCTCTACCATGTGCTAGCCCAGGAACAGGCGTGGCGCCACCACCGCGACTGGCCGCTACGCGATCAGGCCTCCCCCCTGACAGATCTCGACCCGCGTGTTGTCGACGTTCGCCGGTTCTGGGAGGAGCGGCTGGCGCAACTGCCGACCAGCCGCCAGCACGCCATCGAGCGCTACCGGCTCGGCCAGTACCTGCTGCATCGGCAGCATGCGCGTTTGCGCTCCGCGGCACAAGGCTATGGTCTGCGCATCTATGGCGATCTTCAGGTAGGCCTCTCCGCCTGCGATGAGTGGAGTCGGGGCTCGCTCTATCTGAAGCACTACCTGATGGGCGCCCCCCCCAGCCGCACCAATCCCTCAGGCCAGCCTTGGGGCTATGGGGTGCTCGACCCCGGGCAATACCTGACGCCTGACGGCGCTCCCGGCCCGGTGTTGAAATTTCTGACGGCGCGGGTGAACAAGATGCTGCAGGAGTTCGACGGCCTGCGCATCGACCATCCGCACGGGCTGGTCTCTCCCTGGGTCTATCGGGCCGACGCCGCCGATCCTTACCGGGCGGTGCAACAAGGGGCGCGGCTCTTCTCCTCGCCCAACCTGCCGGACCATCCGCAGCTGGCCCACTACGCCATCGCCCGAGCGGAGCAACTCGACACCTCCCTCCCCCGCTATGCGGATGGCTGGGTCCGAGAACTCGATCCACGACAGATCGAGCGCTACGCCCTGTTGATGGATGTGTTGGTCAATGCGGTCAGGTCTCAGAGCGGCAGCAACGAGGAGATCCTCTGCGAGGTGTTGAGCACGCTCCCCTACCCCCTCGCCCGCACCATCGAGCGCCACGGCCTGGGCCGCTTCCGCGTGACGCAAAAGGCCGACCTGGAGAATCCCGCCGATGTCTACCGCAGCGAGAACGCACGAGCGGAGGACTGGATCATGGCGGGCAATCACGATACGCCGCCCATCTGGCGGCTGGCCGGAGCGTGGATCGACAATGGAGAGGCCCGTCATCAGGCCGACTACCTGGCCTGGCGTCTGGCGCCGGAAGCGGCGCGTGAGGTCTTCGCCAGGGAGATCGCCGGTGACCGGCGCAAGCTAGTCCACGCCAAACTGGCCGACGTCCTGGCCAGCCCCGCCACCCATGTGATGATCTTCTTTGCCGATCTGCATGGCATGGAGGAGATCTACAACCGGCCCGGAATCAAACATCCGGACAACTGGCGCCTTCGCGTGCCACCGGATTATGCGGAGACCTATCCCGCCTTAGCTGCCCGCGGCGAGGCCCTGAATATACCTACGGTTCTGGCGCTTGCACTGCGTGCGCGGGGAACGGAATTTACAGCAGCGCAGCGTGACCTTATCGATCAACTGTTGCGTCTGGGTGGATGGTGGGATTGATGTGGACTCAGGGAGTAAATGTAACTGGCGATAAAGACAATGTGCAAATCCCCATGACTGTGACTCATGCTTCTGCGTCTGCACTGTTCGAATCAAGGTTAAGGAACATCTTGTGGTCGATTGGGGTCAGGTCGATTGGGGTCAGAGTAAATTTACTCTGACCCCGTTCTGGGTGGACCCCGTTCTGGGTGAATTTACTCTGACCCCGTTCTGGGTGCCGTTCTGGGTGAATTGCGACCCAGCCCGGCCGGCGGATGACAGTTCGATCGATTCCGCAATGGGTGAGAGAGAGGTCCTGGGCGAAGCGCCGCAACCGCTGGATGTGTATGCGGGCAGCTCGCCCAGATGCCCTCTCGGTGATGCCGCTATCTATCTCACATGATCAAGGAACCACCGGCAGACCGGACAGGTCCACCGGACCGTTGATGTAGAAGTGCACCTGCTCGATATTGGAAGCGACACCGTAGGCCATCAGGTCCGCCTGGGTACAGATCCCATCACCGTCGACATCCGGCACGGCGAAGGGAGCATCATTGTAGATACCGTCACCGTCCAGATCATCGGCCACTGCCACGAACAGCGTGCTGGGGGTGTCGACACCGAAGTTGGGGGCGCCAATGATCCAGGTGTCCCAGATCTCGGCCTCGTCGTCTCGCAGGTCGCTCACACCCGTAAGGTTGAACAAATTTGCCAGGTTCATGCACGGACCTGCACCCACCGTAGTGGTGGTGAGCAGTACGATGAGGCCAGGCAGGCGGTCGTCAGGACCGGGGCCGAAGGTTCCCGGCATCGGAGGTACGTTATTGTGAGGGCCAGGGCCCGTGATCTGAAAACCGGGAGTGCCATCCGGATTGACCGTAAAGCCGGTACTCGCCAGGGGGGTATTGAACTCGATCTGAAGATCGACGAACCAGCCCCGGCCGCCGATGCCTACCCGGTGGCCGCGATTCGGAGCCTCGACGTCCACTTCTACGGGTAGGCCGACTCTCGGATAGAAGTCGTCGCCGCTGCCGTAACGATCATCTCCGAAGTTGTGGCCCAGCGGATCATCAGAACCGCCGCGGGCATAAGTCTCTGCAGTCAGGCCCGTTGTGAGCATGAATACCACAGTACTGCTGAGGGTAAGCCATTTCGAAATCATGTTTGCCTCCAGGTTTTGTACGCGCCAGTCTTCAGACTGCTTTGGTGGTTTGCTACGAGGCATCATTCCGAGTCCTGGCCTCACCTGTGTAAACACGTCACCACTCGGAATTATTCCAACGAGACAACCGCTGAACTGGGGAAAAAAAGATGGAGCCGTGAAGGGAGGGAGAGTGTGCGGATTGGAAAGTAATCCCGAAGGCGCCTGTGTCTGAGGCATACAGGTCACCGGACAGAGCATGCGTTCCCAAACCGGAACGGTTCACTATCCCGGCATCTGATCTAACCGAAAGACAGGTTCGGCTCGCAATGATCTATATTCATCAATACATATATCTGGGCTTGTGCCTGTAATAATACAAATATATGTGAACAGGAAGTTTGACTCCCCATACACACTATTCAGATGATGTTTGTTTGAGGCCGACTCAGTTTAGCGTTTGTCATCCGGTGGAAACCTACAAAAACAGAGGCTCCTTGTTCCAGGCACTCTCCTGCGATGCCGGCGGCCTGAGTTCGGCCGAGGCAAAGGCGCGCAAAAAGCGCTACGGCAGCAACGAGATCCGGTTCCACCGGGCGCGTTCGCCACTGCGCATGCTGCTGGATGAATTTCTCGCCCTCTTCCCACTGCTGTTGCTGGCATCCTCGATACTCTCCTGGGTGGCCTATAACATGCAACCTGACCAGGGTTACGAGCTCATCGCAGTGGCGCTGTTGGCTGTAGTGGTGTTGAACGCGCTGGTGTCGTTCATCCAGAACTACAAGGTCGAGAAAATGATGATGTCGTTTCTCGACTACATCCCCAGACAAGTGGTGCTGCTGCGCGATGGTGAAAAGATCCTGACGGATGCCAAGGAAGTGGTTCCCGGTGATGTCATCTTCGTCCAGGAAGGCGACAAGATTTGCGCCGACGGCGTCATCATCGAATCCAGTCAGCTGCTGGTGGATGAATCCATAATCACCGGCGAGTCCGAGCCGGTGTCCAAGCAGGCGGTCGAGGACAGGATAGATGACGACATGCGGGCGGCATCCGGCGCCACCGTACTCAAGGGCCATGGCCGGATCCTGGTCACCAGGACCGGGCGATCCACCAGTATTGGCGCCATCTCCGAACTGTCCCAGGGCGTGAAGCAGGATTACACGCCCATGCAGAAGGAGCTGGCCTACTTCGTGCGCAAGATTACCTACCTGGCGGTAGGTATCGGCCTGATATTTTTCGCCATCGGCTTTCTGATCGGGAATCCCCTGTGGACCAATCTGATCTTTGCCATCGGCATCATCGTGGCCAACGTTCCGGAAGGCCTGCTGCCGACGGTGACGTTGGCGCTGACCCAGTCCTCGGTGAAAATGGGCAAGGAAAACGCCGTGGTCAAACAGATCCTGTCGGTGGAAACCCTCGGCAGCACCACGGTTATCTGTACCGACAAGACCGGCACCCTGACTCAGAACAAGCTGCACGTGGAGAGTCTCTACGTGGACTTCCAGGAATTCGATGCGGATGCTGGCAAGGCATTCGATGCCAACCCGGCCGCGACCACCCTGCTGGAGATCATGGCATTGTGCAATGACGTCATCAGCACCAACGGGGATCGCGGACAAGCGGTATTCCAGGGGGATCCCACCGAGGTGGCGCTGGCGGAATTCGCCAATGCCCGCGCAGGTTACGACAGCCTGATTGCACGCTTTGATCTGCTGGACAGCCAGCCATTCGACGCGGAACGCAAATACATGTGGAGTCTGTATCGTACCCAGGGCGATACCCGATACCTGACCGTCAAGGGGGCTCCGGATGTGGTGATGGATCTGTGCAGCCAGGTACACCGGGGTGGCCAGGTTCGCGATATGAGCGCGGACGAGCGCAGCCTGCTGTTGCAGCAGGCCGACAACTATGCCAACCAGGGTCTGCGGGTGTTGAGCCTGGCCTATCGTGAGGTCGACGCCGAAACCCGGACTGACAACCTGGTGTTTGTCGGCCATGTGGCCATGGTCGATCCGCCGCGGCCGGAGGTGCCCGCCGCGGTCGAGGCGTGCAAGAGTGCGGGCATCAGGATCATCGTCATCAGTGGTGACAAGGGTGAGACGGTGTCCTATATCGCCCGTAAGCTGGGCATCGTAATCACACCCAAGGTGATTACCGGCGAGATGCTGGATGCCATGGATATCGAGGAGCTCATCGAGACCCTCCGGGGCGGCGAAGTGGTATTTGCACGCATCGCGCCCGAGCAGAAGTTGAGCATCGTCACCGCCCTCAAGGAGATGCAGGAAGTGGTGGCGGTGACCGGCGATGGTGTCAACGATGCGCCGGCGCTCAAGCGGGCCGACATTGGCGTCTCCATGGGCAAGCGGGGTACCGACGTGGCCAAGGAGGCCTCGGATATCATCCTGCTGGATGACAATTTCGCCACCATCGTCAGAGCTATCGAAGAAGGTAGAACGGTCTATGACAACATCAAGAAGTTCATCACCTATATCCTGACCAGCAACGTGCCTGAGATTCTGCCGTTCATTGCCTACGTGATCTTTCCCATCCCCTTACCCATCACTGTGATCCAGATACTTTCCATCGATCTGATAACGGACATCCTGCCGGCCATCGGTCTGGGGAATGAGCCGCCTGAGAAGGATGTCATGCAACGACCGCCTGTCAGTCGTCACGAACGCCTGGTGAGCTACCGCACCTTCCTGCGCAGCTACGGTATTATCGGGCTGGCCGAGGCGGGCCTCTCATTCGCTGTTTTTTTTCTGGTGCTCTATCAGGGCGGCTGGCACTGGGGCATGGCGACCAGCGGCGACATGCCGTTGTTCAACGAGGCCTCGGCGGCCTTTCTCGCCACCATCATCTTTTGTCAGATCGGCAATGTCTTGGCCTGCCGCACCAACCGCCAGTCGGCGTTGAGCTACCTTTTCCGTTTCAACCACTGGATCGTACTGGGTGTCGTCGTGGAGATCGGCTTCATCCTGCTGGTCACCAGTGCACCGTCACTCTACGGCGTGTTCTCAACGGCTGCCGTGCCGCTCTGGGCATGGGGCTTGATCGCATTTGCGCCGCTGGTGATCCTGGTCATCGAGGAACTGCGCAAGTGGCTGGTGCGACGCGGCGTGCAGATCTTATCCGCCTGATGCGGCCTCCAGGGCTATGCCAATTTCTGATACTTACCCGATTTATCAAAGGAATATTTCCGGCCGATCGACGGCATACCCCCGGATACACCGGAGGCATGCCGTTTATCTTCAGTTAGCGGACAGGTTGACTGTGTTGGAATAGACCGGCTTTGGAAACTCGCCGACGTTGACCAGTGCGCGACATCTCATTGTGCCATCGTTCGGGTCAACAGCAATTTTCGCGCTGTATACGCCATCGTTGACTACTGCGTCTCCAAGTGAACCGTCATCACGCAAATCGCCCAACTCGTTGACAGGCAGATCATTGCCGTCCACTTCGTACAGTTTGATCTGCAGAATGGATACACCGGGCAGATTCGGCGTTGCAGTGAAGACCGCTTCCTGTGTTTCCGCATTGCTGACCACCGAGAGCAGCACAGGCGATTCGGCTTGTGCTGACAGAGCGGCGATTGAGAGCATCGGGAATAGCAGCCATTTTGATCTTGCGTTGAATTTTGTGAACATGGATATCTCCGTATTTAGGATGCTGTGCGCTTTTGTCACTGCTCGCATCTGACTTTGACATTGTCGAGCCATGTTGCGATTTGATCGCCCCAACCATCCTGGTGTACGCCAAACCACAAGCGAAGCGACTGTCCCTTCCATGGCGTTAAATCAACGGATCTGGATACCCAGCCCCCATTCCAGTAAGTACCGTAGTCGTAACCCGGCTTTCCTGCACGTGAGACGACATTGGACAGGATGCCACTCGTTGTGGGGTTTACGAGGCGCATGTCGAACCAGCTCCAGTTCGCCGTATCATATTCCTGCACGTTGTAGTCGAACGACAGCTCCACGGTTGAAACATCGGCTGGAATCTCTATGTCCTGGTACACGATGTTGTAACCGCAAGGTTCTTCACCCGGCAGCGGCGGCCCATGCAGCCCGCTGGTGTAGACCTGAGTCCACTTGCCGATGCGCGCCGACTTGGCTCCGTCGGTCACATTCCCACTGACCACGACTTCATAGGGTCCCATGGGGCCCGCATACTGCGGAAACTCGCAGCCGTATGTCTGCGCCTGTGTCCAGCCGGCCATGCTGCCTGCCTCGAAGCTGCCATTGCGCTCCAAGGTGATCAGAGGTGACGCTTCATCGTAATAGTACCGGATAAAGGAAGCGACATATTGCACTGCGATCGGGCTGAGTTCATTCCATTGTTCGACCGCGATAGTCCTGTTGACTGCCGCAGCACGTGGATTGCACGCGGACTGATCGATCACAAGCCCGTCTGCGACAGGATCCCACCTATAGCAGGTTTGGTAGTACCGGGTCCCTTTGTAGGCAATTCTGCGTCCAGCGGCATCATAAAAGTATTCATTGTCTTCCGACACGGCGGTTGGCCCTGTCAGGTTTGGATCGAACGCTGTGTCGTCACTGAAATGCCGGCTTCGAGTAAGGTCCCTCAACTGGTCGAAAAACGCTGCGGGACTTCCCAGGGCAATCAATGTCCCATTGAACGCTCCAACAGCCACCCCGTTCGTCTCCCCTTCAAAAGGATCGGGATCGAAAAATGGATGTGAATCACCTCTTACGTGCGCCGGAGAGGCCATGTCTTCCAGAAGATGAAGGACATAGCCAAGATCAAGCCAGCCTGCATCGCTCGGCAATCCCGATTGAGGATCGGTGGCATGCTCTACCGCATCAAGCCAGCTGTGCTCATTAACCGCAGGATTAGTGAACGATGAGGTGCAGGTCGTGTGGGTCAAGCCCCACTGTTGCGCGGTACAGCTTGCCGATGAGATATGTTCCGCCGGGTCAAAATGAAAGAGCGGGCGCGGACTCGTGTCTTCATCCTCGGCCCCAACCAGCAGATCAGTTTCCAATCCCCCCGCACAGGAAAAATCAGGATCGTTTTCGACCAGATAGTTCAATGCGCTTCGACTCAATTCACGGTGATTGTTACCTTGGTGAGCTTGTGCAGTAAGCATGGTTCCAAGAAGTACCAGTGGCAGAACAATCCTTATCAAAGTCACGAATGATCGGTGTTTCATTTATGTCTCCTTACATGAATTCTTTTTACCAGCTCACAACAAACCATTCGCCTAGCTCGTTTCGCATCATTGTGAACTCTCGCATCATCACTTGCCCATCGAATGACGCGGGTGCCGAATAGACTCGATAGTTATCGCTTTCTTTGACAAGCTGGAACTGTGCAAAGGTATCCGCTAGGCGTTGCAGCCCGGCTGGATCTGAATCATTGATGACCTGCCTATCGATATCAGAACCTCCGAAATAGCTGATCGCTTGATCTTTGTTTCCATTTCTTAACGCGTCGACCAATGCAAGAATTGTCTCTTCAGCCGTCATCGTTGACTGTACCAGTACAGAAAAAGGCTCAGAGACTATGCGCCTTAACAGTCCTCTGTAGCTTACCGATGCCTTGAACACTATTGACATTGGCTCGGCTTCATCGATTACGATGGAACTGGAAAAAATGCCATCACCTTCCAACAAATCGCCATGCGTTCCGTCGTCATACATCGCACCCAGATTGGCGACATAATTTCCAGACTCGTCATAGCGCAACAATGTCACGCTCTGCGGCAACAGAGTCGGATCCGTTCCCACCTGCGCGGAAGCTAAAACGGGTGTGGCTGTTCCGGCGGGAACGCCTGAAGGCTCGACGCGAAGCCAGTCGACAACTTGTGCCGCCATTACGACCTGTGTATACACTGCGCATGCGACAAGCACTGCTGACAGGCAAAATACGCGTGATTTCGGCCTTGATTTAACAAACACACTGAATAATGCTGTTGTGATATTCACTACGATTCCTCCTGAATACGCGAATTGTAAAAATCCTTTCGAACTACTGTTTTCCACGCTGTATTCTTTCAATTCTTCTCATGGAAAACAGCAGCAGAATCCCGACAGCTAGCAGAGACAGAGGTTCTGGGGCATCCACCTGCTGGGCAATCGGATTGAAAGTGAGATCGTCCATGGTGAAGCTCCCGCCCAGGAAATCTCCTTGGATGACCAGATGCGAGACGCCCTCATAGGCTATTGCGATAAGTTCATTTGGAGTACTGCCCTGATCGCCGGATAATGCGAGATTACTTGAAAATGCAGATCTGACTATCTCTACAATATTCAAATCTATATCGTAAGCTATCAGCGTAATGGAAGTCAGGTATGTAAAGCTTGCGGACAGATCCGTTACCGCTGTGTCGAAATCGATCAAGATCGGGCCCAATGCATCGAATATCACATTGGCGCCGGATAATGGTGGAAATTCATATTCATTGAGCGACACTCCGGAAGTGAGTGCTGCGGCGTTTAGAAAGGTGACGCCATCATACTGAGTTGTAACACTGTCCAGATCGTTCAGATCGTCAAAATCGATTGTCACTGCCGATACCGACAGGCTTATTGACCACAGAACAGCCACACAGAGTATGGATACGCTACGAACAATTACAGTCTTTATCATTGCATGTACCTCTTGAGGTTGATGATATTGAATTTATTGCATGATTCTGTTGAGTATTGCGTGTGATAACCCTCCACTTTCATTCACTATTCACCGGTAGCTTTTCGCTTGCCTGCTTCTGTAACTGAGCGCCGCTAGAGATGTCACAAAGCGGCTAATCGAGAGATGCCTATCGCATGCACAGTCATACATCGGCTATCAGGCGCCGGTGCAAAATCAGATCGGAACAATCGGAGCATGCGGATACATGACCGCTGCTGCAGTCATGGGCTAGGTTTCGTAGCCAAAAACGCCGTATATCGATGGGAGGGCGGCCGGTGACGTCCTTGCATTGGGCCATGGACAAGTTCCTTCTATTTACAAACTCCTTGAACTATCCGGCATGTAAAGCAATATTTTTGCCAGAAAAATCTTTTTCAAGAATCACATAGAGTTATCGAAAATATTTCCTGACAAATCCAGTCGGGATGTAAACCAATCCGTCACTTTGAGAATATTTTGAGGCATCAGCCCCTTGACTGATCCCGTACGGCGGCAGGCAACGGGAGCTGGGCCATGCCCGCGTGTCCGTATCTCCGCATAGATCGCTCAGCGCTTGTCTGAGGCATTCAAATCAACCGATTGCAATTTGATCGAAGGCGCGGCTAGGTTGTCGGTCTGGCCATCACCGATCTTTGCCAACAGCTCGGCGACGGTACGCCCGCACAGGTCCCGTTCGCGGATAATCAGGCTGATCGTATCGATCTTGGAAACGCTACCCTTTCTGCCGTCTTTACTGAAAATACTTAATTCAATTTTCCGTTGTGTAAGACGCTCTTGATCGTAGCGCAACATCGACACTCCCTCGCCAGCGTGCTCAGCCGACCGTCTCCCGCCAAGGCACCATTGCCCTTGGGCAGGCAGCCAGCACCTCCCTATAGATCAGGCCAGGCTCGGTTTCATAGCGACGGGAGAAATGAAAAGGCACGAGCCTTTCGACATTGGCCGCGACGGCGATCTCACCACAGGCTCGCGCTGTCAGGTGGGATGTGTGGCGCGCCTGCTCCGCATGCGCCTGGGTAAAGGCCGCTTCGCAAAAGAGGGTGTGAGTGCCCTGGGCCAGGGCGTTGAGTCGCTCCCGGTTCTCAGCCGAGTCGGCCAGATCGGTGGCATAGACAAGCTTCTGCCCCGAAGAGACCTTGATCAACGCCCCGCTCAGCTCGGCGACAGACGCCATCCGGCCGTCAGGCAGCTGGATAGCGGCATCGATCTCGCCGGCGGCAAGGCGCTGTTTGAGTGCGTTCAACCAGGGCCCCGGCTGCAGCTGCCGCTTCATCAGCTGTTCTTTACGCACGTTGAACTGATTGCGGGGCTCGAAGGCGAAGGCCAGGACAGGTATGCCGTGATCCAGGGTCACGGTGCGTACCCGAAAAGCCGGCTCATCCAGCAGTAGACCGTCACGCAAGGTCTCTTTGCCCAGCCGCGCTTTCGTCGCTTTCCCCGCCTGAATGCGAAAGTGTTCCAACTGATCGCCTGCAACCTCTGTGATGTCGAATATCGGCCCGTTTTCACCGATGCGATCCCAGTGGATGCCGCACATCAATCCCCAAAGGTGCTCGGCCACGCCGGCTGGACCGAACACCCTGCAAGCCGGGAGATCACCGATGCGGGAGCGCAACAGCCAGAGGAAACCGGCGATATGGTCGATATGGGCATGACTGATAAAGACATCGCTCACCTGATGGGCGATACGACCCGGCAAGCGCCCCGCTTCGCCGAGATCGAACAGCAGACTGCGCCGCTGGTGCCTGAGTCGCAGATGCAACAGCGGATCGCCAAAGACGCCGTTGATGAGCGACGCATGCGCGATCCCCATGCTGACGACCGGTCTCGGTCCACCCGCAGCGGCGGCGTCGGGTCGGTGCATGATATCGGCCGGCGGAACATACCAGTTCACCGGCGGAACACCGGGCTTCGCCTGGTTCAGCAATCCATCCTCGCTGCGCTGGGCATCGCGCACCAACAGCACCGGTCTCCCGGCCTGTACGGGCGGCGTGCGTAGCCGCAGACCGTCCTCCTCCATGGCGAGCACCTCCCCAAGCGCGAGTGTCCTCCCCTCCTCCAGCAGCGCAACCTGTCGTCCGACCCAGGCGCTGGCCTGATCCAGCGGTGGCGGCATGCCGATCAGCGGCACCTCCGGGAACGCGATCCTGCGTGCGACGCTCTGTTCCAGATAGCTGTCCCAGAGCCGGGTCCGGTTTCGCGCCCGCGCCTTCTTGCCGGGTCGGCGCGCCTCTTCCGCCGCATTCAGCCGGTATACCCGACATGGGAGGCATTCGAGTTCCCGTTGCAGGGGTAGTGGTTCCCCCTCGCGTGCCAGAACCAACACCGCATCGATGGCCGCGGCCTCGACAATCGCCGCGAGGAGCTCCGCCCCTACTCCGCCTCGCACTACACCGGGGGCATCGACGATGAGCGGCCCCACTTGATGAAACCGCTGCAACAACCTGATCAAAGCGGAGACCAAAGGCAGGCGATAGCGCCCGGCATCCAGGCTGCACAGGGCCTCCATATCGGTGAGCGTCCAGGAGTCGTCCCGCCACTCACCGAGACAGAGGGCGCCGGGTACGCCGAAGCCCGGTGAGCCCGGATCGGCGCCGAGACAGGCGGGGTCCTGTCCGGCATCCCGGAGCAGATGTCCGAGCCTGGCGGACAGCGTGGATTTACCGATGCCGGGCTGGCCGAAGAGCATGACGCGCTGAGCGGTATCCAGGATCTCATCGACTATTCGGGGTGGCGAATAACCGAGCAGAGGAAACCCGCCACCGTGCTTTGAAACAGCCTGGCTCATAGAAGTCTCCTGTGAAGATCAGGATTATTCCCGGAATGCCATTTCATTTTAAAAAAGAATACCTGAATACTCACCAGGTTCAGCTCCGGGATGGTCGAGAATCGATGCAGTGTGCCTTCACTCCCCTGCATTCATAGAATTCCCTGTTCCCAGTCAGGGCACTCTTGCGCAGATGCCTCGTGGACATGGCTACTAAAGAACGACCAGATCATTTCGGAGATATCCGGAGCCTCGGGATAGCTGTATCGACCGGGAGCCCCTCCGTACCAGCCGTGACCGGGGCCGGAGAGAAACAGCGTTTCAATCAGCGTTCGCCCGTGATCGCCGTGATAGCGACAATGCTCCCAACGGGTGTTCCCTGAGCGACCGCTGCTGGTTTCGGCTCTCTTCTTCAGGTCGATCCGGTGACACGCCGCCCAACTGTCGCGTATGTTCAGAGCAGACCGGATATTGATCGTGGTGTCGTCATGGGAATGAACCACCATGATGGGTACCGGCCGTTTGCGCTGCCCCATAGCCTGGTCCATGGCGCGTACGATCTTTCGCACCGGCTTGAATGCCCCCCGCATGTAACGAACGAAACCGACGGCCCGAGCCGTCTCTGAGTAGGCAGCACCCGCTACCGCTGCGCCGGAGGCGATCCTGTCGGCGTGGGCCACCATCATGGCGACAGCCATTCCCCCACCCGATGAGAGCCCGGCGATATGGATACGGTGCCGGTCGATGTGGTATGAACCCTTCACATCCTCAACGATTTGCCACAGATCCTCTACCTCGCCCTGCCCCGGCGTGATCTCGTCTTTGAACCACCAGCCCCAGCAGTTTTTGCTTCTCAATCCGCTGTAACTGGTGATGTAGGGATAGACCACGATAAACCCCTCACGATCGGCGATGGCATCAAATCGCGTGATCTGACGAATCTCCTGGTGGTTCTGTAGGCAGCCGTGCAACACCATCACCAACGGGGCTTCACGACGGCCGGTATACCCGGCCGGCACATGGACCATGTAGCGGCGGTCACGCGATCCCGGATAGTCTCGCCTGGCAAACTGATAGTTGTGATCACGCTGATCCCGGCGGCGATGCGATTTTCGTCGCAGACGCAGACCGTCAGGTAGCCGGGCGATTCGATCAATAGACGCTTTCACTCGGTGTCGGGAGAGACGCCCGGTGACTGCCCGTTTTGCCTCTCGCCTGATGCGGCCGAACCCGGTGCGAGCGTGTTTCCAGAGCTTTTGAACGGGTCGTAAAATCCGCTTGAAGTCGAAGGCCACGCCTCACCCCTGATCTTGGGTCGTTATCGAAGGATTGATGAGTTTAAGCAGATTTGTGGATACGGATGCAGACACCCGTCACAGTTAGTCTGAATCTGTTCCAACGGTGAATGGCCGGAGCATAGCTATTCAGATTCCTGGGTTATCTGCAGAGTATTCAGCGAGCACAAGCTGTCTCAGCCTGTTTACAGCGCTATTTATCACTTGTTTTCCTCGATGTCGTACCGGCGCATTTTCTCCCACAGGCTCTTCCGGCTGATGCCCAGGCTTTTCGCGCTTTCCGCGATGCGCCACTCGTGCAGTTGGAGGGTTTCGACCAATAAGGTACGTTCATAACGCTCGAGTGCATCCTTGAGAAGCACCTGACCGTTCAGATTCGGTGATTGCTCATCGAGAGCGCCGAACTCCTTCGGGCCGATCACTTCCTGTGCGGACAAGATACAGGCGCGTTCTACGGCGTTAGCCAGCTCGCGCAGATTACCCGTCCATGGCTGCTGCTCCAGATAGCGTTCGGTCACCGGCAGCAGGAACCTGCGTTCTCCGCGCTTGCGGGTGAAACGGTTGACGATCTGATGCGCCAGCCAGCCGATATCCTCCTTGCGTTCCCGCAGCGGCGGTATGTGGACATGGGCCACATTGACCCTGAAGTAGAGGTCCTCCCTGAACGCGCCTTCGGATACCATCATTTTCAGATCGCGGTTGGTGGCGTAGATCAAACGGGCGTTGAACGGTATGGTGACCTCGCTGCCGATGCGTTGAACCGTCCGCTCCTGAATGGTGCGCAACAGTTTTGCCTGCATGCGGGGAGATGTCTCGCCGATCTCATCCAGAAACAGGATACCGCCATCGGCCTGTTCGAAGACCCCCCGGCGCGCGCGCATGGCGCCCGTAAAGGCGCCTTTTTCGTGGCCGAAGAGTTCGGTCTCCAGCAGGTCTTCGGGCAGTGCGGCGCAATTCAGGGCGACGAAAGGCCGACTACCGCTATGGTCGATTTTCGCGGAGAGATAGCGCGCGGCATACTCCTTGCCGACACCGGTCTCCCCGGTGATGAGAATATCCACATCATGATCGGCCAGGCGGTCGAGCAACGCCTTGACCTGGCGCATCTGCGATGAGACGCCGAGTTCCGTCTCTTGCGATTCCGCCGTGCCGAACAGAAGCGGCGCGATCTGTCGGAGCTTGGAGAGCAACTCGTCGATATCGAAGGGTTTGGTGATATAGTCGCTGGCACCGAGCTTGAGCAGGTTCACCGCCTGATTGATGGTGCCATAACCGGTGATGAAGACGGTGGGAGGCGGTGTCTTCTCGGATTGCAACAGGCAATTGTAGAGCTCCTCTCCGCTCAGATCCGGCATCCGGATATCGGAGATCAATGCGGCATAGGGCTGCTCTTTGAGAGAACTCAGCGCTTCCAGCGCGTTGTCGAAACAGTCGCAGGCGATCTTTTCCAGCTTGAAGCGCTGACACAGGGATGCGCGCATGATGTCGTCATCTTCAACCAGGCAGAGACGCTGCATACTGCTCCTCACTTTCGACCGGAATCGGCAATTCCACGGTAAATTTGGTTTCGCCCTGATTGTACTGAACGTCGATGCTGCCGTTCATCTGTTGGATCAGCTGATAGGTCACCCAGAGTCCGAGACCGTTGCCGACCGCTTCGTTGGAAAAGGGTTCGAACAGGCGATTCAGGCGATCCCGGGGGATCTCGGAACCTTCATTATGCACGGCCATGGAAAAGGTGTCTCCGACGATCTCCGTCCGGCACGAGATGGCACTTCCCTCCTCCGTCGCCTGCACCGCATTCAGCGACAGGTTGATCAGAATCTGTCTTATCGGTGTGGATGGCAATGGGATGGATCGGCTGAGGCCGTTGTACCACTCGAGATCGATCTGCTTGCGATTGACATCCAGCAACAGCAGTTTCCTGACGTCCTCGATATCCTGAGGCGTCAGATGATGACTGCGGGGATTGGCCTCCACCAGCAGCGCGGATACGGTTTCCCGGATCTGCTGCAGGCCGCGTTCCAGCAGCGCCAGTGTCTCCTTGCCCAATTCGTCCGTATCGCTGTAGCGGCGGAATGTGTTCAACGCGTTCAACATGCCGCCCAAGGGGTTGTTGATCTCATGCGCAACGCCAGCCGCCAGGCGGCCGATGGCGGCGAGGCGTTCGGTGGCCAACATCTTTTTTTCCATCTGATCCTTTTCGACCAGCTCCTTCAGCATCTGCTGAAAGCTCACGCCGAGGCGTCCGATCTCGTCTTTGCCCTGCCTCAGGGTACAGACGATCTCGCCCGGTTGTTCACGTCCCACCTTGCCCATGCAATTGGCCAGTTGCCCGAGGGGAGCGGCCATGCGATTGCCCAGATACCAGCCGAAGGGCAACAGGAAGGCGGTCACGCCCAGCGCCGAATAGATGACGCGTTTCACGATGGAGTAGAAACGGGGCAGAAACAGGGACCGGTTATAACCCACGATCAAGGTGCCGATCGCCACGCCGTCGCTGAGCATGGGGAGGACGACATAGAGTCGCTGGTCTCCCGGATGCTCGAAGGGACGCGGCTTGAGATCGCCGGTCATTCTCAGCACTTCCGCCTCCACGCGGGCGAGTTCCGCGCCATGGGCCCTCAGCGGCGTCGTCACCTGCAGCTCCTTGGGCTTGTTCGAGACATAGATCTTTCCATCACCGTCGATCACCGCCAGCAGCCTCGACGAAGCCTCGTTCGGCCACCCTTCCGCCGCCTGTACCAGACGATAGGCACCCCAGAGATCGTCGTGGAGGATGGCATCGGGCAGGCTGTTGGAGAGGACATTGCCGATCTCCACGGCATTGTGGAAGACATCCTGCCTCAGATCCTCGTAAGCCCGCCAGGTCAGGGCCAGGGTCACCACGCTGACCGTGATCAGAATAACGGCGGTCAGGGTCAGCGGTACCTTGACGCGATAACTGATGTCACCGAGTTTCACCGGATGCCTCCAGGATCCTGACGGAGTCCGCGATGCCGTCGAACAGGCCATCGTTGCCACGGACAAAACCGTCCAGGTTGAGTTTCTTGAGCAGCATGCTTCCCTCTTCGTCCTCCGCCATCCCCAGGAAAGCCTGTCGCAGTCGCTTGACGCGTTCCGCGTCGAGATGCTTCTTGACCACCAGCGGCGGAAAGCCGAAGGACGGTGACTTGGCGACCACCCGGGTCCGCTGTGTCAGCTCGGGTTCGTTGAGCGCCAGCGTCTCCCACACATAACCGTCGACAGCTCCACCATGGGCGACCCCCTCGGCAACCGCTTTGACCACCTCGCGATGGGACCAGGTGAAGAAGCTCTTGGCGAAAAAGTGCCGAGGCTGAATGCCTTCGTTGATCAGCCGGACCTGGGGGTAGAGATAGCCCGAGTTGGAGTCCGGATCCGAATAGGCGAACACTTTCTGTTTGAGATCGACCAGACTTTGGGTCTGCTCGTCGCCCGCCGGCACGATCAAATAGGACTGGTAAATGGGTTCGCCGTGAAACAGCGGTACCGAGAGCAGTTCGACCTCCTGCCGGTGAACCACATAGGGATAGCCGCACAGCCAGGCCGCATCCAGCTCTCCCGTCAGCAGCAGATCGACCACTTCGCGATAGGTCTGGCGTTGAATGAACGACACGGAGACGCCGAGCCGCGTTTCGAAGTAGCGCTGCCAAGCCTTCAGAAAGGAGGTCCGGTCGATGAGCATCACCGGTGTCAGGCCGATACGGTAGCCCCGGTTCTGCGCGCCCTCGGCATGCGCCGCCTCTCCATACGCGCCCACCAGCAGCAGGAGCAGTACGGCGATCCTGACAATGAATGAATGATTGTGACGAAGTAGCATACCGTCCAGTTCAAGCGGTAGGGTGGGGCCCCGCCCCACCGATGAAACGATCGGAGTCACTCCGGTCCTCACCGACTTTCCCCCATTTCAGGAGGCAGTGCAAATCGCGCGCGATCCAGCTCCACCTCGCGTGGATCGGCTCTCTCCAGCGGGCCGGGCTGGAAGCGGTAGAGGAGTCTGGCTTCGATCGAGGTCGCCTCAGCGGCTCCCTGCAACGGGATTTCGACCACCTTGCCGGGCCCCGGAGGGAGGGTCCGGTCCCGCCACTCCATGCGGTTGTCGTGAAGCCAGCCGAAACGGACTGCGGAGTGCTCCACTGTTCGCCCATCCGGCGCGAACGCTTCGACTACCAGCCAGACGGAGCGCCCTGTGGTGCCGCCCGGGAGCGCATGCCCCGCCCGATGGCTGATTCCGATCAACAGGGTAGCGCCCGCCTCGTCCCGGCGCAGGGAGAGGCGCAGGCGGGCGATACCGGTTAGAAAACCGGCCCGCATGGGACCTGCGAAATCGTGGCCGCCCTCCCGTTCCGCGAGATGGCAGTCGAGACACCTCTCGCCCCGCCTGGCCGCCGGCGATCGGCGATAGCTGCTGACCGTGAGTTCGCCTGGGGCGTCGTGGCAGCGGGCGCAGACAGCGGGTGTCTCGAGGCGGGGATAGGGATGGCCCGTATCGCCGTGGCAGTCGCCGCAGTCGACCCCCTCGCCGCCGCTTGGAGCATGGCAGGCCAGACAGCGCGCCGCCCGGCCCTTGCGCGTCCATTCACGCAGGAAATCGGGCGTGCGGGCGGCCACGGCCATGCGGCTGTGCCGGAAGCTCTCGGCCTCCTGCCGATGGCAGTCGGGGCACTGGGAGGGCTCACCCGGCCCGGGCGGCGCCGTCTGCGGTTCGGCAAGTGCCAGGCCGGGCAACCACAACAGCCACAACAGCCTTCTCATTCGAATACCTGTGCGGGCTCGCCTCCTTCGCACAGGCCTCTGGGGATCAGAAAGGGCACCCTCCCCGGTTGCGCATAGGCGGCGTCCGGCTGCTCGACGCTCCCTCCCCCCTCGACCCAGGCAGCCATGCCGCCGGTCAACAGCCAGACCGGATGACCCACATCGGCGAGTCGCGCCGTCCAGGCCGCGAGCCGAGCGGGATCAAGGGTATCCGCAGCTAGCAACACGATCGGATCCCTGCTCTGATCCGGCAGATAGCCCTTCGGGTCGGTACCGGCGTCGAATGCCCCCGGCAGGGTGCCCGCCAGATAGGCCTCGCGCCCGCGTACATCGAGCACCAGTGGCGGTTCCGGCGAGTCCAGCCAGACCGCCAGGCGCTGCGCATCGATGGCGTGGAGTGCGGGCGGTCCGGCAGAGGCCGGTGCCGCCGACAGGATTAGCAGGAGGCCGCTGATGAGGTGACTGATCAAGGCGCTCCCTGATCCGGCTTGCGGGGAGTGAAGGTCATGGGAACGGCTTCGGGGCGCGGCGGCTCCACCACCAGGGCCTCGGTCATCGATGCGATGGAGCAGGCCTGGGCGACCGCCGCATCGACAATCACCGCCGAGGCGCCGCCCACTCTGGCCAGATTGCGCAGATGCCCGCCATCGCCGACACCGCCGGATAGCCAGACGGCCCAGTCGCCCCGCCCTGTCTTGTCCAACAGATCCAGATCGAGGCCCCGGCAACGGGAGGCCGCCACGGGCGAATGAAGCCACAACGTGTCGAAACCCAGCGCCGTCACCCGATCCAAAGCGGATTCGAGAGAGACCCCCGCCACCTGCCAACCCTTGATGGCGGCAGGATCGGGCATGTAGAAAGAGAAGCCTTCGCCCACCGCGGGTCCGGAAAAGCGGTAGCTGACCTGGGCCCGGGATACGCTCAGACGCGGGATCCAGTTGAGCTGGGGATGAAGATCCCGCAACCGTGCCGTCTCTTCGATCCCCTGGTCGCCGACCCAATCACAGTTCGGTTCCTTCCAGGACTCATCCCGCGTCGGATCACCGTTGAGCAGGATCGCCCGTTCCACCGGCATGGCCCCGAACCGGTCGGGCGTGCAATGGGCGGGATCCAGCACCAGCGCGTCTACGCCCTGCAGCCAGTCGAAGCACGCCTCCTCCGCCTCATCGTCCGGCGTCTGCCGCAGATCGACATAGAATTGAATGGGCCGGCTGTTATGCATAGTCGCTACCTCGTCAATCGTCCAACAGGTTTTCCCAGAACATCTCGTGCTCCGCCCGCGCCTGCTCATCCGCGTCGCGCCGGCGGAAGGCCCGTTCCCGCTGCAGCGCGGACTCGACCTCCTGGGCGAGGCTGGCGAAAGCCGCCGCCACCGCCCCCTCGGGCCGGGCCACCACCAGGGGCTCGCCACGGTCGGCGCAAGCCTGCCCCTCCGGGTCGAGGGGAAGTCCGCCCAGGTAGCGGACATGCTTGCGTTCCGCCAGGTCTGCGGCAGCCCCCTCGGGAAACAGGGGCTGCGCTTCGCCGCAGCAGGGACAGATATAGTGCGCCATGTTTTCGATCAGGCCGAACACCGGGATGTCGAGATCGTGCAGCAGGGCAACCCCGCGGGCGGCGTCCACGGTCGACAGCCGCTGGGGGGTGGTCACCAGCAGCGCCCCCGAGAGGGGGATCTGTTCGAGAATGGTCAAGGCCACGTCGCCGGTGCCCGGCGGCATGTCGACCAGCAGGATGTCGAGCTCGGGCCAGGCCAGCTCGCGGAACATCTGCACCAGGGCTTGAGCCACCAGCGGCCCCTTCCAGACCAGTCCCGCCTCCGGCGGCAGCACGTTGCCGATGGAGGCGGCCCAGACGCCGTGGTTGCGCAGCGGCATGGTACGGCCTTCGGCATCCACCGGGAGCTCGCCCCCGGTCCCCAGCATCCGCGTGATGGAGGGACCGAAGAGATCGGCATCGAGGATGCCGACCCGCTTGCCCAGGCGCTCCAGGGCGCAGGCCAGGTTGACGGTCACGGTGGACTTGCCGACGCCCCCCTTGCCGCTCGCCACCAGCACGATGTCGCCGATGCCGGCGACGGGCTCCTGGGGTTCGGCGTACCAGGGCTGCGTGGCGTTCGCCGCCTGGCCCAGGGTGACGGGGATGGGAAAGTCATCGGGTGTCTTCATGGGGTCGCGGCCTCCGCCTGCAGGTTCAGTGCGCCGGCCAGTTGCCTGGCCAGATCGTGAAAAGGCGCCCCGGCCTCCGTCTCCCGCAAGGCTGCCGGTTCGCCGCTGTCGGATCCCACCGCGACCTCGGGCATGAACGGCAGGCTGGCCAGCAGGGGCAGGCCGGTCTGCGCCGCCAGCTCCGCCGCGCCGCCGCTGCCGAACAGGGCGCCTGTATGACCGCACTTGCGGCATTGGAAGCCGGCCATGTTCTCCACCAGGCCCAGGCAGGGCACCGCCAGATCGGCGAACATCTCCAGCCCCCGGCGCACGTCGTCCACCGAGACCTGGCCCGGCGCGGTGACGGCGATCACCCCTGACAGCGCCACGTGGCCCGCCACCGCCAGATGGACATCCGAGGTGCCCGGCGGCAGGTCCACCAGCAGTATGTCGAGTTCGCCCCAGGCCACGTCGCGGAACAGCTGCGTGAGCCCCTCGTCGATGAGGGAGCCGCGCCAGATCAGGGCCTGCTCCTCTGGCAGCAGCAGACCGAGGGAGATCATGCGCACCCCATGGGCCGTCCTGGGCTGGATACGCTCGCCGTCGTCGGTGGTCTCGGCGCGTCCGCTGGCACCCAGCAGGGTCGGCGCGGAGGGACCGTAGACATCGGCGTCCAGCAGGCCCACCGCGTGGCCCTGCGCGGCGAGGGCGACCGCCAGATTGGCGGTCAGGGTCGACTTGCCCACCCCACCCTTGCCGCTGTGCACCGCCACCACATGGCGGATTCCCGGCAGGCAGGCGTGCCGGGCGCTGGAGCACGGGCGCGGCTTGATCACCGCCCGCTCCACGCCGGGCAGCGTCTCCACCAGTGGCGTCAGGGTTTCGGCCAGCGCCTCCAGGTCAGCCTCCGGAATCAGCTCGGGATCGAGCAGCACGCGCACCGCGCCGCCGGTGGCGACCACGTCGTAGACCTGCCCCGCGCTCACCACGTCGGGGCCGTTCTCGCCGATGTGCACTTGGCTCAGCCTATCCAGCACCCGCTCTTCCAGGCTCTCCATCTCGGCTTGCAACGCGTTCACGGACATTCGAATCGCTCTCTCAGATAGGTTTCAATCATTACCGCCTCCTCCTCGCCGATCACCTCGTCAGCGCCATGCTCCCTGCGCATGACCCCGACGATGGCGGGCCGCAGCGAGGGGGCGAATTCACACAGCCGCTCCCGGCGCAGCTCATGGCAGCTCGCGCAGCGGACCCGGAACAGCGCCTCCGGTGTCCTCGGCTGGTGCCACCACCAGGCCCACACCGTTAGACACAGCAGCGGCAAAGCGATGACGACGGCCGAGCGGAAAAGCCGCTGCTCACTCCTTGTCGTCATCCCTGAGCCGGCATGACGTTCCGTTTTCAATCCCGGGCTAGCCCGAAAGCATGTCGAGCCAGGCGTCATCCAGCTCCTGTTCGTTGCGGCAGACCGGGCAGAGCTGGTCCTGCGCGGACGCCGGTAGAAACGGCGCGCGGCACTGTCGGCAGGGCTGCTGCTGCCGGAACAGCAGCGTCGTGCGGCCCCGCAGTCCGGCGGGGCTGTCGAGTGGTTCCACGATCACCGCGTCGTGTGGACAGATCTCCACGCAGAGCCCGCAATCGGTGCACAGGGCGGGATCGAAACTCAAGGTCCGTGCCTGAGGGGTCTCCGTGGCCTGCAGGGCGCCGGTGGGACAGCGACGACCGCAGATCAGACAGTTGCTGCACTCCTCGCTCAAGCGCCGCGTCTGCAGCGGCAGCGCCTGCCCCTGGCGCCAGGGTATGGCGTCGGCGCGCAGCGTCAGCGCCTGCTGATAGGGGGCCGCCCGCTGCGGATGCTCCTCGGCCTGATAGAAAGGCAGAGCCTCCGCGTCCTCTTCGTCCCGCGCCAGACCGGGCACCAGCCAGTCGACGGCCCGGCTCACGCCGCTGGCGCCGCCGAAGCGCAGAAAGGCGCGCCGGTCCATGTGGGGCTGATCCTGATAGTTCCGCCGGTCGTCACCGGCGCGCTGCCCCGCCTCGGGTTCGAGATCGAGACGGGGGGCGTCCGCCCCCAGCCACTCGTCGAGCTGGGCGACGACCGCCTGCAGGTGTTCTCGGGCATCGCCGTAGCGACAGTCGTCGCAGTGCGCCAGACCGTGCAGCCGCAGCTCGGTTACTCCCTCGGCCCGGGCCGCGGCCAGCAAGCGGGCATCCAGCGCCCCATAGCAGGGGATCACGATGCCGCCGCCGTCATCGCTGCTGGCGTGGCAGTGGAGATCGTTCTGCGCGCTCTCCTTCAGCGCCTGCAGGAAACGTGAGGGCACGAATCCGGTGGAGCGCAGCGCGCCGGCGGGACAGACGGGCAGGCAGCTGTTGCAGCCGGTGCAGAGCATCTCGTCGTGTTCCACGCTGTCCCGCGACAGGCTGAGCGCATCCATGGGGCAGCGCTCCTCGCAGCGGGAACAGTGGATCAGCCGGCCGCGCAGGTTGACGCAGAGCGACTCATCGACGATCAGTTCGGCCCGGGTCAGCAGGCCGGCGGCCTGGGTCCGATCCGCCGTCTTCATGCCGTCGCCTCCCGATCCGGTTGCTGCGCCGCCGGCTGCAGCTTGCGCCCCAGCCAGTGGGTCAGGGCCACGGCGGTGACCATGTTGGTGGCGAGGGGGACGTTGTTCAGATCACAGGCGCGGTAGTAGGGGCTGATGTCCGGTTCGTCGAAACCGGGGTTTTGCGGATCGCGGATGAAATAGACCGCCCGGACCGTATTGGTGCAGACCAGACCGCAGAGCTGGATCTCGCCCCCCTTGCGGCCGGAAAAGAGATGGGTCACTTCCAGCCCCAGCTCCCGTTCGATGACCTCCCCGGTTTCGCTGGTCGCCAGCAGCCGGTAGGCCGCGAAGACATGCCGCTGGCTTTTCATCAGTTTGACGAGCTCGGGCAGCTTGCGCTCGTGGGCGATGAGGATAAGGGTCTTGCCGGCGCCAGCCATCTCGGTCACCTCGCTGAAGGCAGCGGCGATTCGCCGCTCAGACTGTCATCCGCCGTAGCGGTTTGCGGTGACATCAACGCCTGATAGAGCCTGATGTGTCCCAGCGACAGCCGGTCCAGGGAGACAAAGGGATCGTCGCTGGCTTCCAGACGCCGCTGCACCGCTGTCAGCCACTCCATCTGCTGCAAACGCTCGCACATGGCCGACGGGTCGTCCTGGGGAAAAGTGACGCCATGCACCCCCTCGCGGAAATCGGCGCCCTGCACCTGGTCCGAACGCAGCACCGGCAGATACAGGGAGGCGGCCAGATCGAGCAGCGGGCTTTTGCACTGCCGGGTGTAGGGCATCAGGAGCAGATCGGCGTCGCGGAACATCACGGCGACCTCGTCGGGCGGTACATAGCGGTCGAGGACGCTGATGCGCAGCGACGCCCGGGCAGCGGCCAGCGTCTCCGCCGGGATGCCGTGCATCACGTTCTCACCGGCGATCAGCAGGTGCGTCGACTGGGGCCAGGACTCTGCGGCGACTGTCTGCAACAGCCCCTCGAGGCCCTTGCGGGGGCTGCCGTGGCCGAAGAAGAGCAGCCGCCGCTCTTCGCCCGGCAGCCTGGGCAGCGGTGATGCGGTCTCCCCATCCTGGGTCTGCATGGCGAGAAAATTGGGGCTTCCGGGCAGGTGCGCCACCCGTTCCCGGGGCGTGTCGAGCAGTTCCTCGAGGGCCCAGGCCAGATGGACATCCCGCGCCACCACCCGGTCCATGGCGCGGTAGAGCATGCGGTAGGCCGGCATTAGCAGCCAGCGTCGTTCATGGGGCAGGATGTTGTGCGGGGTATAGACTACCCGCACGCCCCGGCGCTGGGCCCAGCGTACGAAGCGGTAGGCGTGAATCGGATTGTCGACCCATTGCAGGTGGACCAGATCGGGCTTGACCTCCTCCACATAGCTCCGCACGCAACGCCAGGCGCGCCAACCCACCTCCAGGCAGGCCTGTTTCTCGTAGGGAACCGGCCAGTTCCAGAGTTCGTCCCAGCGTCCGGTCAACAGCCGGACCTCGACACCGGCCCGCTGCAGGCCCAGGCCCAGGGCGTGGGAGTAGTGGCTGAGAAAGCCACGGCCAGAGGCTTCTATCAACAGGATGCGCATGGGGCGTGTCCGTGACGGTGTCGATCTGGGTTGCTCTGTCTTGTGTTCATCGCTTTTCCCATTTGTATGCTCGAACCTCGATGCTATAGGGCTTGCCGAACCTTCATGGGTCGATCTGATTACCCACGTCGCTGAGCCAAAGGATCAGCAGCCAACAGGGGTTTTGAGTGTTTAGTTATGGAGTTCGCTGCGCTCACCGGTTTTATATCCCCCTCTCCCTGGCCCTCTCCCGCGAGGGGAGAGGGAAAGCACGGATCAGGACAGGCGGAATAGAGACAGCTTGTTGCTTCGTACTGATCAGAGGCATTTGATGCCTTTGAAAAGAACGTCCCATCTCCCCTCGCGGGAGAGGGCCAGGGAGAGGGGGCACCAATTCCCCGTGAGCGCAACGAACACTTAACTCAAAATTCATCACTAAAAACTCAAAACTCTCTAAAGTCCCGAGGCCTTGCGGAAATCGGCGTCGTAGTCGAGGCGCTTGGGCTCCCGGCGGTTCAGTTCGGCCAGTTCGCGCAGGCGGCGACGGTCGACGAGCCGGGAGAGCTCGCTCCAGAGCAGCGATTCGGCCAGCTGCAGCACGCCTTTGTAAAAGGGGTGGTAGGCCGCCTCGGCCGCCAGGTGGCACCAGCCCGGTCCCCAGCCGCCCAACTGTTCAACCTGAAACGCTTCACGCAGGGCGCGGAGTTCGTCAGCTCGCTCTGGCTCGGCGGCAGCCAGGGCATCAGCCTCCGCCTCGGCCAGCCGACCGCAAAAGCCGAGCATGGTGCCGATGTGGTCGGGGAACTCGCCGCTCAGGCGCCGCCGGTAGTCCCAGCCTGCCCGACGGTAGGCGTCGATGGCGCGGTCCGCCGGCTCCTTGAACATACAGCCGGTCTCGAAGACCGAGGCATAGGGACTGATGCATCCCGGCGCGACGAACAGCCCGGTGTACTCCTCGGCCAGGCTTTCGCAGAGTGTTTCGATCGGGGTGGTGTGAAAGGCCTCGTCGAAGCACAGGCCGATCGCCTCCAGGGGGGCGCGAAGCTCGTCCCGGAGCAGCTGGAGCAGCGCCGCATCGGCCTCCTCCTCGAGCACCCGGGCGATGAATCCGTAGAGACGGGCCAGCGCCAGGGTCTCGACTCTCCGCTCGCTCATGTCCGTCTGATTCCCCGCCTGATCCAGTGTGGTATTGGTGTTCAGCATCTCCATCCTCTAAAAAAAAAAGGCTCCCCGGACGCCGCCGGGGAGCCAGGGGGTTAATGGCTACTGGCGTGGAGTTCGGGTTCAGGCAGACTCTCCCAGTCGATTTCCACCTCTTTGTGATTGGCGCGATGCAGGTCGCCCGTGTAGGCGAATCTCAAGGTCTCTTCGTAGTCCTTGAGCGACTCCTCGACACTGGCCACCACATCGCCGTAGTTGTCGCCGGGTTGCGCCTTGCTCACCGTCACCACGGTATCGAACCAGCCCTGGGAGCCGCCGATGGGATCGACCGCCAGGCGGATGATGGGGTTGGGATGAACGCCCTTGTCATTCCACCAGACGTTGTTGCTGATGTCGGGATCACCGCCCTGAGCGTACTCGGCCGCCTGCTCGCGCTGCTTCAGCTGGGCCAGACGGCCGTAGGCGCTGTGGCCACAGGCGGTGGATATGGCCACCACGTCCGGATGTATCCCCTCGGTCACGTGGGCACGGGTGACGATATGACCCAGTTTGGAGGCCACCCGGATCAGGTCGCCATCCTGTATGCCCCGCGCCGCCGCCGTCTTCGGATTGATCCAGGCCGGATTCTTGTGATAGAGCTCGGCCAGATACTTCAGCGAGGCGGTGCGGCTCTGGGTATGCACGTTGACCTTGTAGGTGGTCAGCACCAGCTCGCTGGGCTGCTTGTCTCGCGAGGGCAGCCGCTTGTAGACCGGCAGCGGATTGAAGCCGTATTTGTGGTAACTCTCCTTGTAGAGTTCGATACGCCGTGACGGGGTGCCGAAACCGACCATGTTCCTGCCGCCGACCTGCACGCCGATGGCATGGCCGTCCTTCTTGATGGTGCCGTCTTCCGATATCTCCGCTCCCTCCATATCGGATGCGGAGACCTCCTTGGTATAGAGACCGTAGTCGGGATCGACCTCGTTGCCGTTCTTGTCGACGATCTTGGCGGTGGTCTTGTCGACCTCGCCGTAGATCGGCCAGACCCCCTTCTTCTTCATGAAGCTCCAGCCGCCCTCCTCCTTGAGGCCGGGGATGTTGTCGAAGTGGGCCTTCATCCAGTCCTCCACCGTGTCGAAGGCGAAGTACTGCTTGATGCCCAGTGATCCGTCCGGATCCACCTTGTGAATCACGTCGATCAGGGTCTGGCGGAACTCCTGGGTGCCGCCCAGCGGCTTGATCACCGGCTGGCGGATGGAGAGGCAGGGGTAGAGACCGCTCGGCATCGACTCCGGGTCGTGGCGTTCGAGATAGGTCACGTCGGGGATGATCAGGTCCGACAGCTCGGTTGTCTCCGACATGTAGGGGCTGAAGGAGACCAGGAACGGCACCTGGCCCTCGTCGCTCAGGAACGACTTCCATACATGGCTGGAGGGATAGGTGTAGACCGGATTGTCGTAGTAGGTCATCCACACCGACACCTTGGCCTCGCCCTTCATGATCATATAGGGGGCGTGGGTCGACACGTGATGGGAGGCCAGCGGATAGAGCGGCGGCGTGGCGATCGGGCTCGGGGTCTTGCCCTTGGGCGGCGCCGGTTGCGGCTGTGGCCAGCCCATGCCGCGGGGCAGGCAGTAGCCCCCCTTCTTCTCCACGTTGCCGGTGATGACGTTGATCATGTGGATCGCCGCCTCCTGATAGGAACCCCAGACATGTTTGCAGGGGCCGCGATAGGAGAAGGTGGTGGCCGGCTTGGTGGTGGCGAACTCGCGGGCGATGCGCCGGATATCCTTGGCCGGCACACCCGACTCGTCTTCGGCGAACTCCGGCGTGTAGGGTTTCAGATGCTCGATCAGCTGCTCCGCCGAGACGTTGGTCCAGTCGCGGATGAAGTCGGCGTCATAGAGCCCCTCGTTCATGATCACATGGCAGATCGCCAGGGCGATGGCCGCGTCGGTGCCCGGAAAGGGAAAGTAGGCCTCGTCGGAGAAGCCCGAGGTGTTGGACATGCGCACGTCGAAGCTCACCAGCTTCGCCTTGTTGCCCACCACGCCGTCCACCAGCCGCTGGGCGTTGGGATTCATGAAGTAGGCGGTCTCCAGGATATTGGAGCCGAAGTTGAGGATGTACTTGGTGTTGGCCCAGTCGCAGGACTCGATATCG
>JBNLGI010000034.1:0-7141 GCA_050305975.1 Sedimenticolaceae bacterium | reverse complement strand
GAGCGCAGCTACGAGACCATACTCGACAAAGAGCAGCTGCAAGAGTGGCTGAAAAAGCTCAAACAGGCCTCCCTGTTCGCCTTCGACACCGAGACCACCAGCCTCGACTACATGGTCGCGGAGCTGGTTGGGCTCTCCTTTGCGGTAGCTTCGGGAGAGGCCGCTTATGTGCCGGTTGCGCACGACTATCCCGGCGCGCCTGAACAGCTGGAGCGTGAGTGGGTGCTCACTCAGTTGAAGCCCTTGTTGGAGGACCCGAAGCAGCCCAAGGTGGGGCAGAACCTGAAATACGACATGAGTGTCCTGGCCCGTTACGGGATCGAGATGCGGGGGGTCGCCTTTGACACCATGCTCGAGTCCTATGTGCTCGACGCCACCGCCACCCGCCATGACATGGACTCCCTGGCCAAGAAGTACCTGCAGGAGAAGACCATCCATTTCGAGGATATCGCCGGCAAGGGCAAGAAGCAGTTGACCTTCAACCAGATCGAACTGGAGCAGGCGGCACCCTATGCCGCCGAGGATGCGGACATCACCCTGCGCCTGCATCAGACGCTCTGGCCGCAACTGGAACAGAGCGCCAACCTGGCCAGGCTGTTGACGGAGCTGGAGATCCCGCTGGTTCCGGTGTTGTCGCGCATGGAGCGCAACGGGGTCCGCATCGATGTGGACAAACTGAAACAGCAGAGCGCCCAACTGGCGAGGAAGATGCACGATCTGGAGCAGAAGGCCTACGAGATCGCCGGTCACAGCTTCAATCTCGGATCACCGAAACAGATCGGCGAGATCTTCTTCAACGAGCTGAAACTGCCGGTGGTGGCGAAGACGCCCAAAGGGGCGCCTTCCACCGCGGAGTCGGTGCTGGTGGAACTGTCCGAACAGGGACATGAGCTGCCGTCGGTGATTCTGGAACACCGGGGGCTGTCGAAGCTGAAATCGACCTATACCGACAAGCTGCCGGAGATGGTCAATCCCGGGACCGGCCGTGTGCATACCTCCTACCATCAGGCGGTGGCGGCCACCGGTCGGCTCTCCTCGTCCGATCCCAATCTGCAGAACATTCCGGTGCGCAGCGAGGAGGGTCGCCGCATTCGCCAGGCATTCGTGCCGCAGCAGGGGTGGCAGATGGTGGCCGCCGACTACTCCCAGATCGAGCTGCGCATCATGGCCCATCTGTCCGGTGACAAGGGGCTGTTGGCGGCCTTCTCGGCCGGTGAGGATATCCATCGGGCGACCGCGTCCGAGGTGTTCGCCACGCCGCTCGATAAGGTGACTGCGGAACAGCGGCGTTCGGCCAAGGCGATCAACTTCGGTCTCATCTACGGCATGTCCGCTTTTGGTCTGGCGCGCCAGTTGGGGATCGAGCGAGGCGCGGCGCAGGAGTATGTCGATCTCTATTTTCAGCGCTATCCCGGAGTTGCCGCCTTCATGGACCGCATCCGCGAACAGGCCCATGAGCAGGGTTTTGTGGAGACCCTGTTCGGTCGCCGCCTCTATCTTCCCGACATCAACGCCCGCAACCATCAGCGCCGAACCGCGGCCGAGCGCACCGCGATCAATGCGCCGATGCAAGGTAGCGCCGCCGACATCATCAAACGCGCGATGCTCGCGGTCGATGACTGGATCGAGGGCAAGCGGCCTCCGGTCCGGCTGCTGATGCAGGTGCATGACGAGCTGGTGCTGGAGGTGGAGAGAGGCTATGTCGACGAGGCGGTCACACATCTGCGCAGCTGTATGCAGGGCGCAGCCTCCCTGGATGTGCCGCTATTGGTCGATGTGGGAGTGGGCGATGACTGGGAGGCGGCTCATTAGAGCGACTTAACCAACTGTTATTCAGGGACAAATGCCTCCCGTGCCGAGGCGGGGAAAATTTTTTTTGTGTGATGCAAAAAGTTTGGAACTTTCTTCCACACCCCCAGTCAATGTATCTGTAAGTCGTACGGCACGGGTCGCTTTCCTCCCTTTGCGACCCTACCTTCCCGGTTACCCCATCCGGGAAGATCAGGCCCTGTCAGCCTCTCCCCTTAGGTTGACGGGGCCTTTTTTTTAGCTTCCGATAGTTATGGCCGCCGGTTCCGATCAGGCTTCCGTTTCGGCTTCCAGCTCGAACCAGATGTCCAGCACCCGATGGCACTCGTCGATACCCTGGTGTTTGAGGGCGGAGAAGAGCTGCACAGTAATCTCCGGCCGATCGCCGAGTTCTCTGCGCACCTTGAGCAAGGTCGATTTGGCGGCACCCTGCTTCAGTTTGTCTGCCTTGGTCAGGAGGATATGGGTCGGCAGACCATGGTGGGTATTCCACTGCAGCATCTGCAGATCGAACTCCTTGAGCGGATGGCGGATATCCATCAGCAGGATCAGGCCGCGCAGACATTGGCGATGCTCGATGTAATCGGCGAGGCTCTGCTGCCACTGGCGTTTGACGGCCTCTGCGACCTTGGCGTAGCCGTAGCCTGGCAGGTCGACGAGTCGTCGCAACTCGTCAAGTGCGAAGAAGTTGAGCAGCTGGGTACGCCCCGGCGTCTTGCTGGCCCGCGCCAGGTTCTTCTGGCCGCAAATGACGTTCAGGGCGCTCGATTTACCCGCGTTGGAGCGCCCGGCAAAGGCCACCTCGATGCCTGAATCGGCAGGTGATTGATGCAGCTGTGCCGCGCTCTTGAGAAACTGGGCGCGGCGGTAGTAGGGGTTCATAGGGGTTCCGGCTGTTCGGGAGCAAAGCCCGGAACCCTATGCGAAGGGAGCCTGTCGGTCAACTACCCCAAAGACGCTTGATCCAGGATTTCTTGCCCAGCCGAGGCTGGGCGCCAGCGGCGAGGAAGAAACCGCTGTACTGCATGTCCTCTTCCATGATGTGCTTGGTCAGCCAGGTCTTCAGAAAGTGCATCAGCTCGAAGCCTATGGATTTCTTGCCGCTGGCCACCTTCTCCTGCAGGTCCTGGACCGTGTGCAGGAGCTCTTCGTGGACCTCCTTGTGCTCATCGTACCCCGGGTAGTTGAGGATGCGCATCAGGCTCTCTTCGACGGCGAAATGGATGCGGGTGTAGTCGGCCAGATCGTTCAGGATACTGATCACCACATCGCTGCCATGGCGCTGATGAATGGCTTCATGCATCTTGTTGACCATATCGACCAGCACCTTATGCTGTTCATCGATCTCCTCGATGCCGACGCTGAGGGCATCCGACCATTCGACAAAGTTGCTCATATAGACTTCCCTACTTGGTTGAGACTTGCGCTTTTCTGTCAGATGAAAATTTTCGATATTGTGACAGAGATCACGAATACCTTTCAATAATAGACAAGATTTATGGTCTTATTTACTCAATTCTTTCCCAAGTCCCCGATTTTCCACCGGACTTTTCCAGCAGTCGAATGTCGCTGAGGGTCATCCCCCGGTCCACCGCCTTGCACATGTCATAGATGGTGAGCAGCGCGATCTGGGTGGCGCAGAGGGCTTCGATCTCAACGCCGGTCTGACCCAGAGTCTCCACATGAGCCCTGCAGCCTATGCTATGGCTCGCCTCGTCCGCCGCGAAATCGATCTCCACCTTGGTCAACATCAGGGGGTGGCAGAGGGGGATCAGCTCCGGCGCCCGCTTCGCCGCCATGATGCCGGCGATACGGGCGACGCCGAGCACGTCCCCCTTTTTGTGACCGCCCTGCAGAATCATCGACAGGGTCTCCGGCTGCATGCTGATGCGCCCTTCGCAGATTGCCCGGCGGCGGCTCTGGGGTTTGTCGCCCACGTCGACCATGTGGGCCTCGCCGGCGGCATTGAAGTGGGTGAATTCGTTCATCAGTAACCGGCCTCCCGTTCGATCGACTTGGAGATTTCGAGTGTCTCGAAACTCATCTGTTCCAGATCGGCCATGACAAAGGTGGCGGGTGCGCGGCCGACACCGCCGATAGTGCCTGGATTCACCAGCTGGGTCATCGTCCCTTTCAGGTTTTCGACCGTGTCGATCAGGACTTTATGACTGTGTCCACAACAGACCAGATCCCACTCCCCGGTGGCAGCCATGGCCTTGGCATAGTGGGGATAGTGGACCAGAAAGATGCGGCGTCCCGCCAGTTCCAGCCCGGCGTCCATGCCGTGATAGTGGATGTTGTTCTCCTCCCGGCTGGCCAGCCGCCCCAGGGTGTAGAGGTCGCCCGTGTTGTTGCCGTGGATGACGTGTACGGGCAGGCCGTACTTGTCCAGGCACTGCAGGGTGCTGGGCGCCACCACGTCTCCACAGTGCAGTATCGCTTCCGCCCCCTGTTCGACGGCGAGCTCGACGGCGGCGTCGAGCAGGGAAATGTGATCATGGCTGTCGGAAAGAATGCAGACTTTCATAATGCGGGAAGTGCCGGAGCGGGAGTTTGGTGGCAGTGTAGTGCAGGGCGTGTGCCGCTGGAAGCGGATTAACCCACACTTTCAGTGTTGTCGCTGTGAAGCTGTCGGAACTGGGCGCCGGCTCAGAGCCGGCGCTTGCCGGCGTCAGAAGTTGGGCTTGTCGGGGGCATCCTTGTACATCTGCACCGAATCGAGGATCTCCTGCTTGGCCTCGTCGACACCGTACCAGCCATCGACGCGGACCCACTTGCCCTCGTCAAGATCCTTGTAGTGTTCGAAGAAATGGGAGATACGGTTGAGGGTCTCGCCGGAGAGGTCGCGGAAAGTCTGCACCCCGCGATAAGTCTTGCAGAGCTTGTCGATCGGCACCGCCAGCACCTTGGCGTCGTCGCCCGATTCGTCCTTCATCTTCAGCACCCCGACCGGGCGACACTTGATGACCGAGCCGGAAATCAGCGGATAGGGGGTCAGCACCAGTACGTCCACCGGATCGCCATCCTTCGACAGGGTATGGGGCACATAGCCGTAGTTGCAGGGGTAGTGCATGGCGGTGGACATGAAACGATCGACGAACATGGCCCCGGTATCCTTGTCCAGCTCGTACTTCACCGGGTCGGAGTGGGCCGGGATTTCAATAATCACATTGATCTCATTGGGGACGTTGGCTCCGGATGAGACGCGGTCGAGATTCATGGGCAGGATCCTCGGGGTAAAAAGGACACATTATAGTCAGACTGGTGGCCGGTTCCCAAGGCCGATGTTGCAGTGCACCTTTCGGCCCTTAGATCGATGGCGCGTCTGAGTCTTTCGAGGTCTCAGTCGTGCGTGGGAAGTAAACGGACGCATGCCGTTGGATGGCTTTTTGATGACGATCATTGGGCATGCGTTTAATTAACAAGACGGGAGCCTGCGATTTCGAGTGATTTCGTATAGCTATATCTCCAGATGGGTGGCGGTCGTCCTCTCCTGTCGCGCCCGGGCGAAGCGAGGCCAAAACCCTTCGCGAACTGTTCCGTTCACCGGCCCTGGTTGGTGACGTTACCGCTCTGGGCCGACAAGGCAAATCGCTGTTGGCTCAAGATGGGATATTTTTTCGGATGCCAAGCTTCCAGGTTCTCTGCCAGACGGTACAGGTAGTCACTTTTCTCTCTATCGATCGATACACCATGCAGCCCAAAGTGGTAGGTGTCCGCCAGGTAGCGGACGGCGTCATGGCAATATCGACTGGCTGCCCTATCGATCAGATGTAATCCCGCATCGATGGACATCTCTACCCCCATGCCGAGAACAAGCTGCAAGCCTGCGTTCCACATGGCCTCGACGTGGCCCTTCAAGGCAGCCTTCATGTACCAGTGAAATGCAGCCTTGTGGTTTATTGCGCCCAGGTGGCCGGAAGCCAAAATGCAGGCGATCTCGTATTGAGCCTCGCTGTCTCCTGCCCTGGCCTTCGTGATCAGCATGCTCACCACATATCTCCTTGATGATTGTCCCTATTCACTGTGCTGGGATAAAACCGTCGCGTAGCGTCTGGAAAAGCGTTCTCTAACTTTCCTTCGGTCTTGGGTCAGTTGAGATGGTCAATCAAAAGCATGGGGGATCTTTCGCGCTTACATGGAAGCGGGACCGTAGGTACCGGTCCAAGGTTCAAACCCGCACATGGTTGGCCCGCCTTGAGCGGGGGAGGAAAATGATCGGTAAACATCCCTGAAAGTCCTTTTTGTAGTCCGTGATGGCTGAAAATGTGATGCAGTTCTCAATATTAAACCGGTGATCAACGTCCGATGCAAGACGATTAGTTACTTTTTTCAGAATATCGAAATCGCCACCACCCGGGCTGGCCCGTCTATTTCAACCAGTCGCTTAGAGGCGTTGTTAACCAACTGTAATAAAATAAATATTTAGAGTGCAAAGGGTTGCCGGCCCCCGCTGAACGCGCCCTCGCGCCGATTTCGTCGTCCAGCTGCGGTATTTGCATGATCATCAACAGCTTGGGCTGATCTCAAACCCTCATCTGAACAACGATACCGGAACGGTCATCGCATTCCCGGGTGAAGCATTCGGGCTAGCTAGACCATGTGCTGGATCATCCACGGCATTGAGGTCGAGAATTCGGAGTGTGGAAATGAAAAAGGCGGCCCGAAGGCCGCCTTTGCAACTGTCCTGCATGTCGCCGCTCAGAGCAGCGGCACGATCAGCAGGGCGACGATGTTGATGATCTTGATCAGCGGGTTGACGGCCGGGCCGGCGGTGTCCTTGTAGGGGTCGCCGACGGTGTCGCCGGTGACCGCCGCTTTGTGGGCGTCAGAACCCTTGCCGCCGAAGTTGCCGTCCTCGATGTACTTCTTGGCGTTGTCCCAGGCGCCGCCGCCGGGGGTCATGGAGATGGCCACGAACAGGCCGGTGACGATGGTGCCGATGAGCAGGCCGCCGAGTGCTTTGGCACCGGCGTCGCCTCCCATCAGGGCGCCGATACCGAGTGCCACAACGATGGGCATCAGCACCGGCAGCAGGGAGGGGATGATCATCTCCTTGATGGCTGCCTTGGTCAGCATGTCCACGGCTTTGCCGTAGTCGGGTTTCTCGCTGTGGTCCATGATGCCGGGCTTCTCGCGGAACTGACGACGCACCTCGTTGACGATGCCGCCGGCGGCACGACCCACCGCCTCCATGGCCATGGAGCCGAACAGGTAGGGCACCAGGCCGCCGATGAACAGACCGATCAGTACGGCAGGATCGGAGAGCGGAAAGGTGATGGTCTTGCCGGCGTGCTCCAGGGTGCTGGTGAAGTCGGCGAACAGCACCAGG
>JBNLGI010000033.1:0-1602 GCA_050305975.1 Sedimenticolaceae bacterium | reverse complement strand
CATCGTCATCTACCTGCACATGTTTCGCGGCCTGATGTACGGCTCCTACCGCAAGCCGCGCGAGCTGCTCTGGATCATCGGCGTGATCATCTACCTGGCGATGATGGCCACCGCCTTCTTCGGCTATCTGCTGCCCTGGGGCCAGATGTCCTACTGGGGCGCGCAGGTTATCGTCAACCTGTTCTCGGCGGTGCCGGTGATCGGCCCCGACCTGGGTGTCTGGGTGCGCGGTGACTACGTCATCTCCGACGCCACCCTGAACCGTTTCTTCGCCCTGCACTTCCTGCTGCCCTTCCTGCTGGCGGCCCTGGTGTTCATCCACATCGTGGCCCTGCACAAGGTGGGTTCCAACAATCCGGACGGTGTGGAGATCAAGAAGAACAAGGACGAGAACGGCATCCCCAAAGACGGCATTCCGTTCCACCCCTACTACACGGTGAAGGATATCGCCGGCGTGGCGGGCTTCCTGTTCCTCTTCGCCGCGGTGATCTTCTATGCTCCGGAGATGGGCGGATACTTTCTGGAACACCCCAACTTCGAGCCGGCCAACCCGCTGAAGACCCCGCCGCACATCGCGCCGGTCTGGTACTTCACCCCCTTCTACGCCATCCTGCGCGCCGTGCCCTCGATGATGGGTTCGGCCTTCCCCGGCGTGGTGGCCATGTTCGCCTCGATCCTGGTCATGTTCTTCCTGCCCTGGCTCGATCGCAGCCCGGTCAAGTCGATCCGCTACAAGGGTATGCTCTACAAAACGCTGCTGTGGCTGTTCGTGATCGACTTCATCATGCTGGGCTATCTGGGCACCCAGCCGACCACCGACCTCTACAAGGCGATGGCGCAGGTTGGTACCGCCTACTACTTCGCGTTCTTCCTGCTGATGCCGATCTACAGCAAGCTCGACAAGACCAAACCCGTGCCTGAGAGGGTGACCGAATGAAAAAGCTGATTGTTGCATTCCTGTTAGCCGCGGCCCCCATGCTCGGAGTGGCCGCAGGCGGCGGCGCTCACCTGGATGAGGCCAATATCGATCTCAGCGATCAGGCCTCCCTGCAGCGTGGCGCCAAGTATTTCGTCAACTACTGCCTGAGCTGCCACTCGGCCAAGTATCAGCGCTACAACCGGATGGCGAAGGACCTGGGCCTGACCGAGCAAGAGGTGATCGACAACCTGATGTTCACCACCGACAAGATCGGCGACACCATGAACATCGCCATGACCGAGCAGCAGGGCACCGCCTGGTTCGGTAACCCGCCGCCCGACCTGAGCGTGCTCATCCGTGCCCGGGGCGTGGACTACATCTACACCTACCTGCGCAGCTTCTACCTGGATGAGAAACGCCCCTTCGGTGTCAACAACACGGTCTTTCCCGACGTCGGCATGCCGCACGTGTTGTGGGAGCTGCAAGGCACCCAGAAGGCGGTCTACAAGGTGGAGAAGGATTCCGCCGGGCACGATGTTGAAGTCTTCGACCGTTTCGAGCCGGTGACCCCGGGACTTCTCAGTGCCGAGGAGTACGACCAGTTGGCGCGTGATCTCACCGCCTTCCTGAGCTATGTCGGCGAGCCGATCCAGATGGAGCGCAAGCGCCTGGGCGTCTGGGTG
>JBNLGI010000032.1:0-5156 GCA_050305975.1 Sedimenticolaceae bacterium | reverse complement strand
GCAAGCCGCACCCTACGGCAAATCAAGGGTAGGGTGCGGCTTGCCGCACCGTGTGAAACCGACCGTGCACGGAAAACCGAATTCGATATGGCATCCGAAGAGAAACTGAAACAGATCGTCGAGGCCGCCCTGCTGGCGGCGGGACGTCCCCTCAGCCTGGACCAGATCCTGGCTCTGTTCGAGGAGCGCGAGCAGCCTGAGAAGAAGGCGGTGCGTGAGGTGCTCGACAGCCTGATGGAGGATTACCAGGGGCGCGGCATCGAGGTGATCGAGGTCGGCAGCGGCTTTCGCATCCAGGTGCGCGCCGGGCTCTCCCCCTGGGTCTCCCGTCTGTGGACGGAGCGGCCGCCGAAATACTCCCGCGCCCTGCTCGAGACCCTGGCGCTGATCGCCTACCGCCAGCCCATCACCCGGGGCGAGATCGAAGACATCCGCGGCGTCAGCGTCAGCAGCAACATCATCAAAACCCTCACCGAGCGCGAGTGGGTAAGGGTGGTGGGTCATCGCGACGTCCCCGGTAAGCCGTCGCTCTACGCCACCACCCGGGAATTTCTCGACTACTTCAACCTGAAGAGCCTGAACGAGCTGCCGACCCTGGCCGAGATCCGTGATCTCGACTCCATCAACCGGGAACTCGAGCTGAGCGATCCCGACCGGCAGGAACAGCTCGTCTCCGAGGAGACCGGCGGCGGTGACGCAGAGACCGATGACGAGGTCATCGCCGAGGATTCAGAACTGCTGACCGAGGAAGTGGAAGGGGCGGAGCCGGTAGCGAGCGAGGAAGCCGCAGACGAGGCCGATCAGCCCGGCGAGGAGCGGGATGCCGAAATACAGGTGGCGGTCGAGTCGGCCGACAACGTGATCGAGCTGGAGACCGAATTGAAGAAGCCCTCCCATGACCCGGAGTAAGGCCCCCGTCGGAGAGCGTCTGCAGAAGGTCCTGGCCAACGCCGGCATGGGCTCTCGGCGCGAGATCGAGGGCTGGATCAGCGCCGGCAAAGTGGAGGTCAACGGGAAGCCGGCGCAGCTGGGTCAGCGCGTGGTGCCGACCGACACCATCAAGGTCGAGGGACGCAAGGTTTCGTTCAAGCGCCTGGAGCCGCCGGAGCGGGAGGTGCTGGTCTACAACAAGCCCGAGGGGGAGCTGGTGACGCGCCATGATCCGGAGGGCCGCCGCACCGTCTTCGAGCGCCTGCCGAAACTCAAACACGGTCGCTGGGTCCCCATCGGCCGCCTCGACATCAACTCCACCGGCCTGTTGCTGCTCACCACCGACGGCGAGCTGGCCAATCAGCTGATGCACCCGAGCCGCCAGGTGGAGCGGGAGTATGCCGTGCGCGTCATGGGCGAGGTCAGCGAGGAGCAGCTGGAACAGCTGGTCCACGGGGTCGAGCTGGAGGACGGGCCGGCCCGCTTCGAGGAGATCGTCGAGTCGGGCGGCGAGGGTATCAACCGCTGGTTCCACGTGGTGATCATGGAGGGACGTCAGCGCGAGGTGCGGCGCATGTGGGAAGCGGTCGGGGCCAAGGTCAACCGCCTCAAGCGGGTGCGATACGGTAGTGTGATGCTCGAATCGGCCCTGAAGGCGGGACGTTGGCGCTATCTCGCCGAGGGCGAGATCGACGAACTGCTGAAGACCCTGGGTCTCAAAGCGGACAAACCCCGCAAACGCATGCCGGCGCATGGTAAACAGCAGCGCGACAGACAATCCGCCGCCACAGAGGAGACAGGACGTGAGAGCGGCCGCTCCCGTTCCGGCAGCCAGACGAAAGGCCGTCCGCCGAGAAAACCGGCGCAGGGCCCGGCTAAAGGCAGGCGCGGCGCCACGCCTAGAAACAGACCGTCGAGTGATGAGGCGTCGCCCCCGCGCAAAGCCAAAGGCCGCTCCCCAGCCGGGAGTGGAACGGACCAGGTCACCGACCCCTGGGCCAAGAGCCGGCCGGGTGGAGGCAAGCGTCGTTGAAATCCACCCGACGGGCGCTGGAAGCCCTCTACCGGCGCCTGTTCGACCACTACGGACCGCAACACTGGTGGCCCGCCGAAACCCCCTTCGAGGTGATGGTGGGGGCGGTGCTGACCCAGAACACGGCCTGGATTAACGTGGAGCGGGCGATCGAGAATCTGCGCCAGTCCGATCTGCTCGATCCCGCCGCCATTGCCGTCCTGAGTCCGCAGAAGCTGGCGCTGCATCTGCGTCCCTCGGGCTATTTCAACGTCAAGGCGAAACGGCTCCAGTCGCTCTGCCACTGGCTGTTGTCCCGAAATGATCAGGAAGGTCTCGATACCGCAGTGTTGCGCGAGGCGCTGCTCTCGATTCACGGCATCGGGCCTGAGACCGCCGACGACATCCTGCTCTATGCCTATCACCGGCCGGTCTTCGTCATCGACGCCTATACCCGTCGGCTCTGCTCCCGTCTGGGACTGCTGGACGCGAGCCTCCCCTACGAGGCCCTGCGCGCTATCTTCGAACGCGCACTCCCGGCCGACGTGGCCATGTACAACGAGTTTCACGCCCTCATCGACCACCATGCGAAGCAGGTTTGTCGCCCCAAACCGCGCTGTGAGTCGTGCATGCTGCATCGAAGCTGTCGGTGGCGGGCGTGAACAGGGCGTGCTCCCGGCAACATGCCGATGGCTCCGGATGGTCGGGCAGTCCATTCATCGGAGTAGTGATGGCCTGGCTCGTAAGATGATGGGGGATAATTCCGCCGAGGGTCGGTCCCGGGTCAGCCTTGTCGTGGCGTCGGTGGGGTGGAGGGATAGGGTCAGGCGGCGGTGACCACCCGGTTGCGACCCTGGGTTTTGGCTTGATAGAGCGCGGCATCGGCGCGTGCGAACAACTGTTCGGCGCTCTCGTTGCCGCGCATGACGGCGATGCCCAGGCTGAGAGTGATCCGGATCCCCCTCAGTGCATCGAACTTGAGTTGCTCCACATTGCGCCGGATACGTTCAGCCAACAGCAGGGCGCCTGATTCGTCGGTGCCGTTGAGGACGATGGCGAACTCCTCGCCGCCGTAACGATAGAGTGCGTCGCTGCTACGGATGGTCTTCTCGACCGTTTGCGCGACCTGACGCAGCACATCGTCGCCGACGATATGGCCATAGTTGTCGTTGATGCGTTTGAACAGGTCGATGTCCAGCACCACCAGCGACAGCTCGCTCTCCTTGCGGTGGCCGTATTCGATATCGCGGCTGAAGTTGCTGTCGAAGGCGGTACGGTTCTTGACCCCGGTCAGCGAGTCGATGAAGGCGGAGTGGATTGCCGTGCGATAGAGTAGGGCGTTGCGCAGGGGATAGAGCAGGGCGGCCAGCAGTGTTTCGAGCTGTTCGATCTCCACCGGTTTAAACCTGCGGGTGCGGGTCAACTGAATCCTGCCCAGATCCGACTCCAACACCTTGAGCTGGTAATTGAGCTTGTTCTTGCCGGCCCGACGGCCGTATTTCAGAGTCAGATCCTGTTCGGGATCGAGATAGGTCAGGCTGTCGAAGTCGAATTCGCTCTCGATCACCTGGGCAAAGAGCTCGATAAGACCCTCCAGTTCGAGCGTGGTCTGGAGCTTGCCGCTGAGTTCCATGATGAGTCCCAGCGTGCCGTTGTCGTTCAGAACGCTGGCATGTGAATCGGAAAGCACACCTGGGGCTTTGTGGGTGCCTGCTTGCTGTATGCTGTGGATACTCATGCTGTCGACTCGCTCATAGGGATCTCAGTGGTGTAAAAAGCGAAATGCATGCCAATAATAATAATGTATGTAAATACAGTAAGATAAGAACGTAAGTATCTTGCGGCGACAAATTACTGACGGTGTATGACCCGGTATTGCGCAGGAATTTCATTCGTTTAGCGACAAAACCTCGACGGTGGATACTGTCTCTCCGTTGAACCAATGGGTTCGTGCGAGGTTCTATCAGTGAAATCGTCGCCGTCTGACAACGACAGGTTCTAAGGAGGCACTCCATGTTGCGACTGAGCGTTCTGCTCCTACTTTTGATCGGTTTTACTCCTCTGTGGGCGGAACAGCCTGAAGAGGCTCTGGGCGGCGACCTGGTCAACCCGGGATTCCACGAAAAACCCGCGTGGTTCAAGCACTCGTTTCTCGACCTGCAGGAGGATGTGCGGGAGGCCGCGGCGGAGGGCAAGCGGGTGATGCTCTTTTTCCACCAGGATGGCTGTCCCTACTGCGCCAAGCTGCTGAACGAGAACTTCTCCATCAAGGAGATCGTGGATAAAACGGTCGCCGGGTTCCAGGTGATCGCCATCAACATGTGGGGTGACAACGAGGTCACCGATCTCGACGGCGAGGTCACCACCGAAAAGAGGCTGGCCGAAAAGCTGAAGGTGATGTACACCCCGACCCTGCTGTTTCTCGACGAGCACGGCAGGACGGTGTTGCGGCTCAACGGCTACTATCCCCCGCATAAATTCACTGCTGCTCTCGACTATGTGGCGGGCAGACAGGAGACGAAACAGCGGTTTCGCGACTTTCTAGCTGCCCGGCAACCGGCGGCCGCCAGCGGCAAACTGCATCGGGAGGACAGCAATCTGCAACCTCCCCTCGACCTGCGACGGGCGGCATCCGCAGGCAAGCCGTTGCTGGTGCTGATGGAGATGAAGCAGTGTCCTCCCTGCGATGAGCTGCATGGCGATATCCTCAAGCGGGAGGAGATCAGGCGCAGCCTCGACCAGTTCGACGTGGCGCTGGTCGATGTCTGGTCATCTGAGCCCCTCATCACGCCCGATGGCAGGACCCTGACCTCCACCGAGTGGGCTGCGGCCCTCAGGATCAACTATGCCCCCAGCCTGCTCTTCTTCGACGCCGAGGGCCGGGAGGTCTTCCGCACCGAGGCCTATCTGAGGGGCTTTCACACCCAGGCCGCCATGGAATACGTGCTCTCGGGAAGCTACCGGGAACAGCCCAGTTTCCAGCGCTTCGTGCAGACCCGGGCGGATGCGCTGGAAGCGCAGGGAGTTCATATCGATCTGATGGAATAGGGGTGGAAAAAGGGCGAAAACCGGCCTTTGGGGTTCACTCGGGGAGTAATCTGGGGTAGTATTCGCGTTCCAATTTTCGGGTCGTTAGCTCAGTCGGTAGAGCATCTGACTTTTAATCAGGTGGTCGTAGGTTCGATTCCTACACGACCCACCATATAAAACAAGG
>JBNLGI010000031.1:0-3384 GCA_050305975.1 Sedimenticolaceae bacterium | reverse complement strand
ATTATGTAGCTGGCGCATGTATTGTGTTATGACGCCAGCACAAATAATTGCAATACGCCGCCATTTGTTTTAATAATGTTCTCATTTGAAACCATATCATTCCACTCTCATCTCACCCAGAGTTTCCATGCATGTAGGAATCAAATGGGGCTGGTATTGTTACGAGTCGCTTGGGTTGATTTGATGCTTCCATTCCGGCAGCTATCCCTATGATTTTAAGCGCATTATCGTTACGTTTTAGTGCATTTGAGCTAGAAACGCAAGTTTTCAAAATATTGTAGCGCCTCGTAGGCTCCCGTATTTTTTTGTGCCATCTGAGCTTCAGTCAGCACATCGCTGTCTGGGAGTTACTCCTACTCAAGTAAGCCTTGAACCGAACTGGCACAATATGCGGTCATCGGTTCTACCTGTCGGCGTTGCGCCAGACAGCCTTGCTGACCTTCCATCGGCTCTATCCGCAGATCACTCCCCTCCCCGGGGGGTACGATCAGATAGTGATGCCGCTCGACCCGCGTGGAGTCGGCGTGTTGAAAGGGTGAAAACCTCAGCTCTGAAGGCAGGCATTGTTGGTACAGCACGGGGATCGATCGGGATTTGAAGATCGCCTCCACCAGCAGACGCGATTGTTCGCAGGACTCCAGGCTGTCGCTGTTGACGAAAGCGGCGTTGATGTCGCCGGCGCCGTTCTGGGTCAGCAGCAGGAGCAGGTAGAGGCTTTTCATATGCCGGTCCGTGTCTAGGCGGTATATAGGGTCGAGGCGTCGATGTAGATCTGGTATTCGCGGATCAGGCCCTTGGCGATGCCGAAGTAGTTCATGAACGGCACCTTGAGCCGGCTGCCGTCGTGGCGGGTGTAGGTCACCTCCCCCCGGCAGACGATGGCGTTGCCGTCGCGCAGGATCTCCTGCAGCTCGTGCTCCAGGTTTTGAATCGAGTCGAAAAAGCCCTGCACCATCTCCGTGACCGGCTGCCTGCCCTCTATGGGTTCGGCGTTGCCGAAACGGAAGCTGACGTCGAGAGAGAGAAAATCGGAAAAGGTCAGGACGTCCTTCTGGTCGATGGCGCTGAACAACGCCTTGATGTCGGAGTCCGAGAGCCGGTTGGAGAGATCGGGGTCGTTCATGGTCAAAGTCACCGGGTGAGTTGCTATGCCTTTTTCAGGGTTATTCAACCCCCTCGGCCTTAACTCGAACTTGACGCATATCAAACCCATATCGGGTCAACATGGTGAAATCCCACTGTCGTTATGACTTATCTGTCGACAGAGACCCATATCACCAGAAATCTGCCGCCGATGCCGCGATTGAAACAGCTCTCCGCCGCCCTGCTGCTGCTCTGCAGCCCGCCCCTGTTCGCCATCGATCTGGAGAACGGCCAGGACATCAATGAGGTCTGCGCCGGTTGTCACGGCGAATACGGCCAGGGCGGTAACGAGGGGGAGTATCCCCGACTCGCGGGCATGCCCGCCCCCTTCCTGGCCCGGCAGTTACATCTGTTTCGCGAGCGCAAGCGGCCGAACCTGGCGATGATCGAGTATGTAGACGACCGCCAGATGCCGGATCCGGACATCGAAGATATCGCACACTTCCTGCAGGGCATCGAACTCAAGACCAAACTGCCGCCGGTGGACGAGAACGCACCCGGCTTCAACGCCTATGAGCGGCTGCTGGAGTCGAAGCAGTTGATGCAGATCCCGCGCGCGCCGGGCGACGTGGAGCTGGGCCGCAAGCGCTATCGCAAGGAGTGCGCCAGCTGCCACGGCAGCGAAGGCTGGGGACGCGCCGACAAGGCGGTACCCCTGCTGGCCGGCCAGTACACCAACTATCTGTGGCGACAGGTGAAGAAGTATCGGGAAGGCGTGCGCATCCACGATCCGGAGGCCCCGGAGGACCGGCTGCTGCTCGATTTCAATGACGACGAGCTACGCGATATCTTCGCCTATCTCTCCATCGTCGACGACTGATCGCTGAAGCGCCGCTAGTTATCTTGACCCGGCATCGCCGCTCCCGGCCGCACCGTGATGAAGCGATAGGCCACCGCGGTCAGTCCCCGGCCGGTTGCGATCAACACCTTGGCCTCCCACTCCATGGCGTCCCTGACGCAGACCGGCAGCAGACCCTCTCCGGTGAAGACCCCCTCCCCCGCGGGCTTGAGCGGGAAGCGGTTGAAACCCATGTTCATGTCGACGCCGCTGAATTCGACCGCCACCTGTTGCGCCTGCATGCCCTTGAGCTCGACCCTTAGCTGCAGCGGTTTGACCAGCGGTAGCGTACGCGGCTCGATGGCGAAGCTGACCTCGCCGCCTGCGAACGTCGAGCGGCAGGGACCTGCCCGCAGGTCGCAGGCCGGATCGGCGGGAACGGCGACGGCAATCTCGGGAAAGAGCACGGGCCAAGCCTTGTAGACGGCCACGCCGCAGACCGCAGCCAGCAGCAGCCCCAGAACTCCCCACAACAGCGCATTGCTTTTCATCGTCGATGCCCTGCCGGCTCCCTGGCCGGCGACTACGGCAGATCACTGCGTTTGAACAGATAGAAACCGAGACCGGCGCAGGCGGTCCCCAGCGCCATAGGATATAGCAAGGCGTAGGCGATGTATCCCGCCTGGCCGAAGTTGTCCAGGATCACGTAGGCGGTGGGACCCAGCAGCACCAGCTGGGGGTCGAACAGCATCATGGTGGCGGTGCGGAAGACCTGCATCGGGTTGGCCAGGGCGATACCGACCGCGGTCTCCGGCGGCAGATGCTCCTGTATCAGCACGCCGAGCAGGATCAGGTCGAGAAACAGCAGCAGGGTGAGCCAGACCACGAAGGCGGCGCCCTGGGCCACGTCGGCGCTGCGGGCGACGGTGGAAATCAGCATGCCGATGCCGAGGAAACACCAGGCCAGCGACATCAACAGGCCGGTGTAGTAGACCAGCAGGTCCCAGGGCACCTCGACACCCTTGGCCATGCCCCACAGCGTGGCCCCGACCATGGCCAGAAAGACCGGCAGGAAGACCACCAGGAAGCGGCCGAAGACCCGCCCCCAGAACCAGGCGCTGAGCGAGATGGGCAGCGACAGCAGGTATTCAAATACCCCCGCCTCCCGGTCGCCGGCCACCGAGCGTACGGTGGTGATGAGCACGAATATGGGCAACATCGCCATCGACAGCTGGATATAGGTGATCAGCAGGCGGGAGAGCCCGGTGAAGCCCATGATGCGCGATTCGGCCAGGCCGAAGGCGAAGAGGATCACCACCAGGCCGCCGAAGACCATGGCGTAGACCATGAACCAGCGGGCGCGCAGGGACTCGATGACATCGGTGGTGGCGGCGAGCCAGAGGTGTTTCATTGTTGGGCTCCCTTGGAGATGGTCGGCAGGGCCGACTCCTCCTGACGCTGCT
>JBNLGI010000030.1:0-16378 GCA_050305975.1 Sedimenticolaceae bacterium | reverse complement strand
CCGCACCGAATCGCCTTGGGCTGGGATAACCGGTGCGGCAAGCCGCACCCTACGCTTTGACGTTTTAAACACAAGCGTTCCTTCGCGAGCCATTGATCACTAATGCAGGTCCATCAGCACCCGGATGTGCGCCTCCACACTGCGCCCCAGGGAGCTGTTGTCGTAGCCCCCCTCCAGCACGGAGACGACACGTCCTTCGGCGTACTGCCTGGCGATGGACTGGATCTGCTCGGTCACCCAGCGATAATCCGCCTCGGTCAGGCTCACGCCGGACATGTCGTCTTCCAGATGGGCATCGAAACCGGCCGAGACGAAGAGCATCTGCGGTTCGAAATGGTGCAGGGCCGGCAACCAGTGCGTGGTCACCGCATCCCGGAACTCGGGCCCCTTGGCGGTAGCGTCGAGTGGAGCGCAGATGATGTGATCCGGGCTCTCCTCGATGGCGGTATAGGGATAGAAGGGATGCTGAAAGGTGGAACAGACGATGACGCGACGATCCTCCCGGAAGATGTCCTCGCTGCCATTGCCGTGGTGCACGTCGAAATCGAGAATCGCCACCCGCTCGAGACCGTACTCCGCCATGGCATGGGCGGCGCCGATCGCCGCATTGCCGTAGATGCAGAACCCCATGGTGCGCATGCGCTCGGCATGGTGTCCCGGCGGACGTACCGCACAGAAGGCGTTCTGCAGACCCTCCTGCATGATCAGATCCACCGCCTTGACCACCGCCCCGGCAGCCCGACGGGCCGCTCGCAGCGACTCGGGACTGACCACCGTATCGGGATCGAGATAGGCATGCCCCTCCATCGGCATCAGTCTTTCCACCTGATCGAGGTAAGCGGGATCGTGGCAGCGTTCGAGCTGCTCGCGCGTCACCTCGGGCGCGTCGTAGTGGCGCAGGAAATCGTAGAGTTGCGCGGCCATCAACCGGTCATCGATCGCCTGTAGCCGCGAGGCGTTTTCCGGGTGTCCCTCACCGGTGTCGTGCAACAGGCAGTCAGGGTGGGTGATATAGGCTGTTCTCACTTCGGCGCCCTCTTTTGGCGGGTCATTTATTGGGCCTTGAAATATTCACTATAAAACATGAAAACTATGAACCGAATATAAAGAATTTGTCATCAGATGAGCGTAAACTTTGGGTAGGCCAGGCCGATAAACTGAATGATTTCGAGCAACTCTCTGTTGTCGTAGCAGTCAAACCGCTAAGCTTTTTCTTGTAGTGTTCCTGGAACATCATACTCCATATCATCATCCGACGTTCAACAGGCGTGAGATCATGCAATCACATTATTTGACCCCTCTCTTCTCTCCCAACAGTATCGCCATGTTCGGCGCCAGCGAGCGGGAAAACTCGGTTGGCGAGGTGGTCTTCCGTAATCTTCTCACTTCCGGTTTCAAGGGCGGGATCTATCCGATCAATCCAAAACACGACAAGATCCAGGGCGTGAAGGCCTACAAGACCATCGACGCCGTAGGCAAACCGGTGGATCTGGCGGTGGTCGCCACGCCGGCCAAAACCATTCCCGCCATCGTCGAGGCCTGCGGCCAGCATGGGGTCAAGACCATGATCATCCTCTCGGCCGGATTCCGCGAGTCGGGACCGGCCGGTCGCCGCCTGGAGGAGCGGGTGGTGGAGGTGGCCAAGGAGTTCGGCATCCGCTTCATCGGCCCCAACTGTCTGGGCCTGATCCGTCCCGATCGCGGCATCAATGTGACCTTCGGCAATAACGATGCGAAGCCCGGCAATCTGGCCCTGGTCTCCCAGTCCGGCGCCATCTGCACCGCCATTCTCGACTGGGCGGAGATGAACGACATCGGGTTCTCCACCGTCATCTCCACCGGTATCGCCGCCGACCTCGACTTCGGCGACTATCTCGACTATCTGGTCACTGACCCGAAGACCGACAGCATTCTGCTCTATATCGAAGGCATCAAGGATGCCCGCCGCTTCATGAGCGGCCTGCGCGCCGCCGCGCGCATCAAACCGGTCATCGTGCTCAAGGTCGGACGGCAGGCCGCCGGCGCAGTCGCCTCCATGTCCCACACCGGCGCCCTGGTCGGCAGCGACGAAACCTTCTCCGCCGCCCTCGACCGTTCAGGCGTGGTACGGGTGGAGACGGTCACCCAGCTCTTCTCCGCCGCCAAGGCCCTCTCCTCTCGCTACCGCGTCTACGGCGACCGCCTGGCCATCATCACCAACGGCGGCGGCCCCGGCGTCATGGCGGCCGACCGGGCCGTTGATCGCAAGATCGAGTTGGCGGAGTTCAAGGAGGAGACCATCAAGCAGCTCAACAAGGTGCTGCCCGAGGTCTGGTCCCACGGCAATCCGGTGGACGTGATCGGTGACGCCCCTCCGGAGCGCTATCGGGCGGCGGTGGACATCTGCCTCAACGACCCCGGGGTGGATGGCGCCATCGTCATCCTGACACCCCAGGCCATGACCCAGCCCGACGAGGTGGCTAAGACCCTGATCGAGCTGGCGGATCACCACAAGAAGCCGATCCTAACCAGCTGGATGGGCGGCAACCAGATCGAAGGCGGGCGCCGGCTGTTCAACAATGCCAAACTGCCCAGCTTCCGCACCCTGGAGAACGCGGTGGACGCCTTCTCCTACCTCTCGGCCTATCAGAAGAACCAGCGGCTGCTGCTGCAGACCCCAGCCAAGACCTCGCGTCGCCACGTTCAGCCGGACGTGGAGGGCGCGCGCCTGATCATCGAGAGCGCCCTTTCGGAGCAGCGCAAGGTGCTCACCGAGCCCGAATCCTTCGCCCTGCTCGGCGCCTTTCGCATCAATGCGGTGAGAAACGGCATCGCCCGATCCGCCAACGAGGCGCTGATCCTGGCCGAGTCGATCGGCTTCCCGGTGGCGATGAAGATCTACTCGCCCGACATCTCGCACAAATCGGACGCCGGCGGCATCCGTCTCAATATCAGCAACGCCCAGGTGGTGCGCAGTACCTACCGGGATCTGGTCGAGCAGGTCAAGGAGACCCGTCCGGAGGCCAAGATCGAAGGCGTCACCGTGGAGCAGATGTATCAGAGTCCGAACGGACGCGAGCTGCTGATCGGCATCGTGCGCGATCCGGTGTTCGGGCCGGTGATCAGCTTCGGCAGCGGCGGTACCACGGTGGAGGTGATGGGCGACTCCGCCATCGCCCTGCCCCCGCTCAACCGCAGCCTGGCCAGCGATCTGATCAACCGGACCAAGGCGGCCAAGATGCTGGAGCGCTTCCGCCACATGCCGCCGGCCAACTGCGAGGCCCTGCTCGACGTGTTGTTGCGCGTCTCCACCATGGCCTGCGAGCTGCCCTGGATTCAGGAGATGGACATCAATCCCCTGATCCTCGATGACGAGGGCGCGGTGGCGGTGGATGCCCGCATCCGGGTCGATTTTCCGCGCCCCTCGACCGACCCCTATCACCATCTGGCGATCCATCCCTATCCGGCCAACCTGGTCACCCGCACCCAGCTGCCCAACGGCACCAACATCGTGATCCGGCCGATTCGTCCGGAGGACGTGGACCTGGAGCGCAACTTCACCCGGGAGCTCTCGGACGAAGCCAAGTACTTCCGCTATATGAGCTCGGTGCAGGAGCTCACGCCTGAGATGCTGATGCGTTTCACCCAGATCGACTACCACTACGAGATGGCCCTGATCGCGGTCACCGAGGAGGACAACCACGAGATCGAGCTGGGAGTCGCACGCTATGTCATCAACCCGGACAAGAAGAGCTGCGAATTCGCCCTGGTGGTCAGCGACAAGTGGCAGCGCCAGGGCATCGGCCATCGTCTGATGCACCATTTGATGGAGGTCGCTCGCGATCGCGGCCTGGAGAAGATGGAGGGCGAAGTCCTGAGCAACAACTTCAAGATGCTCGACCTGATGAAGTCGCTCAATTTCAGCATCAGCACCTCGCTCGAGGACAACAGCATCAAGCAGGTGGTGTTCGATCTGTGATTCGGCCTGGGGATTATTTCAGACCGTATCCGTAGTTGAGCGTAAATAGGATCCGGCCGTAGGGTGCGGCTTGCCGCACCGGATCTCTGCTTTTGCGGTGAATCGGTGCGGCAAGCCGCACCCTACACTCCGATCGATGTTCGGGTGAGTATGTTACAGAGCGGTTTGCTGAATCGGGCTTTGTCAGAGTCAGACAATCGCCAAACAAAAAATAAGCCGTCCAGCCTGATGACTGGACGGCTTATTTCTTTCCCGCAAAGGAAGCGAAGCGGGTCAGATCTTCTCTTTGATACGCGCCGCCTTACCGGTGCGGCCGCGCAGATAGTAGAGCTTGGCGCGGCGTACGTCACCGCGACGGGTCACCTTGACGCTGGCCACGGTCGGGCTGTAGGTCTGAAACACACGCTCGACACCCTCGCCGTGAGAGATCTTGCGTACGGTGAAGGCCGAATTGAGGCCACGGTTACGCTTGGCGATCACCACCCCTTCGAACGCCTGCAGGCGCTCACGCTCACCTTCACGTACACGTACCTGAACCACAACGGTATCACCGGGGCCAAAATCGGGTACCTCGCGGCCCATCTGCTCGGCGTCGAGTTCTGCGATGATATTGCTCATGGTCTATTGCTCCTGTAATTGCTCCGCGTCTCCCGACGCAGCAATGATTTCTGCTAAAAACTTCTCTTCTTCGGCGGTCAGCGGTCGATCCTGCAACAGATCGGGCCGCCGTCGCCAGGTGCGTGACAGCGCCTGCTGCAGCCGCCAGCGCCGTATGGCCTCATGGTTGCCGCTCTGCAGGACCACCGGCACCGTCATGCCGTCGATCGTCTCCGGACGGGTATAGTGGGGGCAATCCAGCAACCCGTCCATGAAAGAATCCTGTTCCGCGGAGTCCACGTCGCCCAGGGCGCCGGGCAGCAGGCGAATCACCGCATCGAGCATCACCATGGCGGCAAGCTCTCCGCCGCTAAGCACGTAGTCGCCGATCGACCACTCCTCGTCCACGTAGCGCTCGATGATGCGCTCGTCGATCCCCTCGTAGCGTCCGGCGATCAACAGCAGGGGTCGACCGCTGTCCGCCATGCGCTTGGCCGAAGCCTGATCGAATTGCCTGCCCTGCGGACTGAGGTAGACAATCCGGGCCTGGGGAACCTGCCGCCGGGCCGCTTCGATGGCTTGCTGCAAGGGTTCGTATTTCATCACCATACCGGGGCCGCCTCCGTAGGGGCGGTCGTCGACCGTCCGGTGCACGTCCTCGGTAAAGTCCCTGGGATTCCAGAGCCGCAGCTCCGCCAATCCCCTGCCGATGGCCCGGCCCACCACGCCCTCGCCGGTGAGTGCCTCGAACATGGCCGGCATCAGTGTGATGACGTCGAATCGCATCTCTGGACCTAGAAGTCCGGATCCCAGTCGACCAGGATACGGCCCGCCTGGAGATCGACCTCCTTCACGGCCTCACCCATAGTGTAGGGAATCAGCCGTTCGCGCTCTCCTTTCACCACCAACACATCGTTGGCGCCGGTCTCGAAGAGGTGGGAGACCACTCCCAGATCGATCCCCTCCAGGTTCTCGACCCGCAATCCCTCCAGGTCGGTCCAGTAATATTCGCCAGGCCTCAGTTTCGGCAGCTGATCGCGTGTGATGGCGATGTCGATGCCGACCAGCGCGGCGGCCTGATCCCGATCCTCGAACCCCTCCAGCTTTGCCACTACGCCTTTGCCCTGGGCCTGTCCGGCCGCCAGCTTGTGTGGCTGCCAGCCGCCGTCCTGGTGGAGATACCAGGTCTTGTAACGGAGGATCCCCTCCCTCGGCGAAGTGTGGGAGTAGACCTTGACCCAGCCTCTGATACCAAATAGACCGGATATCCGGCCTAAAATGATCATTCCGTCTTCACTGCTCATGTTGCGCATGGACCGCCTCCGCGACGGTCAGAGCCAGCGACAGACGGTTCAGTTCACACCCGTTCAGGCGGCCTGCTGTTTGGCGGCCTGCTTCAGCAGTTTCTGCACGCGCTCGCTCGGCTGCGCACCCTGGGCGATCCAGTGATCAACCCGTGCCTGCTCCACATGCAGCTCCACTTCACCGCCCACGGCGATGGGGTTGAAGTAGCCCAGGCGCTCGATATAGCGGCCGTCCCGCGCATTGCGGCTGTCGGTCACCACGATGTGGTAGAAGGGGCGCTTTTTGGCACCGGTTCTTGAAAGACGAATGCTTACCATTTCGTATCCTTAAATATACTCAGACACACCGACGGAAACCCGTCGACGGGAAACCGCGCATTATAGCCAACTTTTTTGCAATGTGAAGCGGAATCTAATGTTGAATTATGAATTTTGAATGGTGAATTGAAGAGGTTCGCAGCGCTCACAACCTGTTCGATTCAGCCGCGCGCGGAGCGCACACCGCCAATTCACAATTCACAATTCAAAATTCACAATTGATTCAACCAGTTGAATTAGAACGGAAAGCCACCGCCAGGCATGCCGCCACCCGGCATGCCGCCGCCTGGAAACCGGCCGGCCATCCCCCGCATCATCTTCTTCATGCCGCCGCCCTTCATCTTCTTCATCATCTTCTGCATCTGGGTGAACTGCTTGAGCAGCTTGTTCACGTCCTGCACCTGGGTGCCGGAGCCATTGGCGATGCGCCGCTTGCGCGAACCCTTGATGACGGCGGGAAAAGCCCGCTCATGGGGGGTCATGGAGTTGATGATGGCGATCAGACGGCCGATCTCCTTGTCGTTGACCTGGTTCTTCACATGGTCGGGCAGATTGCCCATGCCCGGCAGCTTGTCTAGCAGGCCGCCGATACCGCCCATATTGGCCATCTGCAGCATCTGCTCCTTGAAGTCCTCCAGGTCGAAGCCCTTGCCCTTCTGCAGCTTCTTCGCCAGCTTGGCTGCCTTCTCCTGGTCGACCTTGCGGCTGACCTCCTCCACCAGGCTGAGCACGTCGCCCATACCGAGGATGCGCGAGGCGATACGGTCGGGGTGGAAGGCCTCCAGGGCGTCGGTCTTTTCGCCGACACCGATGAACTTGATCGGCTTGCCGGTGATTTGGCGGATGGAGAGCGCGGCGCCGCCGCGGGCGTCGCCGTCCGCCTTGGTCAGGATCACACCGGTCAGCGGCAGGGCGTCGTTGAAGGCCTTGGCGGTGTTGGCCGCGTCCTGGCCGGTCATGCTGTCGACCACGAACAGGGTCTCCACCGGGTCGATCGCCTGGTGCAGCTGCTTGATCTCCTCCATCATCTGAGCGTCGACGTGCAGACGGCCGGCGGTATCGACCAGCAGCACATCGGCGAACTGGCGTTTGGCCTCGGCTATGGCCCGCCTGGCGATGTCGAGGGGCTTTTCGTCTCCGCTGCTGGGAATGAACTGGGCGTTGACCTCCTGCGCCAGCGTCTGCAGCTGATCGATGGCCGCCGGGCGGTAGACGTCGCAGCTGACCACCGCAATCTTCTTCTTGCCGTGCTGTTGCAGCCAGCGGGAGAGCTTGGCCACGCTGGTGGTCTTACCCGACCCCTGGAGGCCGGCCATGAGGATCACCGCCGGCGGCTGGGCGGCCAGATCGAGGCCCTCGTTGGCCTCGCCCATCACCTTGACCAGTTCGTCATTGACGATCTTGATCAGGGTCTGGCCCGGGGTGAGGCTCTTCATCACCTCCTCGCCCATCGCCTTCTGCTTCACCTGCTCGACGAACTCCCGCACCACCGGCAACGCCACGTCGGCCTCGAGCAGGGCCATGCGTACCTCGCGCATGGTCTCCTTGATATTCTCTTCGGAGAGTCGGCCCTGGCCCCGCAGGTTGTTCAGGACCTTGCCCAGTCGTTCTGTCAGATTGTCAAACATGGCGTCTCAGGTGCTTGTCGTTCGATGGTGTTGCAGCTTCAGCCGGTCGCCTGATCGCGTGGCCCGGCGACGATGAAGCGGGAAGCTGCGGCATAATCGCGTGATTATATCCCAGCCGCAGTCAAATCACCTCCCGACCACGGCAATCACTTTCCCCGCTTGGGCTAAATATGCGAACATCGCGGATGTTTTCAAACTGTTTCGAGGGTTTGTCGGACCTTGATCGCCCTACTCGCCATTCTCGCCTATCTCACGGCCGGTCTCATCATCAGCCTGCGGCTGTTCCGCCCCCAAATGGAAACCAAGGCGCCGCGGGCTCTCGCCCTGGCGCTCGGCTTTATCGGGGTGGCGCTGCACGCTCTGCCGCTGTATCAGAACATGGTCTCGCCCAACGGCGTCAACATGGGGGTCTTCAATGCCCTGTCGCTGATCACCTGGACCATCACCCTGTTGCTGCTGATTTCCAGCTTAAGCAAACCGATCGAGAACCTGGCTATCGTGGTCATGCCGATAACCGCCGTTGCGGTCTATCTCGACAGTCGTTTCCAGAGCGTGCACTTTCTCACCGACCAGTTCTCGGGGGGATTGACCATACACATCCTGGTCTCGATGCTCGCCTACAGCCTGTTCGCCCTGGCCAGCGTGCAGGCGATCCTGCTGGCGATCCAGGATCACCATCTGCGTCAGCGCCACCCCGGGGGCTTCATCCGCGCCCTGCCGCCGTTGCAGACCATGGAGAGTCTGCTGTTCGAGATGATCGCGGTCGGGTTCGTGCTTTTGAGCCTGGCCCTGCTCAGCGGCTTCGCCTTTCTCGAAAACATGTTCGAACAGCGCCTGGCGCACAAGACCGTGCTCTCGATCATCGCCTGGTTCGTGTTCGGCACCCTGCTGTGGGGCCGCTATCGATTCGGCTGGCGCGGGCAGAAGGCCCTGATCTGGACCCTCAGCGGCTTCGTGGTGCTGATGCTGGCCTATTTCGGCAGCAAGGTGGTGATCGAGCTGATTCTCACCTCCTAGCAGGCACGCTCCTGAGCCGGCGATCACCGGCTCAGGATGCCGGACCGTTATCGCCTTTTGCCTGCTGAAGGATATCGGCCAACGGCTGCAATTGCGGTTCGAAGTTACGCCAGAACGCAACCGCTTTGCTGTAGATCGGATTTCTGACCTGGGCCTGGCTGGCGGTGCGAACGGCACGCTTGGTCTTGTGGAACTGCAAACAGGCGTCATCCCATGCCAGACCGCAATAGTCGATGAGTTTTCTCGCTTCGGCTTCGAAATCACCGGTCAACTTCTCGTATTCGACCGTATAGATTCTCGCCGGCAATACGTTGTACCAATGGTCTATCAAATCCTGATACCCCAGGTAATAGTTACCCAGGTCACGCAGATCGAAGGAGTACTCGTGTCCGTTGACAAAACGCTTCTTGTAGCAGGAAAAACAGATTGCCATGGGATCCCTTTTCATAAGCATGATCTTCGCATTGGGGAACATCAGGGAGATCAGTCCTATGTAGAGAAAGTTGTGCGGGAACTTGTTGACGAGATACTGCCCCTCCGGAGCGATGGAGGCAGTCATGGTTAGATATTCGTTCGCCATCGTGGCGACCTCTTCACAATCCAGATCAGCCAGGGAATAGACCATGCCCTTGTCCATCTTCGCCGCATGGTTGCGAACGATGGAGTCCATCACGGTCAACTCCCCGCCACCGACCACATCAGGGTGTGACGACAGTATCTGCTCCACCAGTGTAGTGCCTGATCGTGGCATGCCGAGGACGAAGAAGGGCCGCTTCGAGTCACTTCCGCACGACGCAAAGCGCTCGAGGAAGTCGGCACTAAAGATCTCTTTGACCAGTTTCATACCCTGCAGGTTGGCCGCTTCGTTGTAGCCTACTCTTTGCTTATGCAGCGTACAGGCGGCACTCAAGTGCTGGAAAGACCGCTCGAACTCACGCTTGTCCTCATAAATTTTTGCCAGAGCGAAGTTGTACTCCTCTTTTTGTTTCGCATCTGTGGAAGCGTCTTCGTATTGAGTCAAAGCGCCCTCCAACTCCTGATCATCAGCCATCGGCGTAATATCGGTGTAGTAGAGGAATGCCTCTGAAAATTCGGGCTTTTGCGCCATGACCTTTCGATAGATTGTGCGCGCCGCTTCAAAGTCCCCGGCATTGGTCAAAGCCATGGCCAGGTTCATCTGGATACTGTAATCGTTCTTTGCCAACTGATGGGCACGCTGGATGACTTCCACGGCCTCCTTGTTACGCCCCATATCCATGAGCAAAAGGGCGTACAGATGCAGAATGGTGGGTTTGTCGGGCTGCTCTTCGAGTATTTGCAGAAAAAGGTCATGCGCCGCCTCATACTCCCGCATCTGATGTAGCGAGCGGGCGTACAGGGCACCGATCAGGAGATCATTGGGATCCGCCAGCAACGCCTTGTGCAGCCAAACCATAGCTGCGTAATATTCACCGTTTTCGGTGAGAGCAATACCGATGTTTTTCCAGTTGATGAGTGAGTAGGGAGCAAAACCGAGCGCTTTGTATCCCGTCTCGATTGCCTTGTTCCATTGCCTGGAATTGATGTAGAGCGTGGTAAGGACTTGATATGCCCGGGCGCAGTCGGGATGCTCCGCAATGATGTCCTGAAGCCTTTGCTCCGCCTCTGCATATCGTCCCTGCGCAACGAGATGGTCGGCGATCTCGCTATCCAACAGTTGGGGCAATGGGATGGTTTTGCGGACTCGCTTTATCTCCTTGTCCAACTCTCCCTTTTTGCTCGTTGCCAATATTGCGCGACTTAACAGCGACCAAGCATCCGGATTACCCTTATCCAGCGTGACAGCCCTTTTCGCGATGCTCTGAGCCTCAGTGAACTTTTGCCCGAGCAGAAGGAGTTCTGCCTTCAGTGCATAGTAGCGACTCTGTTCAGGCATCAATCGGATAGCGCCATCTACATATTCAAGCGCCCTCTTCAGATCGAATCGCCTGATGCTCAATCTAGCCATCTGCGCCAAGAAACGCGCATCACCTTCGAGCTCTCCAGCTACTTTGTCAAACAACACCTGGGCGGCATCGGTCTCCTGTTTCGCGAAAAGCGCGCACCCGAGTTGAAAATTGCCTTCGACGAGATCGGAATTCAGGGCAAGTGATTTTTCCGCGAACTCCTGAGCGGAATCGAAGTCATCCTGTCTGTTTCTGATTTCAGCCATGGCCGCATATAACAGCGGAGACACCTCCGTCCCGGCCTGCAATGTATCGGAGAAGTACTGTTCCAGCCTGTCAAACTCCCCGGCCTCGATGGCGTGACGGATATCGAAGTCTGTCTCCGGCCCTTCATCAACGATAGTTGCCATGCTTTGATCTCCGAGCATAGGTTGGGTGCACAAGTGACATTCGAGACAGTGGACTCGTTTGAACACAGCGAGCAGCGATGCTGCTGTTATACAACAGACAACACTCTAGGGCGAATCGATTTAAGCCAACAGAAGGTTGCTTTGCTGCGGGAGACAGAGGATCGAATCCGGTCATGCCCAACTACGGCGCAGGCCTATACCGGTGAGCGATTGAAACCAGAAGCAATCAGACTTGAATGGTCAGCTTTGGGAGAAATCAGTCGCCGCCACGCTGTTTACGGTAAGCGGATATTGCATGCGACCCTCTCTTGGCAGCCCGACTGCTGGCCATGCTGTCGCTTCTCGCCTGGGCACAGACAGCCACCGCCGCCTCGTTCAGCCGGAGGAGTGTCTCTATCCGCTCCCGGTATTTCTCCCGCTGCGCCGCGAAGGTCTTGTCGGAAAAGACAGCCTGCAGCAGACTTAGACGTTCGCTGTCCAGAGCCTGGACCTTATCCCACTCCCCCTGCTTGCCCAGGGCGACGATCTGGTGGCTCAGATCGATGCTTCGATCGATGTTTTGGTCGAATTGATCCAATGCAGCACGATCAGAGTGTCTTGACCGCCTCTTGGATATTCTGCGCCTGTTTCAAGGTATCCGGCATGGCATCCCAGGCGAGCTTGACCTCTCGGAGCAGGCTGGCGACTTCGTCCAGGGCCCCGACGTCCTGATTGATATCACCGTCATACAGCCTTCTCACCAGGTAGTCGTAAAGGTTATCCAGGTTGACGGCAATCTCACCGCCCTGCTTCATGTCGAGTGCGCCGCGCAAAGCCTCGACCACGGAAATCGTCCAGTTGATCTCATTGTGCCGGGCCTCGTGCTCCTTGCGCTCAATCGAGCCTTTGGCATTGGCGATGCCATCCAGTGCTCCGCTCATGAGCATCTGCACCAGCCGATGCGGCGTGGCACAGTAAGCCTCTGACGATGCTGCTTGACGATAGCTGTTGATGGCGGAGCTCTTCATGGGTTTATACCTTTGGATTTATATCTCGTATTATAGCCGGTACCGAATGTGTGTATTCTGCACGTTTGTTACTATTTCGAATTCATCGCATTCAGCTGATTTGTCAGATAGTTGCTCGTACCCTGCAGTAACGCCAGGGTCTGATCCAGTGCCGAGAATTGTTCGATCAGGCTTTTCTCAACGATGTCGAGTCGGTACTGCTCCCGGTCGATGCCGGTTTGAATTCGATCTTTGGTACTGTCCAGGCTGTCTTCCCGGGAATCGATGATACCACCGATCTCCAGCAGACTGTCGGCCATATTGTAGAGCCGGGTGGCATAACCTGCGGTATCGTCGCCAAACAGCTGGGTGACCATGGTAAAGTCGCTGGCGAGGGCGTCCGACAAGGTCGCCGTATCGAGTGAAAGACGGCCATATTTATCCCGCTCGATTCCGACTTCGAACAGATACCTGTCGCTGCCACCGACATTCGCCGCCTGAGCCAGAATGTCGACAAACCCCTGCTCCATCCGGCGAAGTCCGGAGTCGGTGGAAAGCGAACCCGCCTGGTATTTGTCCAGCTCGTCCATCAGGAGATTATAGGAGTTCACGAACTGTGAGATCTTCTCCTCTATCCCCGTATTGTCCCGTTCGATGCTCACCGTGGCACTGCCGATATCACGCAGATTGAGGGTTACGCCTGTAACCGCATCGGTCACCGTATTGGAGGTACTCTCGATGTTGAATCCGTCGATGGTAAGCAGGGAGTTCTGGGCACTGGATACCTGCTCGGCATAGCCGTCCCCGCCGACGCCGATATAGAAGAGCATGGAGAGGCCGCTGGCATCCGTATTGTTGCCGTCATCATCCGCGACGGTGATGTTGAGGGCGTTGTCCACTCCCGTATCGTTGCTGGTAAGGACCAGCCGGCTGCCGCCGGTCTCGTTGAGAATGGAGGCCGTTACGCCCGGATTGTCGCTGGCGCTGTTGATGGCGTTGCGCAGTCCGGTGAGGGTGTTGTTGGTGGCGTCCACCGTCAGCACCAAATCCTGGCCATTGACGGTAATCGTCAGGGTGCCGGTGCCGACCGCAGTGGCGTCGTCGGCATAGGCTGACGAGGCGAGCTTGTCCCGGCTTGCCAGCTGACTCACGGCGATATCGTAGGTCGACATGGCGGCACTGGAATCGGCGCTCAGCGTGACGACGGACTCATCGGTGGAACTGCCGGAAAAACCGGCCATGGAGGATTCGTCGAGCAGATCCTCCATGGCGCCCATGTAGACGTCGATGGCACTTCGTACCCGACCGTAGTCGCTGATCTGCTGATCGATCTGCTGCTCTCGAGCCTGCAATGCATAGAGCCGATCGCTCTCGAGCTCCAGCAACTGGTTGATGATGCTGCTCCAGTCAGCGCCGGTGCTGATTCCGGAAAAGCTGATCGCCATGGCGTTCTAAGCCTCGCAATATCTCGAGCCTGTAGTCAGGCTCTATCGTCCAATAACACACCCGACACCATATCATCGAGCGAATCCTGAAGCTGGGAAATCATGTTCAAGATCTGCTCTGGCGGGATCTGCCGTATCAGTTTCCCCGTTCCTGAATCGATGACGCGAATGACCTGTTTGCCGGTCTCGTCATCAACCCTGAACTCCAAGTTGCGGTGAACTACCTGGACAGCATCCTCAAGCCTGCTCAGCGATTCCACATTGAGCTTTGGCTGTTCAGATCTGGCGTTACTCTCCTTTTCAACCGCAGGCACGGGCATTGAGTCAGCTTTCGCCACCTCACTGCTGTAGGTGTATCCGTTGGCCAAACTTGTGATCTCAGTTGGCATGTGGTCACCTCCTACCCTTTAGTTCCGTTTGTAAACCCGGGGGTGGTGACCACCCCCGGGACGGAGCGGGTTACTGGAGGAGACTCAGCGCCAGCTGCGGCAGCGAGTTGGCCTGGGCCAATGCCGCCACACCTGCCTGCTGGATCACTTGCGCGCTGGTCATCTTCGCGGTTTCACGCGCGAAGTCCGCATCCATGATGCGGCCGGCCGCGGCATACTGTGCCTCTTCGATACTGGCTGCCACTCGGGATGCCTGTTCCAGACGGCTCTGCAGGGAACCGACGCTGGCCAGCTCGGCGGCCACGGCGCTGAGATCCGCATCGAGGGTGGCCACGCTGGTGATCGCACCGGTCATGACAACGGCGGTTGCGGTAACGGCAATGGTCTCGCCGGCATTGGCGCCGACCTGGATGGCGCCGCCGCCACCAAACACGGCCGTGCCGTTGAAGGTTGCGCGTGCGAAAGCGGCCGTGATCTCACTGCCGAGGGCGGTGAACTCAGTGGTCATGTAGCTGACCTGGGCCGCGGTATAGAGACCGCTGGCGGCCTGTACGGCCAGTTCGCGCTGACGCTGGATCATGTCACTGACGGTCTGCAGGGTGGAGTCGGCGACGTTCAGGTAGGAGACGCCGTCCGCGATGTTGCGCTGGGCCACGGTCAGACCGCGAGCCTGTCCATTCTGCAACTGGGCGATAGCCAGACCGGCCGCGTCGTCCTTCGCACGGTTGATGCGCAGGCCGGAGGAGAGGCGCTGGATAGAGGTTTCGAGGTCGGAAGAGGTACGAGCTAAATTCTTCTGTGCGGCAAGCGAGAAGACATTAGTGTTGACTGTAAGTGCCATTGTAGATTCCTCAAGTTACCGGTGACGGCGCTGTTCAGCGCTCTGTCTTCCGGTTGTCTTTACATGGCGGATATACCAGAAAATGTTTGGTATTCACCGCCTCCGATAAGGCTAGCGGCCCCGCATGGGATTTCTTTAGGGAAATATACTCCTCAATCCATGCACGCTTACAGCCATCGGAATCCTTGCGCACACGCTCTCCAACCCGGTGAAATAAAAAGCAATTTTCACCATCCACACAATGAGCCAGCAAAGGCTGACGGTTATTCACAGCGGCCCTGAAAAGTAGACTGCGGGACCAGTTACAGATAGTTGAACAGAGAGAGGTTCTGCACCATGTTGAAGGTCTGCTGAGCGGCCTCCAGGGCCGTCTTCTCCAGTTCGAAGCGGCTGATGGCCTCCGCCAGATCCAGGTCCTCGGTCCTGGAGAGGGTGGTCTGCATGGTGTAGATGAAGTCATTGTTGGCCAGTATCTGTTCATCTATCGTGTTGAGGCTGGCGCCCCCTCTCGCCCTGACCGCCACATTGTGGGACTGGGCCAGGCGCAGGTCCTCCAGATAGGTCGCATCCGGTGCGTCCGCCTCCATGCCCGCGATGATGCCATGCACGGTCTCGAACAGGTTTCTGCGGCCTCCCGTGCTGGTCTCGACGTTCATGAAGACGTCGAATCCGTTCTCCCGGTCCTGCACTTGACGGGTGGCCGAGATCTGCAGCGTTCGGGCGCCCATGTCGCCGGTGTAGGCGAAGACGCCGTCAGCGGGATTGGTGAAGGGGGCCGTATCGGCATCGAAGCCGGCGAAGATATACTCGCCGTTGCTGTCCTTGGTGTTGGCCAGCGCCATCAGCTCGTCGTTGAGCGCCCTCAACTCTTGGGCGATCGCCTGGCGATCGCTGGCGGAGTAGGTGTCGCTCAATCCCTGTATGGTCAGTTCCTGAATCCGCGGCAGAATGTTGTCGACGGCCTGCAGGGTCGCCTCCTGCAGATCCAGCCGGGATTTCACCCGATCCGCATTCGACTGGTACTGCTCCACTTGGCTGATCACGCTCTTGATGCTGAGCGCGTAGGCGGCGCCCGCCGGATCGTCCTTGGGGGTGAGAATCCGCTTGCCGGAGGAGATCTGCATCTGTGCCTTGCTCAGTTCCAGCTGCCGCTCCAGCATGCTGTTGATGCCTCTTTCGTAGAGCAACGATGTTGAGATACGGTCCATAGCTACCTCCTGACAGCGCTTATCAGGGTATCGAACAGGGTGCTGGCCACGGAGATGACCTGCGCCGCCGCCTGGTAGCCCTGCTGGAACTGGATCAACTTGGCCGCCTCCTCATCGAGGTTGACGCCGCTGACCTCGGACATCGCCTCCTTGGCGCGGGTCAACAGGCTCTCCTGAGCAGCCAGATTCTGCTCGGCATAATGGGTCTTGGCCCCCACATCCGACACCATCTGCGCATAGGTCTGTTCGAAAGTCGCCGTCCCGCCCAGCAGGGTCGAGACATTCTGGCGGTTGGCCAGCAGCAGGGCGTTACGGTTGTCGCTGGTGCCGCTGCTGTTATTGCCGATGGTGA
>JBNLGI010000029.1:0-5542 GCA_050305975.1 Sedimenticolaceae bacterium | reverse complement strand
CTCGCAGACCGCCTGTTCGACCCGTGCGCCGGCACTGGTGCTGGCTCCGGCTGGCTGCAGACAAAGAGCGCTGTGGGCAGCGGTAATTTGATAAGTCGAACCGGAAGGTTGCAGGGCAAACCGTTGATTCCGGCCTTGATGGTGGCGCACCAGGTGGAGTGCGTCGCCAGCCCCCACACCGGGGAGCAGCTCGAGCCTACGGTACTGGGCTCCAGCAGCAGGCTCTTCACCCAGGACCGCAAACTCAACTACTTCATCCAGGCCATCGCCGATGAGGAGATGAAGGAGATCATCTCCGATCATCTGAAACGGCTGCTCAAGGAGGATCGCTATGCCGCTTCCTTCTGGTTCATGCCGATCGACGGCGACTTCTACCACAAGGGCCTGACCTGAATGGAACTTGCTTAAGTGGCTATTGGTGGTGCAGGGCCCCACCCTACCGGCGAATCAAAGTGTAGGGTAGGCCCTGCCCCACCATAAACCATATCTGTGACTGAGCGTCCCGCTCAAGTAAATGCCGTTCGGGCCCGACCTGATCCTTAAAACCCGCCGCCCGCCTTGCGCGACCTCCATCCTGCGCTATAGCCGGCGCATAGTCTCTCGCTATTCCGGCGTTCAGGGATATGTAAAAAAACATCTCTTTCGTTGTGACTTCTTCGAGCACCGTCGGTACATGTGAATGCAGGCACTCAAATCGAATGCCGCAAGACATTGGAAGTATGAACTCGAAGGAGAACATCGATGAAAAAACAGATCTCGATCTACGCATTGGCAGCATTCCTGCTCATCTGTCTGAACTCGGCGGCCTTCGCCATGAAAGGTCGTGGCGCGGGCGATGGCAGTGGTCCGCTCCTGCTCCACTCTGTGGTTTCCACCTTCACTTACGACGGCGTGATCACCTCAGCCGGCGTAGCGGGAGACGGCATCGAGATATCGACGGCCGGCGGACTGGTGACGGTTTATGGTCTGGGGCCCTCCCGCTACTGGGAGAGTCTGGGGCTGAACAAACTGGAGTCGCTGGCAATCGGCGCCTCCGTCAGTGTCACCGGCATCGTGGTCGAACTCAACGGTGATCTGAGAAATCTGGCGACCACCATCAGCGTCGATGGCTTGACCATCGATCTTCGCGATCCGGTCACCGGCAAACCGCTGTGGCGCTAGGACGGAACTGACGATCCGCCTGGGCATATGAAGCCGTCCGGCGGATTCCCGCAAATGTGGAAACCGGCGACAGTCCGGTTTCCGCACCGAATCATCCCGGGTATCCCCTCCCCGGATCTCCGGATGATCGCCCGCATCGGCATGCAGAGGTAAAGAGCTCCGCTCGCCCCCGACTAAACACCAGGCATGCTCTGAAGCGACCTGCTGTCCTACAGGGTTCGTAGCTGAATACCGTTCATCCTCTACACGCCCGGTATTTGAATTTGGCAAAGGCATGGAACCAGCAGGATCGTGCGTCATCGATCGCCACCGCATGCGTGAACCTTTGCCAACCTGTGCTGCGCGTCGCGTAAAGTCGATCGCTCGATATTTTCCGCCCACCAATCTTGTAAAATGACCGCTTCGAACACGAGGTCGGCCAGGACGCACTGTAGGAGGTCCGGCCGATCCATCAACGGAATTGCAGGGATGCCGCGATCGACAGCCAACGACAAACGAAATGGTTGACACGATTTTGCCCATGCTGAAGCCTACATCCCGTCGTTCGCCCGGCCGCCCATTGCTTGCGCTGCGCGCCCTCCTCCTCTGCTTGCTGGCGACATCCGGCCGCGCAATGGCGATGGATCTCGTCGGCGACGTCGAACTGCGGATCGGACACGACGACAACATCGATCGCAAGGAGTCGGAGAGGGAGACCCCGTCTTCCTTCCAGAGCATCGTCCCCGCCTTTTCGCTGCAGGCTCAAATGCCGGCGGGTGTCACGCTGGCAGGCGGCTATGAACTGGTTTATACGCGCTACGTGGTGGAAGGTCTGGGTCAGCGTATCGCCCACCGCGCATGGGGCGATGCGACCAAACGGCTGCGGCCCGCTCTCTTCGCCGACCTGAACGCCACGCTCATAGCCCTGAACAGCCCACAGAACCCGCAGGACGAGGGTTGGGGGTTCAGCCTCACGCCCGGCCTGACCTACCACCTTTCGGATCGGCTGAGCGCCCGCCTCGAGGGCAGCTACGGGCGTTGGCGCTACGACAGCCTCGATTTCGACACCGGCCGTGCGATCGTGCGCCTGCAGACGCAACAGGTGGACAACCACTACGCCGTCAAGCTGGGTCTGGTCACGCTGCTCTCTCCCGGCAATGTGTTTGGCCTCGCCTATCGCGTCGCCGACAACCGATCGAACAATGCCATCGACGAGTATGTCAGCAACGCCATCCTGGCCCGCGCCGATACCAGGCTCGGAGCGGACACCCGCCTGAGCGTCGAGTACGATATCGCCAGTTGGAACTACTTCGATTGGCATGCCGGAAGGATGCTGAGAGGCAAACTGCGCGACGACCTGCAGCAACACCTGCGGCTGGAGCTCGAGCACGCCTTGACGCCATTCACCTCCCTGCTCTTCAATGCCGAGATGACGATCAACGACTCCAATCTGGCATACCAATCCTACACAAGGCGTCTGATCTACATGGGCCTGCGGTTCAATTGGTGAGGGTGAGGCGCGTGAAACGGATACTCCGGTGTCTGCCGTTCATCGCGCTGCTGGCGGGCTGTGCGATGAACCAGCAGCATCAGCCCCTGGCGGCGCCGCATGCCTATACCTTCGGCTATACGGACGCATCGGCCCGCAGCGTCGGAGTCGCCGGATCTTTCAACGACTGGCGGCCGCAGGCGACGCCCATGCGCAGGACGGACGACGGGAGCTGGTCGGTCAGCGTCGAACTCCCGTCGGGCACCTATCAGTACCTGTTCGTGATCGACGGCAGCGCATGGGTGGCCGACCCGGCTGCGGCACGCACCCTCGATGACGGCTTCGGGCGCAGGAACTCGCTGCTCGTCATCGAGTAGAATGTGGCTTTTCGCATAGTCAGCTGTATATGAAATATAGAAAAACCGTTCAACAGGCTTGTGCCACCCGCATCCGGACAGGCACTGAAAACCGTCGATTGCGTCATGGCGACGGGGTGGACGAATAGGCTATGCAACGGGACGAGGACGCCGCACTGATCGAAGCGGTGCTGGCCGGCGATCGGGAGTGCTATGCACGTCTGGTCGATCGCTACAAAAGGCAGATCTACAACCTGGCCTATCGCATGACATGGAACGGCGAAACCGCGCGGGATCTCTCCCAGGAGACCTTCGTGCGGGCATACGCCAACCTGCATCGCTACCGGCCGGAGAAACGCTTCTTCAACTGGCTCTACACGATATGCATCAATCTGACGAGAAACCATCTGGAGAAAAAGCGCGAGCTGCTGGGCGAGGACGGCAATGCTTCGGAGACCTGGGCGGACAGCGATCCATCTTCCGGGCATGGCTCCCCGGAGTTGCAGATGATCGAGCAGCAGGAAGCCAGCGGGCTGGAGGACGCGCTCACGGCGCTGCCCGTGGAGCTGCGCGAAGCGGTGGTGCTGCGCTATCTGCAGGAGCTCCCCTTCGAGGCCGTGGCGGAGGACCTGGGCGTGAGCCTAAGCGCGGCCAAGATGCGGGTCTATCGTGGATTGGAGAGACTGCGGGAAATCCTGGCGCGACAGAGAGACGCAAATGAAATCTGACTGGCTGGACCAATACATGACGGAGGCGATCGACGGGACGTTGAGCGACGCCGAGCGGCGGCGTTTCGAGGCGGCGCTGGCCGAGGATCCCGCCGCACAGGCCAGATTCGACGAACTGTGCGAGCTGGCCGACAGGATCAGGGCGATGCCCGGCAGCGAGCCGCCTGTCGATTTCACCGACGGCGTGATGGCGGGAATACACGATATCCGCCACCCCTGGTGGGTCAGGCCCTGGCGGTTGCTGACGCGTCCGCACGAAGTCCGCTTCAACCTGCTCGGCGCGCTGAGCGTGACGGCAGGGATCGTCGCGGCCGTGGTACTGGGCGCGCAGCTGCTGCGACAGGAGGGCGTGCCACAACCGCCGTCGGCCGGTGTGCAGAAGGAGTACCTGATGCGCTTCAGCTACATTGATCCGCATGCCAGGCAGGTCTATGTGGCGGGTTCGTTCAACGACTGGCGCAAGCAGCAGATCCCGCTCACCGACAGCTCTGGCAAAGGGCTGTGGACCGGCGTCCTGCCCATGAAGCCCGGCATCTATGAGTACATGTTCTATGTCGACGGACATTGGGTGGTGGACGATCATGCGCAACACTACAAGGACGACGGCTTCGGCAGAAAAAACGCAATACTGGAACTGGGTACCGGCGATGACTTATCGATTTAACGAGACGACCTTGCTGCTGCGGGCGGCCTGTCTGCTCCTCTACGTCTGCGCAACGGCGGCCGGGGCGGCGGACGGCTACGCGTCGATCCATGCCGACGCGCTGCAACAGTTCCCCGACGAAGCAGCTACGCTGAACGATACGCTCGCGCGGGCCGAACGGACCGGTGTCCCCGCGGACATGATGGCACGAATGCTCTCCCGCGCCGCGCAGGCCGGCATACCCGCCGCCGACTACATCCACATGGTGAACGACCTGAGTGAAGCTGCTGAAACGGGGCTGCCGGTCGAGCCATTCGGCGATAAGGTCATGGAGGGGCTTGCCAAGGAGGTGGCGCCGGCGCTGATCGTCCAAGTGCTCGACCACAAGCTGGCCACCTATCGGGAAGCGCAAAGGATCGTCGCCGAGGCGACGGCCCAGGCCCGGCCCGAGCCCAACACGGTCGAAGCGGTGGCCCTCTCCGTCGAACGCGGCATCACAACGCAGGGGATGCGCGAGTTACTGACGGGACGGGGATACGATAACGCCTCCGTCATGCACGCCGCACAGGCCCTCGCCGATCTGGTGTCCATGGGCTTCAAACAGTCCGAAGGGGTCTCGATCACCCGTGCGGGGCTGGATGCGGGCTATCTGGCGAGAAGCGCCGCCACCCTCACCCAGGTCGCCGCCCAGGCGCAGAAACAAGGCCTCGCCAACGCTGCCATCGCCCGCCGCATGGCTGCCGCATTCAACCGTGGCACGCCGATGGCCGAGATCTCCCTGCAGTTGCACGGCGACGCCGGCCACGGTGGTCCCCGCAGCGGTTACGGCGGCGGCAACGGCGGATGGGGGCACGGTGGTGCGCAGAGCGGCGGTGGCGGCGGCGGACGTCACGCGCATTGAGCGTGTGGGGTCAGACGCGAATGGCACATAATTTAAGAAAAAAACACACGTCCGTTGATCAATTTTCAACGGGGTTTGGTGGGGAGGGTAAGGCGCAGATGCTGCGAGGAGCGGAGTTTACATGGGCAAATAAGCACCGCAGCAGCGTCTGCAACGCCGCCATGGCGTGTGGAATGCATTTTGAGATGGTTTCTAGGGAATTGCGGCCCCGTTTGTATCGATACGCCATAACTGATTGTCATGTCCGTGACATGGCCACTGAATGATGCTGGCGCCATCGGATGA
>JBNLGI010000028.1:0-30445 GCA_050305975.1 Sedimenticolaceae bacterium | reverse complement strand
CTTGATCTCCTTGTCGATATCGGCCTTGACGTTGGCGATGAAACGGCGTCCGCGTCCCAGCCATAGGCCGACGGTCCGCGCCACCTTCGGCAGGCGTTCGGGTCCGATCACGATCAGGGCCACCAGGGCGATCAGGCCCAGCTCCCAGAAACCGACATCAAACATGGGGCGTACTCAACAGGACGAGAACAGTGGGGCTGTGGCCTTCAGCTCTTGTCCTTCTCTTTGGACGTAACCTCACCCTCGACCACGGTGCCGGACTCGGACTTCTCGATCTGCTCCTGCTTCTCCTCCTCCTTCTTCTCGCCCTCCTTCATGGCGCCTTTGAAGCCCTTGATGGCGCCACCCAGATCGGAGCCGATGTTTTTCAGCCGCTTGGTGCCGAACAACAGGAGCACGATGGCCAGAATGATCAACAGCTGCCAGATACTGATACCGCCTAAACCCATAATCTTCTCCACTCTCCGGCCGATGTTGCCGGTATATCGATTGAATCGTTTCGACCCCGATTGCACGGGTTCGCGCCACCCGGTTGAGGTGGCGTAGTCGGGGGATAATAACCCACTTGGGAGCCGACCGGAATGGTGCTCTATTTCAAACAGTTCCGATTGGACGTCTTGTCCCTCAAGCCACACTGAACCTTTGCTTTCCACTCGATGGGGCTGGGCCCCACCCTACACTCCGGAATCGCGCCAGGGTGGGGCCCTGCCCCACCACAAACCCGTCGGATTCTCAGCGCTTACCTCAGTCTCCAGAGTTTATCCGGTATCGCCCCGCTGCGCCTTCTCCTCCAGCCCCGAGAGGCCGAAACGCCGTTCCAGCTCTTTCAGCACGTCCTCGGGTCCCAGCCCCTGATGGGCCAGCAACACCAGGGAGTGAAACCAGAGATCGGCGGTCTCGTAGATGATCTTGTCCGCGTCACCGTCCTTCGCCGCCATTACGGTCTCGGTGGCCTCTTCGCCGATCTTCTTGAGGATCGCATCGAGGCCCTTGGCATAGAGCTTGGCCACGTAGGAGCTGTCGGGCTCCGCCTGCTTGCGCTCCTCCAGGACCCGGGCCAGTTGTTGCAAAACGTCACTCATAGTGAATCCTTGGACCTCGTGAAACCTGCTCTGCTGTTGGCTGAACCGAAGTTGAGTCTCAGCAGTTCCCATCAATCGGCACTCTGGTGGGGCATGGCCCCACCCTACAACAAGCTCCCTATTCCGGTAGGGTGGGTACCTGCCCCACCAAAAACGGAGCGATCCTCACCCTGCCGGCGCAGCACCTTCTGGTGCTATCGGTAGATGTCGCCGGGATCCTTCAGCACCGGCAACACCTCCACCCACTCCTCGCCCTGCAGCTCCCGGAAGAAGCAGTTGTGGCGACCGGTGTGACAGGCGATGCCGCCCTTCTGCTCCACTTCCAGCAGCACCACGTCGCCGTCGCAGTCGAGGCGGATGGCGTGCACCACCTGCTGGTGGCCCGACTCCTCGCCTTTGTGCCAGAGCTTGCCGCGGGAGCGCGACCAGTAGACCGCATGGCCGGTGTCCGAGGTGAGCATCAGCGCCTCCCGGTTCATCCAGGCCAGCATCAGGATCTTGCCGCTGCCGGCCTCCTGAGCGATGGCGGGCACCAGTCCCTGATCGTCCCATTTGACCTCATCGAGCCAGCTCACAGGCGCACCTCGACGCCCTGCTCCTGCATGAACCGCTTGGCCTCCCCGATGGAGTATTCGGCGAAGTGGAAGATGCTGGCCGCCAGCACCGCATCGGCGCCGCCCTGCTTGACCCCATCCACCAGGTGTTGCAGGTTGCCGACGCCGCCAGAGGCGATCACCGGGATCGGCACCGCCTCGACGATGGCGCGGGTCAGCCGGTTGTCGAAACCGATCTTGGTGCCGTCCCGATCCATGCTGGTAAGCAGGATCTCGCCGGCGCCGTAGTCGCTCATGCGCTTGGCCCACTCGACGGCGTCGAGGCCGGTGGGCTTGCGTCCGCCGTGGGTGAAGATCTCCCACTTCAGGGGCTCGCCCTCGCCGCTCACCTGCTTGGCGTCGATGGCCACCACGATGCACTGGGAGCCGAAGCGCTCGGTAGCCTCCCTGACGAACTCCGGATTGAACACCGCCGCGGTGTTGATCGCTACCTTGTCGGCGCCGGCGTTGAGCATGCGCCGGATGTCGTCCGCGGTGCGGATGCCGCCGCCCACGGTGAGGGGGATGAAGACCTCACTGGCCACCTGCTCGACCACATGCACGATGGTCTCCCGGTCGTCCGAGCTGGCGGTGATATCGAGAAAGGTGATCTCGTCGGCCCCCTCTTCGTTGTAGCGCCGAGCCACCTCCACCGGATCGCCGGCGTCGCGGATATCGACGAACTTGACGCCCTTGACTACACGGCCGGCGTCCACGTCGAGGCAGGGGATGATGCGTTTGGCTAACATGTTTACTCTTCAATTTTTATATTTTGAATTTTGAATTGTGGCGCTGACTGACGCTCGCCGCCTCTTTCAAAAACAGGTCGTGCGCACAGCGCACTCATCCAATTCAAAATTCAAAATTCACAATTCAAAATTTCTTCGACAACTCATCCGCCAGCTTCTGCCCGGCGGCCAGATCCAGCGTGCCCTCGTAGATGGCCCGCCCGGTAATGGCGCCCATGATATTGTCGGTGTCGGCACGGCAGAGCGCCTCGATATCCCCGATGTCGGTGATGCCGCCGGAGGCGATGACCGGAATCGAGATGGCGTTGGCCAGGGCCGCCGTGGCCTCCACATTGGGGCCGCTGAGCATGCCGTCGCGGCCGATGTCGGTATAGACGATGGCGGAGACCCCGTCGTCCTGGAAACGGCGCGCCAGCTGCGTCACCTCCTGGTCGGTCACCTCGGCCCAGCCGTTGATCGCCACCATCCCCTCCTTGGCGTCGAGGCCGACGATGATATGGCCGGGAAAGGCGGCACAGGCGCGGGCCACGAACTCGGGCTCCTTCACCGCCTGGGTACCGATGATGCAGTAACTGACACCGGCCTTTAGGTAGGCCTCGATGGTCGCCTCGTCGCGGATGCCCCCGCCGACCTGGATCGGCACCCCGGGATGGGCCGCGGCGATGGCGCGGATCACCTCGCCGTTGACCGGCTCGCCGGCAAAGGCGCCGTTGAGATCGACCAGATGCAGGCGGCGTCCGCCGGCCTCGATCCAGCGGGTCGCCATCTCCACCGGATTGTCGGAGAAGACGGTATCGTCATCCATGCGCCCCTGGCGCAGACGCACACACTGACCGTCCTTGAGATCGATGGCGGGTATCAACAGCACGATTCGTTTCCTGATCTATTTTCGATGCGGCAAGCCGCACCCTACTCGGATTAATCAATTCGGTGGGGCAGGGCCCCACCCTACACTGGACTGAAAGGTAGGGTGGGGCCCTGCCCCACCGTCCCAGATGTAATGAAACCCTTCATGCGGGATTCCAGTTGACGAAATTCTTCAACAGCTGCAGCCCCGCGTCGGCGCTCTTCTCCGGATGGAACTGCACCGCGAAGAGGTTGTTCTCGGCGATGGCGCTGGCGAAGCTCACCCCGTAGTCGGTGGTGGCCGCCGCCAGCTCCTTGCGCTCCGGATCCACATAGTAGCTGTGCACGAAGTAGAAACGGCTCTCCTGGGGAATACCCTGCCACAGGGGATGATCGTGCAGCTGATGCACCCGGTTCCAGCCCATGTGGGGGATCTTCAGCGCTTCGCCATCGGGAGCGGTGCCACCGGGGAAGCGGCGCACCTGGCCGGCATAGAGGCCGAGCAGTTTCGTGCCGCCGTTCTCTTCGCTGAAATCGAGCAGCACCTGCTGACCCATGCAGATACCCAGGAAGGGTTTGCTGCGGGCCGCCTCCAGGATCGCCCGGTTGAGGTGGTGGTCGGAGATCGCCGCCATGCAGTCGCGCGCCGCCCCCTGACCGGGGAAGACCACCCGGTCGGAGTGCAGGATCAGCTCCGGATCGTCGCTGACCAGCACCTCATCACCCGCGCCCGCCACATGCTCGACCGCCTTGGCCACCGAGCGCAGGTTGCCCATGCCGTAATCGATTACGGTGATACGTTGTGTCATCGATTCAGATCCTGCCGGCTACAGACTGCCCTTGGTAGAGGGCACCTGATCGGACATGCGCGGGTCGGGCTCCAGCGCCATGCGCAGGGCGCGGCCCAGGGCCTTGAACACCGTCTCCGCCTGGTGGTGGGCGTTGCTGCCACGCAGGTTGTCGATGTGCAGGGTGATGGCGGCGTGGTTGACCAGCCCCTGGAAGAATTCCTGGAACAGGTCCACGTCGAAATCGCCGATGCGGGCGCGGGTGAACTCCAGATTGTAGACCAGTCCGGGACGGCCGGAGAAGTCGACCACCACCCGTGACAGGGCCTCGTCCAGCGGCACATAGGCGTGACCGTAGCGACGGATACCCTTCTTGTCGCCGACCGCCCTGGCCAGGGCCTGGCCCAGGGTGATGCCGATGTCCTCCACTGTGTGGTGGGCATCGATGTGCAGATCGCCGTCTGCGTCGACTTCGAGATCGATCAGCCCGTGGCGGGCGATCTGGTCCATCATGTGGTCGAGAAATGGCACCCCGGTCTCGAACCCGCTGGCGCCGGTGCCGTCCAGGTTCAGACGGACCCGTATCCGGGTCTCCAGGGTATTGCGCTCAACCTCCGCGGTACGCTGCATGTCGGTGGCTCCGATTGGACTCGAATAGATGGGCGTCGCCCAAATCGGGGTATTCTAGAGGAAAAACAGTCAAAAGGCAGCTTGAACGAAGCCGTGCGTTGCCGTCTCCAGGGCACAGCCGGCGGTAGACTGAGCACCGTACTCGACGCCGTCGCCGATTGCTCCGGAAGAACGATGAAAGCGTGATCATTCTGCCTGTGACAATGCATGCAGATGGCCCGCACTGCCCTGAATCCCGCATCAAACACCGGCCACTCGCGGCTGGCCACGGCCCGCTCCATCCGAGGGATGGCGTCCTCCAGGAACTGCTGCGACATGACGGCGCACCTGGCTCTCCTCTTTCGAATGGAGAGTTAAAACAGCTCTGACTCGACCTCCAGATAGGCCAGACTGATGTGACGTCCCACGTTGCGTTCGAAATCGACCCAGTCGCGGTAGGGCCCCATATCCTCGATCACCTTGGGCTTCATCTCGAAGTCGCTGAGTCCCGCTTCGAAATGGGTCGCCACCAGTGCCTTCAGCTGTGTCAGATAACGGCGGTAGATCTCCGCCACCTCAGGCCCTCCGGTCCGACCATGCCCCGGCACGAAGACCTCCGCCTCGGTCGCCAGCGCCATGTCGAGGGCGGCGATGTTGCCGCCGAAGGTGCCACTGTCCATCTGGCCCAGGCGATTGCTCATCGCATTGTCCCCCAGGAACAGCACCTTGAGCCGGGGCAGCTCGAGCATGATGTCGCTGTGGCTGTGAGCCTTGGGTTGATAGTGGATGCGCAGATCGATACCGCCGAAACTCAACACGTCCGCATCTCCCGTCAGGTGATCGGGCGGGACCTCCTCGGTACCCGCCACGGCGCCATCGGTCATGCGCATTAGGGTGGCGAGAAAGGCTCGTCCCTCGCCCTTCTCGACCATTTTGCGCATCTCCTCGTGGCCGAAGATCGGCGCCTCCGGATAGGCCTGGCGAATGGCCTGATTGGCCAGCCAGTGGTCGCCGTGAATGTGGGTGTTGAAGACCGCCACCACCGGCAGCTCGGTCACTCCGCGAATCTGCCGCAGCACCATCTCGCCGATCTGCAGACTGGAGCCCGGATCGATCACGATCACACCGCTGGCGCCGACGACGAAGGCGGGATTGTTGATGAAGCCGCGGTTCTCCACCGACGGCACCCCCAGGGGCCCGTGAATCACGTAGACCCCGGGGGCCACCTGCTCCGCCGGATAGTCCGGGACGGCCGGACCCGTCTCCGCCCAGGCGGGGGTGAAGACGAAGAGCAGTAGCCAGAGTGTGATCAGAAAGCGTGTATGGGAGCGAGGTAAAGCCATGGTGTGGTCCTGTCGATGATTCTCTGCCGTCGTCCGTTCCGGCCTGTTGTCGGATGTGTGCGATTCTGCCCAACCCCCCGGCAGCAAAAAACCTCTATGTTGAGGGGATATGGTCAGCTCTCGAGCCAGAAGGTCACGGGACCGTCATTGATCAGCGCCACCTGCATATCGGCGCCGAAGACCCCGCTCGCGACATCGACCTGTTGCGCTCGTGCCTGCTGCACCATACGTTCGAACAGATGCTGCCCCAGCGCAGGCTCCGCGGCACTGGAGAAACCGGCCCGGGTGCCCTTGCGGGTGTCCGCCGCCAGGGTGAACTGGGGCACCAGCAGCAGACCGCCGCGTATGTCATGCAGGCTGAGGTTCATGCGCCCGTTCTCGTCGGGAAAGACGCGGTAGCCGAGCAGACGCTCCAGCAGGCGATCGGCCTTGGCCTCGTCATCCTCCCGCTGGACACCGACCAGCACCACCAGACCGCGGCCGATGTCGCCGACACATTCGCCATCGATCTCGACCCGGCCCTGCGAGACGCGCTGCAGCAGACCGATCACGCCAGCTTCCGGGCAAAGCGGTCGGTGGCTTCGATGAGGGCGCTGCGGATACCCGGCTCAGCGGCGGAGTGAGCGGCGTCCGGAATCACCTTAAGCTCGCTGCCCTGCCAGGCGCGGTGGAGCTCCCAGGCGGAGGTCATGGGGCAGATGAGATCGTAGCGCCCCTGCACGATGACACCGGGGATACCGGCCAGTTTCGAGGCCTCATCGAGCAGCTGGTTGGGCCGCAGAAAGGCGTGATTGACGAAGTAGTGGCACTCGATGCGGGCCAGGCTCAAGGCGGTGTGCGGGTGGGAGAAGAAATCGACCACCGCAGCGTTGGGGTGGAGACTGGCGGTACGTCCCTCCCAGATCGACCAGGCCTTGGCGGCGGCCATCCGCTGCAGTTCGTTCTCGCCCGTCAGGCGCCGGTGATAGGCCTGCAGGAGATCGTTGTGTTCAGGCGCCGGGATGGGCGCCAGATAATCCTCCCAGTAGTCGGGAAAGACCTTGCTGGCGCCAGACTGGTAAAACCAGGTGATCTCCTCGTCGCGGCAGAGAAAGATCCCGCGCAGCACCATGCCGCTGACCCGCTCGGGATGGGTCTCGGCATAGGCCAGCGCCAGGGTCGAACCCCAGGATCCGCCGAACAGCAGCCAGCGCTCGATGCCGAGCTCCCGGCGTATGATTTCGATATCGGCCACCAGGTCCCAGGTGGTGTTCTCCCGCAGTTCGGCATGGGGGGTGGATCGGCCGCAGCCGCGCTGGTCGAAAAGGACGACACGATAGACCTTGGGGTCGAAAAAGCGACGATGGTAGGCCTCGCATCCCGCGCCGGGGCCACCGTGAAGAAACAGAACCGGGAACCCCTCCGGGTTGCCGACCTGCTCCAGATAGAGTTGATGTCCCCCGCTCACGTTGAGTCGCTGAGAGGCATAGGGCTCGATAGGGGGATATAAGTCTTTCATTTCCTGATGGATTTATCGTGTAGGAAAAATCCTACAGTGATAGTTGAAAATTCTCACATTCGAACTGTGAAATTTTGTGTAACTATTAAGTTGTCGTCATCAAGGAAGTACCCCAGGATCATCTACGCTCAGGAGGGCATCACGGACGATAAGCTTTGCCAACCAAGCCGACGACCATAAGCCCGACTGCATGGAATGCCGTCGGGCTTTTTTCTTGGGCCCGGCTCAGCGCCGCTCCCGATCAATCCCTTGCCGCCCGTTTCCGTTCGTGCTCTTTCAGATGCTTCTTGCGGATGCGGATGGCGCTGGGCGTCACTTCCACCAGTTCATCATCCTCGATGAATTCCAGAGCCTGCTCCAGACTATAGCGCAGCGGCGGCGTCAGCATGATGGCGTCGTCCTTGCCGGCGGCGCGGATGTTGGTCAGCTGTTTGCCCTTCAGGGGGTTGACCACCAGATCGTTCTCCCGCGAGTGGATACCGACGATCTGCCCCTCATAGACTTCGTCGCCCGGCTTGGAGAAGAGGCGACCCCGCTCCTGCAGATTGAACAGGGCGAAGCCGAGCACCTTGCCCTGGCCGTTGGAGATCAGCACCCCGTTCTTGCGCGGCGCGATGCCGCCGTGCTGGGCCGGACCGTAGTGGTCGAAGACATGGTAGATCAGACCGGTGCCGGAGGTGCTGGTCATGAACTCGGTCTGAAAGCCGATCAGACCCCGGGACGGGATGATGTAGTCGAGCCGCACCCGTCCCTTGCCGTCCGGGATCATATCCTTGAGTTCACCCTTGCGGGTGCCCAGGGCCTCCATGATGGTGCCCTGATGGGCCTCCTCCACATCGACCGTGAGCTGCTCGTAGGGTTCGCAGACCTCGCCGTCGACCTCGCGGAAGATGACCTCAGGGCGCGACACCGCCAGCTCGAAGCCCTCGCGTCGCATCGACTCGATGAGGACCGAAAGGTGGAGCTCGCCGCGGCCGGAGACCTTGAACTTCTCAGGATCGGTGCCCTCCTCGACTCGCAGCGCCACGTTGTGGATCAGCTCCCGCTCCAGCCGGTCCTTGAGCTGGCGCGAGGTGAGGTATTTGCCTTCACGGCCAGCAAAGGGCGAGGTATTGACCTGGAAGGTCATGGAGACGGTGGGCTCGTCCACGCTGAGGCGGGGCATCGCCGTCACATGCTCCGGGTGGCAGAGGGTATCGGAGACATTGGGCGCCTCCAGACCGGTAACGGCGATGATGTCGCCCGCGGTTGCCTGCTCGACCTCGAAACGTTCGAGCCCCAGGTAGCCGTAGACCAGGCCGATCTTGGCCCGGTACTGTTCGCCGTCGTACTTCACCACCACCACCTGCTGATTGGGCTTGACCGTACCCCGGGTGACGCGACCAACGGCGATGGCGCCCACATAGCTGTTGTAGTCGAGATTGGAGATCTGCATCAGAAAGGGGCCGTCGGGATCCACCTCCGGTACCGGACAGTGCTCGACGATGGTCTCGAACAGCGGAGTCATGTCGCCGGAGCGCACATCGCTGTCGAGTCCGGCGTAACCGTTGATGGCCGAGGCGTAGACGATGGGGAAATCGAGCTGCTCATCGGTCGCCCCCAGCTGGTCGAAGAGTTCGAACACCTGGTCCACCACCCAGTCGGGCCGGGCGCCGGGCTTGTCGATCTTGTTCACCACCACGATGGGGCGCAGGCCGTGTTTGAAGGCCTTCTGGGTGACGAAGCGGGTCTGCGGCATCGGACCCTCCTGAGCGTCCACCAGCAGCAGCACCGAATCGACCATCGACAGCACCCGCTCCACCTCGCCGCCGAAGTCGGCGTGTCCGGGGGTGTCCACCACGTTGATGCGGTAGCCGTTCCAGCGGATGGCGGTGTTCTTGGAGAGGATGGTGATCCCGCGCTCCTTCTCCTGGTCGTTGGAGTCCATCACCCGCTCCACCACGCCGAAGCGTTCGCCCAGGGTACCGGACTGCTTCAGCAGTTCGTCCACGAGGGTGGTCTTGCCATGGTCGACATGGGCAATGATGGCAATGTTTCTGAGCGACTGAATCACGGTGGCTGTCCTGCAAAAAAATGAGGGCGGATTATACCTATATAGGGCCAAATGTCTGTCTAATTTTGAAACTCCATTCATTTCTGCGACTTAGCGTTCGTTTTGAGAATCATTGGGAAATACAATCGACAACCGCCCTTGATAATGAAAAATTATCGCTTACCCACAGATGCTGTGGATAACTCTGTTGAAAATCTTCGCCAACCGGCTCCCGATCCGCGTCGTTATTACACTTTCATTAAATTGTAAAAAAAATGAACAATTGAAAATTCTCACTATCAAACAGTACGTTATGCCCGCAGGGGCAAGCATGACCCGGAATGGGAGCAAGCCTTCAAATGGCGCCGCCATCGTAGCAGGGAGATTGTGCATAGCACACAAAGCAAGTGACTGGTTTGGGACCAAAGATCCCCTCGCAACCATCAGATTTTATGCGTTTTTTAATATTTTTACGGATAACGTAAATCGCTAATAATCAAATACGCCGGTCTACTTCTACTGCTTGCACTGCCCTCGAAATACGGACAGGATAGGTGCCAATTTGCGGCCTGCGCACCCGATAAAGCCGGGGTTCACCCTGCGGGCGAACACCCGATAGCCGCACCCATGAGAATCATCCTGAAGAAGTGAAGTCTATGAATCCTTCCGTCCTCGATCCCCTGCGTGGGCATCTCGCCTCCCGTGTCATCGGCCAGACCGACTTTATCGACAGTATGCTGATCTGCCTGCTCAGCGACGGCCACCTCCTCATCGAGGGGTTGCCGGGGCTGGCCAAGACCACGGCTGTGAAGGCCCTGGCGGAGGCCATCGAGGGGGATTTCCACCGCGTCCAGTTCACCCCAGACCTGCTGCCCTCAGACCTCATCGGCACCGACATCTACCGCCATGAGAAAGGGGAGTTCGAATTCCGTCCCGGCCCCCTGTTCCACAACATTCTGTTGGCGGACGAGGTCAACCGGGCTCCGGCCAAGGTGCAGTCGGCACTGCTCGAATCGATGGGCGAGAAACAGATCACCGTGGGTCAGACCACCTATCAACTGCCCCCTTTTTTCATGGTCCTGGCGACCCAGAATCCGGTGGAGCAGGAGGGCACCTACCACCTGCCGGAGGCCCAGCTCGACCGTTTTCTGATGCAGGCCAACGTCAACTACCCCAGTCGCGGCGAGGAGCTGCAGATCCTGGAACTCGACAGCGCCCAGCAGAAAGAGAAGCCGACCCCGCCCGACAAACCCCTGAGCCAGAAGGAGCTTTTCGCCATCCGCCAGCAGGTGGCCGAGCTCTATCTCGATCCCAAGCTCAACAGCTACATCGTCGATCTGGTGCAGGCCAGCCGCAACCCGTCGGCCTACGACAAGGACCTGGCCCGCTGGTGTCGCTTCGGCGCCTCGCCCCGGGCCAGTATCGCGCTGGCCCGCTGCGCCCGCGCCCGCGCCTGGCTCGATGGCGAGGAGTTCGTCGCCCCCCACCATATCCAGGCGGTGGCGCCTCCGATCCTGCGCCACCGCATCCTGCTCACCTTCGAGGCGGAGGCGGAGGGGATCACCACTGACGACTTCCTCTCCCGACTGCTGGACATGGTGGCCATACCTTAGGAGAGGCGAGACCATGAGCCTCTATCCACACCTCGACGACCTGCTGGAGCTGCGTCACCAGGCCCACACCCTCGGCCTGGCCTCGCACCACCTGGTCAACTCCAGCTTCAGCGGACTCTACGCCTCGGTCTTCCGTGGCACCGGCCTCGACTTCGAGGAGGTGCGCGAATACCGCGAAGGCGACGACATCCGTAATATGGAGTGGAACGTCACCGCCCGCACCAACGTGCCCCATCTGAAGATCTTCCGCGAGGAGCGCGAGCGCAACGTGGTGCTCTGCATCGACCGCGGGCCCCATATGAGCTTCGGCACCCGCGGCACCTTCAAATCGGTGCAGGCGGCCAAGGCCGCCGCCCTGCTCGGCTGGGCCGCCTCGAGGCTGCACGACCGTGTCGGCGGCATGCTGTTCGGCGACAGCGAGCAGGGCATGCAGTACTTCCGTCCCACCAAGGACCGCCGGGCGCTGTGGCGCCTGCTCCACGCCCTGACCGTGGAGGGCACCACCGAGCAACCCTCCCGCGACTGCCTGGCCGAGGCCCTGCAGCGGGCCGATCGGGGTACCGCCACCGGCTCCCTGATCTTCGTCATCGCCGACATGAACCGGGAGATCCAGAATCTCGAACAGACCCTGGGCCGCCTGACCCAGCACCACACCCTGGTGCTGCTACCGGTGGACGATCCCGCCGACCGGGAGCTGCCGGAGATGGGCCGGGTCACCTTTGTCGGTCCCGCCGGCGAAACCGCCGAGATCGACACCTCGAACCGCCAGGCGCGCGCCCGCTACACCAGCGAGTGGGAGGCGCGACGCCAGAGGCTGCAGGGACTGTGCAACCGCCTGGGCATCACCCTGATGCCGGTGGCAACCAACGAAGAGATCCACTTGGCCCTGACCCTCGGCCTGGCCCGACACTACGGGAGGCGATAGGCGGCCTTGGACCCGTTACGCGACATCCGCGGCATCGACTCCGCCCCCTGGTGGCCACCGGCTCCGGGCTGGTGGCTGCTGCTGCTGGGCCTGTTGCTGCTGGTGCTGCTGGTGGTCTGGATTCTGCGCCGACGCCGCCTCTACCCCCTGGGCCGCTGGCAACAGGACGCCCGCCGCCACTTGCTGGCGCTGCGCAAACGCATGAGGCGGGAATCGGCCAAACAGGTGGCGGGAGAGCTGTCGGAGCTGCTGCGGCGTATCGCCATCGCCCGCTGCGGACGCGAACAGACCGCCGCCCTCACCGGCGAGATGTGGCTCGACTGGCTGCAGAGCAACGACTCCACCGGCTTCGCCTGGCGCGACAAAGGAGAGTTGCTGTTATCACTCCCCTATGCCCCGCCCGACCGCAGCGCCGACAAGGTGATCCTGGCCGAGTTGATCGATGCCGCCCTGCACTGGGTCAGCGAGGAGGCGTGCCGTGTTTGAGTTCCACTGGCCCTTGATGGGACTGCTGCTGCTCCTGCCCCCGCTGGTGAGCCTGTTCTGGCCACGCCCGGCGGGCGAGGCGCACGACCGGGTGGAGGGTACCCAGACCACCCTGCTCCATCCCATGCTGGGGCATCTGCAAAGCGCCTTCGAGACCCGCACACCGCACCAGCCCCTGAGCGCCCGTCTCTATATCGGGCTGCTCTACCTCCTGTGGGCGGCGCTAGTGGTGGCGCTAATGCGGCCCCAGTGGCTGGAACCCCATACCGAGAACCGCACCGCCGGTTACGACCTGATGCTGGCCGTCGACACTTCCCGCTCCATGACCGCCCTCGACTTCACCCTCAACGATGAACAGGTGAGCCGCATGCAGGTGGTCAAGGGGGTGGTCAGCCAGTTCATCCAGGGGCGCCAGGGCGACCGGGTGGGACTGGTGATCTTCGGCAGCCGGGCCTATGTCCTCTCCCCCCTGACCTTCGACCTGAATGCGGTCGACAAGCTGCTCAACGAACTGGTGCCGGCCATCGCCGGCCCGGCCACCGCCATGGGCGACGCCATGGGACTCGGCGTGAAGAAACTGCGCGAGCGGCCGGAAGGCTCCCGGGTCATGATCCTGGTCACCGACGGCAAGAACGAGGGCGGCATCATCCCCCCCCTGAAGGCGGCCCAGCTGGCCAAGCAGGAGGGCATCAAGATCTACACCATCGGTGTCGGCAGCGACGAGAAGCGGGTGCGCATGCTCGATGCCGACATGCGCAGCTATGTCTGGGCCGAAGGCCTGGGATTCGACGAGGCGACCCTGCAGGAGATCGCCCGCATCACCGGCGGCGCCTACTTCCGCGCCACCGACACCGAGGCGCTGGAGAAGATCTATGAGCGCATCGGCGAGCTGGAGAAGACCGAGGCGGAGTCGCGCACCCTCTACATCCCGCGACCGCTCTATCAGTGGCCGCTCGCATTCGCCCTGCTCTGCCTGCTGATCCTGGGACTCTATCCCGAAGGTCGCGCCCGCCGTCTGCGAGGAGGCGGTTATGCCTGAAGCCGGCTTCCACTTCGCCAGACCCGAGTGGCTGTTCGCCCTGCTGGGCCTGATCCCGGTACTGGCCTGGCTGGTCTTCAGCGTAGTGCGACCGAGCAGGGGCCCGCTCCACCGTTACGCCGACGAACATCTGCTGCCCCACCTCACCGGCGTGCGCGAGCTCGACGTCAACGAGCGCTGGAGCCGCTTCTCCCGCTGGTCGATACTGTGGATTCTGCTGGTGCTGGCCCTGGCCGGACCGCGCTGGGACTACGCCGATATCGAGGCCTTCTCGCCGGTCAACGAACTGGTGATCCTGCTGGACATCTCCCGCTCCATGAACGTGGCCGACGTGGCCCCCTCGCGGCTGGCGCGGGCGCGCCAGGAGGTACAGGACCTGGTGCAGCTCAACCGGGAGCTGCGTATCGGCCTCATCGCCTTCGCCTCGGTGCCGCTGGTGATCTCCCCCATCACCGAGGACAGCCAGAGCCTGCTCAACGCCCTGCCGGCGGTGAACACCGATCTGGCCAGCCTCAAGGGAAGCCGCCTCGACGCCGCTCTCGAGCGGGCCAGGCAGCTGCTGGGAACGGGCGAAAGCGGGCGCAGCATCCTCCTCATCAGCGACGGCGATTTCGACGAGCCGGACCTGACCACCAAGATCGCGGAGCTGAGACGGAAAGGCATCACCCTGCATGTACTCGGCATCGGCACCCCGGGCGGCGGTCCCATACCCGCCCAGTCGGGCCAGCGCGACCTGTTGCGCGACCGTTCCGGCCGCATCATCGAATCCCGCCTCAACGAGCGTCTGCTGCAACAGCTGGCGAAGGCGGGCGGCGGTCGCTATCTGCAGGCCGACTTCCGTGACGATGACAGCGAGGCGATTCTGGAGCTGACGGCCGGCGACCTGGGGCAGCCGACACCGACCCAGGAGAAGACCCGGGTCTGGAACGAACACTTCTACTGGCTGCTGCTGCCGCTGATGCTGATCCTGGTGCCGCGCTTTCGCCGCCGCCAGCGTCTGGAGTCCTCCCCATGATGCGGCGCTTGAGCCTGCTACTGCTGCTGTGGCCCCTGCTCGGTCAGGGCGCGCCGAAGCTGTTCCTCAACCAGGAGCAGCAGGCCGCCGAAGCCTACCGGCAAGGCCACTATGACGAAGCGGCCGAATCGTTTCAGGATCCCTACCGGCGAGGCGTGGCCCACTACCGCACCGGCGACTACGAGGCGGCGACGAAGGATTTCAGCCAGGTCGAGCGTCCCGAGGTGAAGGAAGACGCCCTCTACAACCTGGGTAACAGCCGCTATCGGCTGGAGGATTACCCGGGGGCCATCGACGCTTACGAACAGGTGCTGGAGCAGAATCCCGACCACGAGGATGCACGCTTCAACCTGGCCTTGGCCAGAGAGAAGCTGGCCGCAGAACAGGCGCAGGAAAAACCTGAAGAGAAGCAGCAGCAAGAGCAGTCTGAGAAGCAGGAAAAACAGGAGCAGGAGCAGAAGCAAGAACAGCAAGACCAGGAGGGCGAAAAACAGCAGCAGGAGCAGCAGTCCCAGTCGGGCGATCAGGAACAGGAACAACAGCAATCCGGCGAACAGCAGCAGGAGCAGCAGAGTTCAGGCCAGCAGCAGGAACAGCAGGAGAGCCAATCGGGACAACAGGAGCAGGAACAGGAGAGCCAGTCCGGGCAGCAGGAACAGGAGCAACAGAGCCAATCCGGGCAGCAGGAACAGGAGCAGCAGAGCCAGTCGGGGCAGCAGGAGCAGGAGCAGCAGAGCCAGTCCGGTGATCAGCAGCAGGAGGATCAGCAGCAGGGTTCGAACGCCAGCGAGTCGGAATCGGACCAGCAGGGCGAACAGGACAAGCAGCAATCCCAGGGCGCCGGTCAGGAACAGCAACAGGAACAGCACCAGTCCCAGGGCGACCAATCCGAGGACGAGCAGGCACAGAGCGGCGACCAGACCGAGCAGGAGTCCGACAAGGGTGGTGACAAGGAGTCACCCCAGGAGGGCGAACAAGGTGAGCAGCAGCAGGATGAGGAGGCCGGCGGCGAGCAGCAGGATAAAGAGCGGGATCGCGGCAAGACGCAGCAGAAGGAAACGCCTGAAAAAGAGGGCGGGTCACAAGCCGATGAAAAGTCTGCTAACCTCGAAAGACCCCAGGAGAAAAGGGATCAGGCCGAGTCACCCATGAGGGGTGGCGAGAAACCCGGCCAGGAGCAGGGGGAGGCACCGCTGCCGTCACAGGACGAGAAACAGAGCGAGGCGGTGGACCAGGTCGACCAGAGCGGCCAGCAACAGTCTCCCGAACAGGGTGGCGACGCCCTCACCGGCGGTGGCAGCGAGGAGCGGCTCCCCTTTGCGGGCGGCCAGGCCCTGATGGAACAGTGGCTCGAACAGATCGAGGGCGATCCCGCCCAGCTGATGCAGCAGCAGTTCCGCTTGGAGGAGTACAAATACCTGCGCCAACAAGGGGGCCGGGACACGGAGACACGCCCCTGGTAGGCAGGCTGGGGCCCGGCCCCGCCGCGGACTACCGATTGGCACTGATTTTCAGTTTTCGAATGGACCTATCGTGGGAACCGAAAACTGGATCAGTTCGCAACGGTTATTCGGTGCGGCAAGCCGCACCCTACCGGTAAACCCACGTTGGGTGTGGCTTACCGCACCAAACCAGAAAGCGTACGTAGGGTGTGGCTTGCCGCACCGCAGACAAGCGCCCGACGGCGACAACAAGACAATCAGGTCTTTGACGGCATACAACAAAGAAAATGAATTTCAGAACAGGGGGGCGACACCCCGATCAGAGGAGGCAGAATGGCGAACCCCTTCACCATAGACCGAGCCAGGCTCATCGGCCTGCTGCTGCTCGCCTGGGTATCGGCACTGCACGCCAACCCCTACGCCGGCCAGACACCCTGGCAGGCGCTGCCGCCCGGACAGTGGAACTACGCCCCCCCCGACTATCGCCAATCCGCCACCACGACCCAGACCCAGACCCCGAGCCGGCCTCAACCCGGCTATGGGGGATGGCCGGGGCTGCAGCAACCCGGCTATGGCCAACAGCCCGGTTACTCTCAGCAACCCTACTACGCCAGCAGCAGCCAATCCCCCCGTATCGAGAGCGAACTCTCCCGCGACAATCCCTATGTCCAGCAGGGCGTGATCCTCAAACTGAGCCTGATCAGCCAGAACAACCTGCTGACTGCCGTGCCGCGCATCGCCGAGAGCGATCACTTGACCTTCCAGCTGCTGGAAGGTCCCACCACCTATTCGCGCACGCGTCAGGGGGGATCGGAGATCGTGAACGACTACTTCTACGAAGTGTTACCCCTGCGGGCAGGATCGATCAGCCTGCCGGAGATCGGTTTCAGCGGCGAGGAGCAGCTCTCCGGCTATAGCCGCGGCAACCGGCACTTCGATGTCACCCTCACGCAACCGCGGACACTGCGGGTGCGCGAGGCCAACCCCGCCAGCAAACCCTGGCTGCCGCTGGAGCAGCTCGACCTGCGGGTGACCCTGCCGAGCAACCTCAAGGCGGCGGCCGGCAAACCGCTGCCGCTGACGGTCGAGATCAGCGCCACCGGCATGGGCGGCAATCAGCTGCCCAGCCTGGAGTCGCAACTCGCCAGCGACGCCTTTCGGGTCTATCGGGATCAGAGTCAGGTCCAGACCAGCCTGAATCGAAACCGGCAGAAGATCACCGGCCGGCGCATTGAGCAGTTCACCCTGGTGCCCCAATACGGCGGCGACCTGAATCTTCCAGCGCTCTCGATCAACTGGTGGAACAGTCGCAGCGACACCCCCCAGCGCACCTCCTTTCCGATACATCCCATCGCCGTCAGCGGCGCCAGCCGTCCCGGCGGCATCTTCGCCGGCGACGAAGAGAGCCGACTGTTCCTCTCCGGTGCTTCGGCCGCTTTCTGGATCCCGCTCTCCATCGTCTTCGGCACCATCTTCGGTTACTGGCTGGCAATCTGGATCGCCCATCGCCGCAAGGGCGAGTCCGCGCAGACCTCACCGCTGCAGCCCCTGATCGGCTTCCTGCAGCGCCCCATGCGGGAGATGGCGCCGGCCTTTTCTCCGCTGAAAGAACGGCTGCGCAGCACCGGCCGCATCCTCAACCCGATCACCCGCTGGCACCGCTGGCGCCGCCATCTGGTCGGCTTGCTGCCGCTGTCGGTGCGCTTCTACTTCTGCGTCCGCTTCGTCGACGAGGAGCAGGACCCGGAGGTCTGGGGCTTCACCCTGCGCTTTCTCGCCAACAAGCACATGGGGCTGCCTATCAACGCCCCCTACAGCGTGATCGGCAAACACATCCTCGACTTCCACCCCAAGGCGGAGCCGCAGAAGATCCGCCAGCTGATCCACGAGCTGGAGGAGTCGGTCTACGGCCACCAGGCCCTAGACTTCGAGCGCTGGAAAGAGGCCTTCAAGCACGAGATCCGACCCAGCCTGCGGCTGTGGCCGCGCCACTTCGCCTTTGCCCGGCCAAAGGTGGCGTCGGCCCTGCCCAGCCTCAATCCCGGACGCCTATTGCGCGGCTGAAGCCTGCGAGCCCTTGTGCAGCCCTGTGGCAGTTTCATGCAAAGCTGTCATACTAGTCGTGACATGGGGACGTAGCTCAGCTGGGAGAGCGCGGCGTTCGCAATGCCGAGGTCGGGAGTTCGATCCTCCTCGTCTCCACCAATCATACAAGTGGCACCGCTCGCAACCCTGATGGCCGAGTCAGTGCTGTATCAGGGGTCTTCCAATCAGAGGCGGCGAGGGATACGCCAGCCACACCCCGGCACTCCGCACCTCATCAGTTGGCTCACGCGCAGGCTTGCCTCGCCCGTCAAGCCAGCCAGCCGGAACACTTCACCCGCTCGCTGCCATCGGTTGACTGAATAGGGACTAGTCGTGAGAGCGGTCCTGTCGCCGACCTATAGACTGACCGGCATACCCAACTCGAGACTGAGCAGGCTGGCGGCGCTTCCGCAGTTGACCGCGATCTCGACCATGCCCATGGAGTTGCCGTACCAAAACGGCTGGCCTTCGGGAACCTCCGAGAAGGTCCTGGCAAACTGCAAGGTGGAACCGTTGACGGAGAGTACCGCGTCTCTCCCGATCTCCGCGGCATCAATGGCGGTCATCGCGTTACCGTAGCGGTCGATGTAGATGATCCGGTTGTCTTGCATCGGCAGCCCGTATCCGATCATCTCCTGAGGCAGGATGGGGCGTCCCTCGACGGCCTTCCCGGTCGCCAGTCTGGCGGCGACGGGGGCGAACAGATCCCGCCCGTGAAAAGTGTCGGAGAGTCGATGCGGGCGCCACTCGATCACCTCGATCTCAGACTCGCCGAAGTGTCGGATTACGGGGAGGAAGAGGCCATTGTCGGGGCCGACGAACAGGTGCCTGTCCGTCTTAATCATGAGGGGCCGTCTGCTTCCACCCACCCCCGGGTCGACGACGGCCAGAATGAGCGTGTGCGGCGGCAGATCCTTGCACAGGAAGGACAACAGGCGTCCCGCGGATAGCGGATCGAAAATCGGGGCGTCCGCCATCAGCGTGACCAGGGGTATCTGTGGCGCCTGTGTCGCCAGTACCGCCGACATCTGCCCCAGATACGGGCCTGTGACACCGAAGTCGGTGAAGGTGGCAATCAGGGGAATACGAGGATTGTCTAAAATCATAGCGCCAGAATATACCTGGCAGAGATTCCGGGTGCATAAAGAGTGTTATGCATTACGCTGCCGGTCAGAATCCAATTTATCGATTGAGTTCTGACTTTATAGTAAGCGCCATTCCACTCTGACCCCACCTACCCCGAATACCTCACCCGAGCGGCTCAATTGCCGATCTTGAATCGCACTTTCTCGGCACCGCAACGTCCTGCATCAACCCAGAAGATATGCTTTCCGCCTTCCAGCTTCCACACCTGTTGTTCACTGAGCTGGTCATAGAAGCGGGCACTGCCAAGCTGGGTTTTGTCGACCCCCCACTTGACCGTATGCGCTCCGCCGCTGCAGGTTGCACCGAAGCTGGAGGTGAAATAGGCGGATCCCAACGCACCTGGCGCGGGGTCGGTAATGGGATAGGTGCCTCCACTGATCGGGTAGACGATGTTCACTCCCGCAGATGCCGTTCCCGCCATTGCGCAGAGTGCGGCGATTGCCAATCCGTTCGATAGTCTGTTCATTTTGATCTCCTCCCTGGAGCCCTTCCGTTGGATTTGAACAGGAATTTCCTCACACTAAGCATAGATGCTGCGTGCGAAGGTTCAATCCGAGGGCGATTCAACTCCTGACCGATGAAACGGAGCTCAGCCATGCTCGCCAACCGGGATAAGCCGTAAAGGTTATCTCACAATCGATGGGCTGATCAGACAGGACCTGGATCAGTCCCGTCCGCCCGCAGGCGTGACACAAAGACCGCAAGGAAAGCCATGAGCGCAGAGGGCTTTGTATTTTCGCCGCTTCGGCGATTGATTTGCCACTCATCTGCGCACGACGGTTTTGTCCCTTCCAGCGCCATGCGAAAACCGAATGCGTCCTTTGCGTTGGATACAACCACTTTTCGTATCACTTCCTTACGGCGAATAGCCGCCGAAGCTAGGGTATAATCCGCCCCCATGTCTCAGCCTGCTCCCCTTTTCTCACACCGCCCCTATTGGGCGGAACGTTTCGGCATCGCGCCGGTGCTGCCCATGAGCCGCGCCGAGATGGAGCGGCTCGGCTGGGACAGCTGCGACATCATCATCGTCACCGGCGACGCCTATGTGGACCATCCGAGTTTCGGCATGGCGCTGATCGGGCGGCTGCTGGAGTCCCAGGGTTTCAGGGTGGGGATCATCGCCCAGCCCGACTGGAGCAGCGCCGAGGCCTTCCGTGAGCTGGGCCGGCCCAACCTCTTCTTCGGCATCACCGCCGGCAACATGGACTCCATGGTCAACCGCTACACCACCGACCGGCGCATCCGCAGCGACGACGCCTATACCCCGAACGGCGAGGCCGGCCGGCGGCCCGACCGCTCGGTGATCGTCTACGCCCAACGCGCCCGCGAGGCTTACAAGGGCGTGCCGGTGATCATCGGCGGCATCGAGGCGAGCCTGCGCCGCATCGCCCACTACGACTACTGGTCGGACAAGGTGCGCCGCTCGGTGCTGCCCGATTCCAAGGCCGATATGCTGATCTACGGCAACGCGGAGCGGGCCATAGTTACGCTGGCCCACCGGCTGGCCGCCGGCGAGCCGATCGGCGAGATCACCGACCTGCGCGGCACCGGCTTCATGCGCCAGGGGTTGCCCGAGGGGTGGAGCGAAATCGACTCCACCCATCTCGACGAGCCGGGTCCCAAGACCCGTCACCCCGACCCCTATCAGGCCGAGCCGGAGTGCGCGTCCAAGGTGGTGCGCTTCACCCCCCACCAGCGGCCGCGTCAGCTCGACCGCGCCCGCACGGTGGTTCGACTCCCCGCCTACGACCAGGTGGTGGCGGACGAGGCGCTCTACGCCCACGCCTCCCGGGTCTTCCATCTGGAGACCAATCCGGGCAACGCCCGCGCCCTGGTGCAGCGCCACGGCAGGCGGGACGTCTGGCTCAATCCGCCACCGATCCCGCTCACCACCGAAGAGCTCGACCGGGTCTACGAACTGCCCTACACCCGCCAGCCCCATCCCGCCTACGGCGAGGCGCGCAACCCGGCCTGGGAGATGATCCGCTTCTCGGTCAACATCATGCGCGGCTGCTTCGGCGGCTGCACCTTCTGCTCCATCACCGAACATGAGGGACGCATCATTCAGAGCCGCTCTGAAGACTCGATCGTCAAAGAGGTGGAGGCGATCCGCGACCAGGTGCCCGGCTTCACCGGCAACATTTCCGACCTGGGCGGTCCCACCGCCAACATGTACCGTCTGGCCTGCAAGGACAAAAAGATCGAGTCGTCCTGCCGCCGCCTCTCCTGCGTCTACCCCGATATTTGCAACAATCTGAACACCGACCACAAGCCCCTGATCAGCCTCTATCGCCGCACCCGCGCCCTACCCGGTATCAAGCGGGTCTTCGTCGCCTCGGGCCTGCGCTATGACCTGGCGGTGCGCTCGCCGGAGTACATCCGCGAACTGGTGACCCACCACGTGGGCGGCTATCTGAAGATCGCCCCGGAGCACACCGAGGCGGGGCCCCTGAGCAAGATGATGAAGCCGGGCATCGACAGCTACGACCGCTTCAAGAAGCTGTTCGACAAATACTCCGCCGAGGCGGGCAAGGAGCAGTACCTGATCCCCTACTTCATTGCCGCCCACCCCGGCACCAGCGACCGGGACATGCTCAACCTGGCCCTGTGGCTGAAGCACAACGGCTTCCGTCCCGACCAGGTGCAGGCCTTCCTGCCCACACCGCTCGCCATCGCCTCGGCGATGTACCACAGCGGTCGCAATCCGTTGAAGCGGATCTCCCGCAACGGCGAGCGTGTGAGTGTGGCGCGGGGACTGAAGCAGCGCCGTCTGCACAAGGCCTTCCTGCGCTATCACGATCCGGAGAACTGGCCCCTGCTGCGGGAGGCGCTATCCCGCATGGGCCGCAGCGATCTGATCGGCAACGGCAAGCGTCATCTGGTGCCGGCCTGGCAACCCGGCAAGGGGAAGGTCGTGTCCAACGCGGCCGAGGGAAGCGGCCCGAATCGAGCGCGAAGGGTGTCGACAGCCGGAGCCGGACAGCGCAGACAAAGAGGGACGAAAACCGGTACGAAAGGCAGAAGCCGAAAATAGTCGTTCAGGGGCGTGCCGAGCAGGGCAGAGTCACTGATAGGCATTGACGGTAGAGGCTCACCCACACGCCCTGAAAGTATCTGCTTAACCGAATGCTGCTTACTTCAGCTATGTTTCGGTGCGGCAAGCCGCACCCTACCCATGAACGCGCCGTAGGGTACGGCTTGCCGCACCGTGACCCTTTGGCTAACCCAATACCAGTTCGCTACCCAGGCACCATTCGTTACTGACCCTGCGTTTCGCGCTCGACGCCCATCAGGCAGCCACCCGATTCCCTTCAAAGCCTGAATCTGGCCACCGCCGACTGCAGTTCGCTGGAAAGCGAGGAGAGCTGCCGGGCGGTCTCACCGGTGCGACCGGTGGAGTGGCTGTTGCTCTCCGCCATCTGCGCGATCTGCTCCACATGCTGGGCGATCTCGTTGGTGGCGTTGCGCTGCTCTTCGATGGCGGTGGTGATGTCGCTCACCGTCACCACCACCTGCTGGGTGCTCTCATCGATGGTGGTGATGCGGGTACCGGCCTCCTGTGCCAGCTTGACGCCGTTCTCCACCTTGTCCACACCGCGTTGCATACTCTCTACGGCCTGCGTGGTGCCGACACTGATCGATTCGATCATGGAGCCGATCTCCTGGCTGGAGCTGGCGGTGCGCTCGGCGAGCTTGCGCACCTCGTCGGCCACAACCGCAAAGCCGCGTCCCTGCTCGCCCGCCCTCGCCGCCTCGATGGCCGCATTCAGCGCCAGCAGGTTGGTCTGTTCCGCAACCTCGTTGATGACCTTGACGATGGAACGAATCTGCTCCGACTGGCTGCCGAGTTCCTCGATCACATTGGAGGATGCCTGCACGGCCTCGGCGATGTTGGTCACCTCCTGCACCACCCTGCCGATCACACCCGTCCCCTCCTGTGAAGCCTCGCCCGTCTCGGTGGTGAGGTCCCGGGCATGCCGGGCATTGTCCGCCACATGGCTGACGCTCGCCGCCATCTCCTCGATCGCCGCCGCAATGGATGAGGCCGCCTCGCTCTGCCGCCTGGTGCTCTGTGACAACGCCGTGGAGTCTTCGGCCAGCTGGCTGGAGTAGGTCGATACGGAAGCGGAATGCTGTGCCAGGTCGGTGATCAGATCGACCAGGGACTTGCGGGCGCAATCGTATTCGTAGGCCAGCCAGGCGAAGTCGTCCCGGCCGGTCAGTGCGAGCTTCAGGGTCAGGTCCCCCTTGGCCAGATGGTTGAGCGCACGCACGAGGCTTTCGGCCCGGCGCGCGAAATGTCGACCGATGAAGCGGGCGAGAAGGACCTCAAGCCCGCCGAAGATCGCGACCGCAGTCAGAACCTGACCGATTCCGCCCGCCGAACTGTCGTACACGGCATAGGCCATGATGGACGCGAACAGGAACGAAAATAGTGCGAATACCAGAAAGGCATTCTTGATGCTGAATCTTTCCACTGGGTGCCTCCCCCCCGCAGGGGTCATGTCGTGAGTCTCATATCGGTTGATATATCAAAACCTTTAATATAGGGATAAATGATCATTTTTATCCTCATCCGGCCGGCTACCACGAAAGGACTGTCAGCAACGTGAATCGCACCGACATTCGAGAGCCCTTGTCGCTTGCACGCATTGCCTAACTCATCGATCTGTCTGTGACGCCGAGGTGGCTCATCCCGAGTAGGCGTCTCTGCCGATCCCGCTGTCGATGGCCATGGCCTTCTGCAACACCGCTCGCACTCCACTAAACCGCTTCTCTCGCAACGACCGACGAAAGCGCCGGCGTGTGAAATCGGAACTGAGGCCCAGGCGATCGCGGAAACGGCAGCGTCCATCCCCATACAGGGGTGGAGGGATCGGCGGCTCCCGACCGATCTCCGCGTCAGCGCAGGAAAAACCCCACGAATACCGCGGGAACGTGACCCGTTTCACAAGACTCTTCACCGTTACTTAAGCTGTATCCGGGATACTCGGGGTCGTTGCCGTACCTCCCGGACCCTGCAATCCGAGCAAGCATACGGGGGGAGATCACTTGGCCGGACGCGCAGGAGGGGCCGCATCATGGGATGGGAAAATCTCTATATCATCACCGCAATTCTGGGGTTCGGGGTGGTTTTGGCCGGCGCCAGAATCCTCTCGGGCTACAGCAGAGACTCCGTAAAGTTCGATGCCGCTCCCCACCAGGAGCGGGAGACCCAGCTCGACAAACCGGGTGAGGCCGGGCGTGATACGCCCGTGAACAGTCCGCCCAAGTATCTTACCGTCAGCTTCTCGGAGAGCAGCGCGCAGTTCCTCTGGGACCCGGATGCGTCCTGTCTGCTGGATTTCATTCACGACAAGGGGATCGAAGCGGACTGCCTGTGCCGGGCCGGTGAGTGCGGTGCCTGCAAGACACGGGTGATCGCAGGCGAAGTCACCTATCTCCAGGCGCCCAAAATCAAGCCGGGAGAAGGCTACTGTCTGCTGTGCATCACGGTACCCAAATCCAATCTCGTGCTGGCCAGATAGTTTAGTACCGAGAATACAGTCACTTCCATTCCTTGCCTGACGATCTGCAACGCGCTCCCGGTCGTCTCTCCGCCCACCATCCCCGGGTTACCGATGCGACCAAACCCAAAAGTTTTATCTATAGATCAATATATTATCACGCAGAAAACAGTGAAATCCCGCCTCCAGGAGAGTTGAAAATCGTGCAGCAAAGAACCATATTTATAGTAGGAAAGGGTGTTATTCATGGAGGTATACGATGAACATCACACGTTACGATCCGTGGCGCACAATGGACGACTGGCGCCAAGAAATGGACCGCGTGTTTCACCCGCTCCTGCAACGAGATGACGATACCTCTCGCGTCGTAGGAGGCGACTGGGTACCCGCGGTGGATATCAAGGATGAAGCCAACAGGTATGTCATTCGGGCCGATATTCCCGGCGTGAAACCGGAGGATATCGAGGTCACCATGGAGAACGGCGTATTGACGATCCGTGGCGAGCGCAGGTTTGAAGAGACCGAAGAGAAGGAGAACTTCAAGCGCATCGAACGCAGTCATGGCATCTTCTATCGTCGCTTCACACTGCCGGAAAACACCGATGCCGAGGCCATTCAGGCCACCGGCAAGGACGGCGTCCTCGAAGTGACCATTCCGAAGACGGCTGAAAAACACAGCAAGCGTATCGAGGTCACGCACTAACCGCTGACAGCGTCGTTGGGAATGCCCCTTGAGAGCCCTCTCCCCGCGAGAGGGCTTTTTCGTTCCCGGGCCGTGCCGGGGAACATCCCTCCATCCATCAGGGTCAAGCTTGAAAACCCGGCCCAAACCGGTTGACATAGAAAAAGGCGGACTGCGGTGCCGATCGGGCAACCGACCGCAGCTTCCTCACCCCTAGACAGCAGCAGATAGGTCCACCGGCATGAACGATGGCGTGAAAACTTTTTTCAAGCAGACCCTGAACCTGGATCTGAGCGGCAAGCCGATCGAGATGTGGCTGTTCGCCATCGCGGTGGTGGTGGTCTGTTTTCTGATTCTGAAACTGATCGTCGGCCTGGCCGGGCGGCGCCTGGAGCGAGTGGCGAAAAGTACCAGCACACCGATCGACGACGCTATCGTCGAGATCATCAAGAAGACCCAGTGGTGGCTGCTGGCGATCCTCTCCCTCTACACCGGCTCCCTGTTCACCGAGCTGCCCGATCGCATCGACCTGATGCTCAACAAGGCACTGGTCATCGCCCTGCTGGTGCAAATCGGCATCTGGGCCGGCACCGCGCTCCGATTCACCCTCGAGATCTATCGCCGGAAACAGATGAAGAAGGACCCTGCCGGAGTCACGGCGCTCAATGCCATCGGCATGTTCGGCAAGGGCCTGCTGTGGCTGGCATTGGTGCTGCTGGCCCTCGATAACCTGGGCTACAACGTGACCGCCCTGATTGCCGGTCTCGGTGTCGGCGGCGTGGCCGTGGCACTGGCGGTTCAGAACATCCTGGGTGATCTCTTCGCCTCGCTCTCGATCCTCATCGACAAGCCCTTCGTGGTGGGTGACTTTCTCATTGTCGACGACTATATGGGCAGCGTGGAGCACGTGGGGATGAAGACCACCCGGGTGCGTAGTCTCTCCGGCGAGCAGTTGGTGTTTTCCAATTCCGACCTGTTGAAGAGCCGGCTGCGTAACTACGGCCGCATGTATGAACGGCGGGTCGCCTTCAATATCGGGGTCACCTACGACACCAACCGCGAACAGTTGAAGAAGATCCCCGCTATCATGCGCGCGGCCATCGAGGGGCAGGACAAGACCCGCTTCGACCGCTCCCACTTCTTCAAGTACGGCGATTACGCCCTGATCTTCGAGACCGTCTACTATGTGCTCGGCCCCGACTACAACCTCTATATGGACATTCAGCAGGCCATCAATCTGCAGATCAACGAGGCCTTCGAGCGCGAGGGCATCGAATTCGCCTATCCGACCCAGACCCTGCTATTGAGGCAGGAGGGGGCTTCGGCGTAGCACCCTCTGGTGCGGCTTGCCGCGTCGCGAATGGCTCAGCAATGCTGATCTTATTGCGTTCAGATGCGTGAAGATTGACGTTCGTTTGCGGTTTTATTCGCTCGGACAAACACCATTCGGTGTCGGAGTCGACACTGTCGACCCCGACCCCTGGCACAATGACTAGACCTTGAACCGCTCGACCAGCCCTTTGAGCTGCTCCGCCAGCCTGGCCAGGTCGTGGCTGGCCGCGGCGGTCTGTTCGGCGCCTGCCGCCGACTGTTCCGCCACCTCGTTGATGCTGACGATACTGCGATTGATCTCTTCGGTGACCGAGCTCTGCTCTTCGGCCGCACTGGCGATCTGAGTGTTCATGCCGGAGATGCGCTCGACTGCGGCATTGATGGTCTGCAGCGCCTCGCCGGCGGCGGCGGCCTGTTCCACACCGACCTGGGTCATCTCCTTACCCGACGCCATGACCTTGACCGCATTGTTGGTGCCGCTCTGGAGCCGGCTGATCATCTCCTCGATCTCCTGGGTGGACTCCTGGGTGCGACCGGCGAGGGTTCGCACCTCATCGGCCACAACCGCGAAACCGCGTCCCTGTTCGCCGGCGCGCGCCGCCTCGATGGCCGCATTGAGGGCCAGCAGGTTGGTCTGCTCGGCAATGCTTTTGATCACATCGAGCACGGAACCGATGTTCTTGCTCTCCAGCTCCAGCTCCTGAATCACGCTAGCCGCCTTTTCCACTTCACTCGAGAGATCGCCAATCGCTTGGATGACCCGGTCGATCACCTGTTTACCTTCGTCGAAGGTCTGATCGGCCTCCTGAGCCGCTGCCGCCGCATCGACCGCGTTGCGTGCCACCTCCTGCACCGTCGCGCTCATCTCGTTCATTGCCGTGGCTACCTGACTGGTCTCGGTCAGCTGCTGATTGACTCCCGCCGTGGTCTGGGCCGTCACCGTCGAGGTCTCTTCCGCCGCCGATGCCAGCTGGGTCACCGAATCCTTGACCTCATTGATGGCACCGTGGAATTTATCGGCCATCCGGTTGAAGGCATCGGCGATACGACCGAGCTCATCCTGACTCTGATAGTCCACCCGTACCCCAAGGTCCCCTTCGGAGAGCTGTATTGCGGTCTGTTCGATACGACCGACTCCGCGCGAAATCCCGATAATGATGAAATAGGCCAGCACGAGACTGATCGCTGTACCCACTGCCAGGCCGATGATGACCCAGGCGATCATGGCGTGATAGGCGGCGTCGGTCTGGTCGAAAAACATCGCGGCCTCCTGCTCCTGAATCTCCACCAGGGATTCGATGCTCCGCTTGAGTTCCGCCAGTGCGGGATTGACGACCTCTATGACCAGCCGGTTGGCCTCGTGATAGTGTCCGGCATGGATCGCTTCGGCAATCTTGTCGACCGCCTCGCGCTCGAACTTGGCCAGCTCCTGTTCGAAGATACCGGCCAACCGTTTCTCTTCCGCATCCAGGGGCGAAGCGGTGAATTCACCCCAATGCTCGTCAATTGTCTTGATGTTCTCTTCGACGGTGCCGAGATGCAGTGTCACGCCGTGATTGTGCATCGAGGCAAAAGGCGACGTGGGATCGTGTTGCAGCGAAAGCAGCATCTGTGAGCGGCTCTCCTCGGCGCTTTCCAGCACCACGGACAGGGCATGCATGTGCGTCATGTCTTGATGATATATCTCGTCGATGGCGTGATCCGCGTTGCGCATACCACCGAGACCCAGGAGCCCGATAAACAAAGCAACCAGCAGCATGATGCCGACGAGAATGGTGAGACGCAGTTTGATGGGAAGATTCGAGAGGAGGGACATTTTGATCACCCGCTGTTTCAGCATGGCTATGGGCCTAGCCTATGTGCAGAACGTCACTTTGCTGTGATCAAAACGCCTTACCTGGAGCAGTTTCGTGCAATGTATAGGCGACTATGGTTTCGGAATTTATGTCGGCAGAAGACGGGGGCACTTAAGTACCCAAAAGGAGGTAGTTTCGGTTTGGAACAGGCCGGCAGCATCGGAAAGATCGCTTGACCTTCCGGCACGATCCATCGAATTCATTACATCATTTCAAAACCAGTGCTGACGGCACTTCCGGATATCAGAAACGGAAGATCAATCCGAGGTTGGTCTCGAATTGGGGAAACAGATCGCTGCTCAATTCAAGCTGACAGCCCCCGTCGCAGAAGAGCGAGCCGCTGGTATCCATCAATGTACCGTAGCCGCGCATTTCGAGACGGATACCGAGCCGATCGGTGGGATACCATCTGAGGCCACCACCCAGGCTCAGCGACAGACGGGTTTCGTCCGTGAACCCACTGTGGCCAGGGCTCATATGCGTCAAACCGATTCCGCCACTGAAAAAGGGCGCGAAGTGTTCGTAGTTGACGTCCACTGTGCCACCCAGGTGAAGATAGTGGATATCGAGATCGAAGGCATCCGCAGGATCGGTCCTGTCGCTCAGGCGGGTCTCCTGATGGGAGTAAAGTAGCTCGTAACGGGTTTTGGATGAAGCCGGTTTGCTGATGGCGAATCCCCAATTCCGGTGATCCTCCAGGTCCAGCGAACGACCACTGATCTCCTCATCGAAACTGCCGCCAAAGCGATAACCGACAAAGGGCACGAACTCCAACCCGTCACCGGCCTTGACAGGTGACGAGGGGAGTGCACACAGCAAGCAGACTGTCAGCGTCAAGACCCTGATCATCAAAGGGAATTCCGTAATAACCACGTATGGAAATTATCGGACAGGAGTGGCCGGAGCTTCCCGGAATCAGGTCACATCTTGGCCTGCTTCAGTTTGAGCGCCCGATCGTACAGCTGATTCTTTTTCGCCCCGGTGAGTTCGCACAGCAGGGAGACGACCCGCTTGAGGGGCATCTCCTGCAGCAGCAACGGTAACAATTCATCGACAGAGACCGTCAGGGATCGGGAGTCAGGCTTCGGCACGGCCCCTGCCAGCAGGACCACAAACTCGCCCTTGCGCTGATCCTCGTCCTCCGACACCCGTTCGATCAACTGGGCCAGGCTGCCGCGGAGAAAGGTCTCGTGCAGCTTGGTCAGCTCACGGGCGATGACCGCTTCGCGCTCGCTGCCGAAACTGGCCGCCATATCCACCAGCGAGGCCTGGATGCGGTGACCCGACTCATAGAAGACCAGCGTGGCCGGCTCCTGCGCCAGATCGTCGAACCAGCGCCGACGCTGGGACTGGCCCCGGGGCGGAAAACCGGCGAACAGAAATCGGTCGGTGGGCAGCCCCGCGGCCGAAAGGGCGCAGGTCAGGGCACTGGGACCCGGCACCGGCACCACGCCGAAACCGGCGGCCGCGACCTCCCTCACCAGCGGAAAACCGGGATCGCTGATCAATGGTGTCCCCGCATCCGACACCAGCGCCAGTGATTTTCCCTCATGCAGCAGCGAGAGCATCTTCTCCAGCTGGGCTCGCTCATTGTGTTCATGCAACGACTGCATGGGTGTGTCTATGCCGTAATGACGCAGCAGGGGGCGGGTGTGCCGCGTATCCTCCGCGGCGATGAGATCGACCTTTCTCAGCGTGTCAACCGCTCTTGTGGAGAAATCCTCAAGATTGCCGATCGGTGTGGCAACAACGTACAGTACACCCTTTGTCACTCTGA
>JBNLGI010000027.1:0-41506 GCA_050305975.1 Sedimenticolaceae bacterium | reverse complement strand
CTGCACCCCGACCCAGATGCACGCGGCCCAGGCCATGCAGTGCCTGCAGGCCGGCAAGCATGTGCAGGTGGAGATCCCCCTGGCCGACAGCCTGGCCGACGCCGAGGCGGTGGTGGCGCTGCAGCAGGAGACCGGCCTGGTGGCCATGTGCGGCCATACGCGCCGCTTCAACCCGAGCCATCAATGGATTCACAACCGCATCACCACCGGTGAGTTCCAGATCCAGCAGATGGACGTGCAGACCTACTTCTTCCGCCGCACTAACATGAACGCCCTCGGCGAGCCGCGCAGCTGGACCGACCACCTGCTGTGGCACCACGCCGCCCATACGGTGGACCTCTTCGCCTACCAGTGCGGCAGCCCCATCGTGCAGGCCAACGCCATTCAAGGCCCCAGGCATCCGGAGCTGGGCATCGCCATGGACATGAGCATCCAGCTGAAGGCGGCCAACGGCGCCATCTGCACCCTGTCGCTGTCGTTCAACAACGACGGCCCGCTGGGGACCTTCTTCCGCTACATCGGCGACAACGGCACCTACATCGCCCGCTATGATGACCTGGTCAACGGCCGCGAAGAGCCGATCGACGTCTCGAAGGTCGCTGTCTCCATGAACGGCATCGAACTGCAGGACCGCGAGTTCTTCGCCGCCATCCGCGAGGGACGGGAGCCGAACTCCAGCGTGGCCAGCGTGCTGCCTTGCTACCGGGTGCTGCATGAGCTGGAACAGCAGCTGGAACATGCTTAAGTTTTTAAGTTTTAAGTTTTGAGTTTTGAGTTTTGAGTTATTAGTGTTGAGTTGAGGTGTTCGCTGCGCTCACGGGTTATCGGTTCCCCCTCTCCCTGGCCCTCTCCCGCAAGGGGAGAGGGGACGCATAGATCAAGAGCCGGAGCGAACAAACGACTCCATGCCACGACCTTGCAGGAAACATTCGATGCACTCAAAAAAGCACTTCCCCTCTCCCCTTGCGGGAGAGGGCCAGGGAGAGGGGGAGTAATAACCGTGAGCGCAGCGAACACCCCAACTAAAAACTCACAACTCACAACTCAAAACTATCCACTACCGGAGTTCACACCATGAACACCCGCCGCATCGGTCAAACCGAAGTCTCCGCCATCGGCCTCGGCTGCATGAACCTGAGCCACGCCTACGGTACCCCGCCCGCTGCGAAGGCGGCCGAGTCACTGCTGCTGCGCGCCCTAGATCTGGGCGTGACCCACTTCGACACCGCCGCCCTCTACGGCTTCGGCGCCAACGAGGAGTTGGTCGGCCGGGTACTCTCGCCACTCAGGAACCAGTTCTATCTCGCCAGCAAATGTGGCATGACCGGGATCGACGGCAAACGGGTCATCGACGGCCGTCCCGAAACTATCCTGCGCACCTGCGACGAGGCCCTGAAAAGACTACGCACCGACCACATCGACCTCTACTACCTGCACCGCTGGGACAGGCAGGTGCCCATCGAGGAGAGCGTCGGCGGCCTCTCCCGTCTGGTGGAAGCGGGAAAAGTGATCAGCATCGGCCTGTCGGAGGTCTCCGCCAGCACCCTGCGCCGCGCCCACGCCGAACACCCGATCAGCGCCCTGCAGACCGAGTACTCGCTCTGGACCCGCAACCCGGAGATCGCGGTGCTGGAGGCCTGCCGTGAACTCGGCACCGCCTTCGTCGCCTTCAGCCCGCTGGGACGCGGCTTTCTTACCGGTGCCATGCGTGACGTCTCGGGCCTGGAGGAGAAAGACATCCGCCGCAACATGCCCCGTTTCTATGCGGACAATTTCACCCGCAACCTGCCGCTGCTCGACAGACTGCAAAGCCTCGCCGAACAGGCTAACGCCAGCCCGGCGCAACTCGCCCTCGCCTGGTTGCTGGCGCGGGACGACAACATCCTGCCGATTCCCGGCACCACCTCGATCAGCCATCTGGAAGAGAATATGGACGCGACAACCGTAGAGTTTAGCGCCGTTCTGATGGCGGAGCTCGAGCGCCTGTTCAATCGGGACAGCGTCACGGGCACGCGCTACAACGCAGCCACCCAGGCCGAGATCGATACCGAGGAGTTCTGATTCAGACTTGGTCCCGACGATAAATAGCGGACACGCGAATACCAGACTGCTTTATACCGGACAATGCACCGGGCGATTAATGGGCTCAAGGCCTGGATGGCGCTTACGTTGGTGAAAGGGCGCATGGATTTCGGTGCGGCTTGCCGCACCGAATCACAGGCGAAACAGCTAACAAAACTAAGGCCAGTGCCTTGAGTAAGCGCCATCCGGATCAGGCTTCGAATCACACAAATATCCATCTGATGTCACTCCTGGCGCATCCCATGTGGAGTTGGAACATCCAGGGCAAGGGGCTCGCTTCGCTCACACGTTTTATCCCCCTCTCCCTGGCCCTCTCCCGCAAGGGAAGAGGGGACGCATAGATCAAGAGTTGGAGCGAAACGGCTTGTCTCTACGACCTGACGGGAAGCGTTCGATGCCCTCAAAAACGCTTTCCCTCTCCCCTTGCGGGAGAGGGCCAGGGAGAGGGGGAACCAATAACCCACGAACGCAGCGACACCTCGACTCAACACGCTAAACTCAACACCCAAAACGGCTGTTGACTACTGATGCTTTGGCGCAACGTCGTGGGCAATCAAGATGACTTACAACTAATACACGGCATCCACGCCTCAGAGGGACCGGCCGATTCCATGTACGCCCACACCTCCCATAACCATGCCACCGAGAACCCGATGGCAGAAATTGCGGGTTGCTTGTCATTGCTGTCGTCACGGCAGACACCTAGGGTAGTGCTCACCACAGCCAACCTGGGAGCGATGTATGAGCAAGACCTACGGCATCTACCTTTTTCAACGGGTGGCCGCCCTCGATTTTTGCGGACCCTACGAAGTGTTCGCCCTATCGAACTATCTGCTGAACAGCGGCCATGTCGTCACCATCGCCGAAAGCGCAGAACCTATCATCTGTGCCAACGGCATGGAGGTCATTCCGCAATTCACCTTCGAGGATGCACCGGCACTGGATGTGCTGCTGGTGCCTGGCGCCAACGAACTGGAAGCAGCGTTGCGGAGCCAGCGGTCGATCGACTGGATTGCGCAACAGTCGAGCCAGATCGGCTACACCACGGCGGTCTGCACCGGCGCCCTGATACTGCAGCGGGCCGGACTGCTGAAAAACAGGAAAGCGACCACCCATTGGCAGCTGATCGAAGAGCTGCGCAAGGACGAAACGGTTAACGTCATGGAAGAGATGCGCTATGTACGCGACGGAAAGATCGTCACCGCCCAAGGCGTTTCCGCGGGTATCGACATGGCCTTGTGGCTGATCGGCGAGATCCACTCCCCGGCACACGCCAGACAGGTCAGGAAAATTTTGCACTACAGTCCGGCGCCCCCTTACACTGCCGAAACATAGGACCTGTTGACACTCATCCTGTATGACGGCAGCCGAGTCGCATGAAAAGCGTTGAGTTTCTTCTCTTCCCCGAAGCCAACAGCCTGGATATCAGCGGGCCGCTGGAAGTATTCTCAGCGGCCACCAGGCTCCTGCAAGCCAAGGGATCGAATGAAGGATACAGGGTGCACTTCACCAGCGAGAAGTCCGGCGCGGTCACCCTGGAGTCCGGTCTGACCGTGTACGTCGAGGGGCCACGCGGGGAGAACGAGTCGACGGATTACCTGGTGATCCCCGGTGGCACCAATCCAAACCGATTCAGCAACGATGCACGGCGTCTGAAATACATCCGCTCCCGCATACCGAGAGCCGGCCGTATCGTTTCCATCTGTACCGGCGCATTCCTGCTGGCGAAGCTGGGGCTGTTGGACGGCAAGCGCTGCACCACGCATTGGCGCTATGCCGATGAACTGGCCGCACAGTACCCGTCCGTCCGGGTATGCGAAAACGCCATCTATATCGAAGACGGCAATGTCTTCAGCAGTGCGGGCGTCACCGCGGGCATCGATCTTGCGCTGGCTTTGATCGAGCGGGACTACGGTGCGGAGGTCGCCATCGAAACCGCCCGCAACCTCGTCCTGTACTTTCGCCGCCCCGGCAACCAATCACAGTTCAGCGCACCTATCGAGTTGCGCAGAGCCGCCGGCAACCGGTTTCAAAAACTGCACGACTGGCTGCTCAACAACCTCTCCCGTCCCGGACTGCAGATCGATGCGCTGGCCGAGTTCATGGCCATGAGCCCACGCCATTTTTCACGCAGTTTTCATCAACAGACCGGCATGACGCCCGGAAAATACCTGGAGAAAGTCCGCCTGGAAAAAGCGCGGGAACTGCTCGCATCCACCAGCCAACCCATTAAATCGGTGGCCTACCTCTGCGGTTTTCAGCAGGAGGAGCGTCTGCGTCGGCTGTTTGTCAAACAGCTGGGAATCACCCCTTCCCAGTACCGCTGCCACTTTGGGACCGCCGATGCATGAAAGGCCCTGGCGGCGACCGAAGCAGCGCTGTTCTGACCTGAGAGACGTTTACTTACGCCCCCAGGATAAAATCTGATTGCAGCGGCCTTGGCGGGGCAGGGTCCCACCCAATCTATCGCCCCCAGCCCTGCAAGAGATCGCGTAGGGTGCGGCTTGCCGCACCCTACGCCAATCCCGCAACCCCGGAGGTGACCCGCCGGCCTGATCAGTTCAGAGCGCTGTTGAGATCGAAGCTCTTGTCGGCAGCCTGTTCAGGCGTGATGCGCACCCGCGGATTACCGATCAGTCTGCGTCCCAGCATGTGATCCGATGGGGAGTTGAAGCTGTCGATGGCGATCACCGTTCCCTGCTTGAAGTAGCAAAACGAAAAGGTTTCGTCCGCCATATCGCCTCGGACCACCATCTGGTCATAGCCCGCGGAGATCCCCACCATCTGCAGTTTGATATGGAATTGATCCGACCAGAACCAGGGAGCGGCCGTGAAGGGTCTCTCCTGGCCCAGGAGCGCGGCAGCGGCGGCCTTGGCCTGTTCCACCGCATTCTGCACCGACTCCAGCCGGCGCAGTCCCTCATCGGTACGGGTGGCGGTACAGTCGCCGCAGGCGACGATGTCGGGATCAGAGGTGCGTCCGCAGGCATCCACGACTATGCCCCTGTCGCAGTCGAGTCCAGCGGCCTCAGCCAATTCGGTATTCGGGATGATGCCCACACCGAGCACCACCAGGTCCGTATCCAGGATCTCTCCATCCTGCAGGGTCACGGAGGAGACATGCCCGCCGCTTTCAGAGAGGGCGCGTGCCTGTGTGTTCAGGCGCACATCCACTCCCTTCCGGCGATGCAGCGAGAGAAAATAATCCGATACCGGATGAGACACAACCCTTGCCATCAAGCGATCCGCGGCTTCCAGAACGACGACGCTTTTGCCCAGCTTGCGGGCCACGGCCGCCATTTCCAGGCCGATGAATCCACCACCGATGACCGTAACCCGCCGTGCCGACTCCAGTTCACTCTGAATGGCCAGAACATGGTCCAGAGTGCGCAGACAGTGCACCCCTGACAGATGGGCGCCTTCGATGGGCAACACGCGGGCGCGCGAGCCTGTGGCCAGCGCCAGTTTGGCATAGGATTGCTCCCTGCCGTCAGCCAACAGGAGTTTGCGGGACGCGCGCTCAATGGCGGCGACACGGGTATCGGTCAGCAGCGCTATGCGCTTCTTTTCCAACGCGCCTGGGTTACGCAGTGTGAGCTGCTCGACGCTCATCTCCCCCAACAGCAGCGCTTTGGAAAGCGGCGGCCGGGTATAGGGCGCATGGATCTCGTCACCGATGAGCAGGATATCGCCGTCGTACTTTTCCTTGCGCAGGCTCTCCGCCAGTTGCAGGCCACCCTGACCGGCACCGACGATAACGATGGGATCGCCCACGGCGTTCAGCTCTGGGCTTCGGGCATCTGAATGACGATGCCATCGAGCGCCTCGGTGGCCCTGATCTGACAGGCCAGTCGGCTGTTGGCTTTGCGTTCCGAGACCGTGTTGTCCAACAGACCATTCTCGGTATCGCTCATGGGTTCGAGCTTTTCGAGATAGGCCTCGTCCACATAGACATGGCAGGTGGCGCAGCAGCAGGAGCCGCCGCACTCCCCTTCGATACCGTCGACGCCGTTATTGATGGCCGCCTGCATCAGCGTCCAGCCCTCAGGCACATCCAGCTCTTCGCGTTCGCCTTCGTGGTCGATGTATACAGCTTTCACCATGGTTGCCTCCTGAATCTGTCGTTAATCGTTTCGTTGTGTAGTGGACGGAGGGGAAAGACGCCCCGGCGGCTTTCCCCTCCGATGTCCTATCGGTTAAAAATTCGGCTTGAACCCAATCAGCCCCGTTTGAGCTTCAAATCGAGCGGGCTGCGGAAATTCGAAGAGGAGACCCATTTCATGGGTTCGTCGCTACGTGTGAATTCGGGTACACGTTTGAGGAACTCTTCGAAGAACACCTTGGATGCCAGACGTCCGATCGCCGCCCCCAGGCAGAGATGCACACCTCCGCCGAAGCCGAGGTGGCCTTTGGGGTTGCGATGAATATCGAACAGATCGGGGTTCTCATACTTGCGCGGATCCCGGTTGGCGGCGCCGTAGCAGAGGATGACGAAGTCGCCCGCCTTCATCTGCTGACCGTGCAGTTGAAGATCCTGCGGCAGCACCCGGCGGAAGCGCTGGGCGGTGGTGTTGTAGCGCAGGGACTCCTCAATGGCAGCGGGAATCAGTGCCGGATTGGCCACCAGTTCGCGGCGTGCTTCGGCATGATCCGCCAGATTCAGCGCCATCATGGAGAGGAACCCGGAGAGGGACTCCACGCCGGCCATGATCAGGGTGGTCATGGTGGTCTGCACCTCCGAGAAGGTGAGCCTGGCGCCATCCACCTCGGCGTTCAGCATCTGGCTGATGATGTCGTCGCCGGGGTTCTTCTCGCGTTCGCGAATCGCCTTTTCCGCATAATCCTTGACCCACTCGAACGCGGCGATGTGCTGCGGACCTTTCTGACGGGTGACCGGATCGGTCTGCGCCATGGTCAGCGCCATGTCGCGCAGGGTGGCGTTGTCGCCGTCGGGGAGCCCCATCAGCGCGCACAGCAGACCGACCGTGACCCGCGCCGAGACATCGTTGGAGAAATCGAACACCTCCTGCCCCTCGACACCATCGAGAGCCATGTTCGTGAGCGCGCTGATCGGCTCGACCATGTGATCCAGATTGCGCTTGGCAAAGACGGAGTGGACCACCGCACGCACCTGATCATGGCGCGGCGGATCCATTGAGCCCAGCGTATTGCCGGCCCGGCCGGGGAGCTCGTCGACCAGATTGCCTTGAGCCGAGGAGAAGCTCTGCCAGTTGTGCAGGGCCTCGAACACATCGTCGTAGCGCGTCAGCACCCATTTACCGGCGATTTCGCTCCAGTAGCAGGGATGGTTCTCCAGCAGTTCCGCGTAGGCGGGATAGGGGTTGGCGTCGAACTCCGGTGAATAGAGATCAAACGGATCTTGGCTGCTGCTTTGTGGCAGTTGTGTCATGGCGTCCTCCATTTGGTGGGGCGACTCCCGGATTCGAATCGTTGTTCCGGCCGACTCCTGCGGGGTCGCGCCAGATATAAGGGAGCCTGATATAGTGTCAGTCTGGCTCAGCAGGGCCCGCTCTTGAATGGACGATTGAGATGAAAAATTGTACTATTTTTACATTTATCCTCGATCGCAGCCCTAAGAATCCAACTCATGACAGCGCCCGCAGGCACCTCAGATCAACACGAGGCCATACCCCTCTATACCCTCTACGGAGAAGAGAGCGGAGGCGAAGAGAGTGCATTTATCCATATTGAGAGCATTGTCGCCCGCTCCCAGCTCTATGATTGGGAAATCGATTCTCATATCCATCGGGGACTGCTGCAGACGGTGATCGTCTTTACCGGTGGCGGCGAGGTTCACTTGGACGATATGATCATGCCGGTATCACCACCCCAGGCCATCGTCATCCCACCGACCACCATCCACGCCTTCAAGTTCGAACCCGGCACCCACGGCTATGTACTGACCATCTCGGAATCGATGGTGCTTGACGCCTCATCACGACGGGGACGCGCCCTGTTCGACGCCCTCTTCCTGGAACCCCGCACCATCGATCTGTCTGCCGACAGCCGTGCGGCAAAGACCGTCGACGATCTTCTCCTCCACCTGCTGGCGGAATTCCAGACCCTCGGGCGAGGCCACGGGTCGCTGACCGAATGGCTGGCGAAGAGCATCCTTCTGCTGCTCGAACGGCAGCTGGCATCACTGCAGATGAGCAAGCAGACACCCGGCGGTCGCGCCCAGCTGTTCACCCGCTTTCGCGCCCTGGTGGAGCGACACTATCTGGACCACTGGAGTATTGCCGACTATGCGAAGGCTCTGAACGTTACCCCGTCCAAGCTCAACCGCGTGAGCAAAACGCTGACGGGCCGCTCAGCATTCGAGATCGCCCAGCAACGCCTGTTGCTGGAGGCGCGACGGCGCTTGGTCTACATTGCGGCACCGGTGCAACGGCTGGCCTACGAACTGGGCTTCGAGGATCCCGCCTACTTCAACCGCTTTTTCAAGAAACGCACCGGCATGACACCCGCCCGCTTTCGCCGCGAGCAGCACGAAAAGCTTGGGTAAAAACCCAGTGGCGCATTCCTGATCACAAGGGCATACGGCTACTGACCTTATTGCAACCGGGTTTGGTGGGGCAGGGCCCCACCCTACACTTCGAATCCTGGGCAGGGTGCGGCTTGGCCGCACCCTGCATGGCTAGAACGCCTCAGCCGTGATGCTCCATCAGCATGGTGGCGGCTGCGGTATTGGAGATCGGGATATGGTAGTTGGAGTGAGCCACACTCACCTCTCCCGACATGGCGCCGCGGACGACCAGCCAGTTGAGCAGTTCGATGCCCTGGGTACCGGTATGCTCGACCAGTTCGCGGTCGGAGTACTGGGTTGCCCAGGTCGGATCGGCGGTCATGCTCTCCATGAACTTGAGATCGAACGGCTTGTTGATATGGCCGGCACGCTCGCCCTCCAACTGGTGGGAGAGTCCGCCGGTACCGATGAGCAGTACCTTGACATCCTCTTCGTAGGCCTCCACGGCGCGGCCGATGGCCTGACCCAGCTTGTAGCAGCGCTTGGCCGACGGAGTCGGAAACAGCACCGTATTCACACTGATAGGAACGGTCTTCACCGGCCAGTTCTGGTCGGGATACAACAAGGCCAGCGGCAGGGTGAAGGCATGGTCCACCTTCATCTCCTGACAGGTCACCATATCGAACTCTTCGCCGATCAGCGACTCGGCCAGATGCCAGGAGAGATCTTCATCGCCCTGGAACGGCGGCACCACGGGAATACCCCAGCCCTCGTCGGCGTTCTGATACTCCGGTGCGGTTCCGATGGCGAAGGTCGGCATCTTGTCGAGAAAGAAGTTGAGGCCGTGGTCGTTGGAGACGACGATGGCCACATCGGGCTTTACTCTATCCAGCCATTCACGGATGGGCGGAAAGCCGTCGAAAAAGGGTTTCCAATAGGGTTCTTCCTGCAGACCCTTGTGGATGGCGCCGCCGATGGCCGGCACATGAGAAGTGGTGACTGCACCTACGATCTTGGCCATTGTCTTATCTCCCGGCTGCGACGAGTTTCGCCTTGAATTCTTCTTTGCTCATGCCAGTCTGCTGAGCCCCAATGTCCTGCATATCGAGTCCGAAAATGCCGCCGAACTTGGCCAGATAGTAGGCATTGCCACCAGCGGCAAGCAGTTCCAGCACATTCTTGTTGGCGATGGCCTGGCGCTGTTGTTCATTCAGCCCATATTTGGCGCAGTAGGCATCCTCGTCTTTCAGGAACTCCTGGCGATTGGCCTCATCGTTGAAGGAGTAGCACATCTTATTCAGGGCGTAACCCGTGCGGGCGACCGAGCCATCGAAGATGGTGGTACCCGGAATTTCATGCTTTGGTGGTTTCACTGGCATGTCTCCTCATGGTGGCATTCTGCGTCAAGGTCGGGCCCTTGCCGGTACCCGCCCCCGCATACGAGCCATTATTGGAAGCCAGACGGGCGAGATAAACAGCGCTCGCCTCATTGCATTCATGAGCGATTTCGATGAATCAGGGGGATGGGTGAATCGTGAGACGTTTCACCGTGAGCGACCTGCAGATCTGTAGCCTGGATGGAGCGACGCGGAATCCGGGCTACAGGTCTAGCAATCCTTGGCGCTGCTCATTCCAGGGATGAGCGAAAGGCTGCGGCTCGATCCCCTGCAACAGGCTGCAGCGGTCTGTTTCCAGGTCGTCGCCGATGGCGGCGAGTTCACCGCGCCCCAGACTCTCCAGCGCCTGCTCCAGTACGCGATCGCGCTTGGCCGCGGCGGTTTTCTGCGAGGCGCCGATCTTCAGCCCTCCAGGTCGGGGCAGGGTCCGAATATGAGACGCTCGACCGACCCTTCGCGCTTGGCGCCACTGCGACGTGCGGCAGCGGCCTGCGCACCGTCGAGGGCCGCCACATCCTCCGCCGAACGTTGATCGTCGGCAGCAGAGAGCGCGGCGACCGCCGTCGTGGTATTCGCCTGATTCCGATGACTCGTTTCCAACGCTCTCCCCTTGGTGGTGATTGATATCGCTGCGACATCAATGTGTTGAAAATTGCTCTGTGTGAGATCGACGTAAAAGGCGCCAGCCAATTCGCCATGGTGTAAAATGTATCCTTTATGATATCAATATCGTTGATATTATTGGAGAACGTCTAGCGAAGACGTGGCTATGAAATTCAAGGGAGCGTGCGGCGATCCGGCAGGCAGACGCGATAGCCCGATCAGGAAGCGAAAACCAGTATTGCCGCTATTCCGCAATCATTCGCTAACCGGGCCGATGATCACTGTTACCATTGGCCCTCCCCTCGGCAGGCTTTGCCTGGTTCGAGGATGGAGGATAAGAAATCAGGCGACGGCAAACACCAGGCCGTCAAAAAGTTTGCGTGCCGTCAACAGCACGGAGGCACTCTCCACCTCGTCGTTATCATCCAGCTCGACCAGGATATTGGAGGCTCCAATGGGATGCTCGATGGGCATGCGCTTTGATCGCCCCTCGGGCAAGCATGCGAGGTGCGACGCGGAAGATCCCGGCAGGGCGCAGGCGGTGGCGACGCTGACCGCGCCGAGGACGCCGATGGAGGCGTGACAGCGGTGCGGGATGAAGGTGCGCGTGGAGATGACGCCGCCCGCCCGTGGCGCACTCACCAGGGTCATCTTCGGCACCGTCTTGGCAGTGACGTCGCCGAGATTCATCATCGGCCCCGCCTGCAGACGGATCGATTCGAGTTTCCGCTTCAGCGCCTGGTTGGCGTCGAGCTCGTCGCGACTTTCAGTGCCGCTGATGCCCAGATCTTCCGCCCGCATGATCACCACCGGCATGCCGTTGTCGATACAGGTGACCTCGATCCCGTCGATGAGATCGAGACGCTTCCCCGTGGGTAGCAGCGCACCGCAGCTGGATCCGGCGGTATCCTTGAAGAGCACGGGGATGGGGCTCGCCGTACCCGGCACGCCGTCGATGCTGGCGTCACCCGCGTAGCTGACCTTGCCGCCTGGCGTGCGCACACGCTCCACCGCGACCTGACCGGTGTTCTCCATGTAGATGGTGACCCGGGTCTCACCCTCCTGCGCCTGCACCAGTCCCCGTTCAATGGCGAAGGGGCCGACGCCCGCCAGGATATTGCCGCAGTTCTGAGCATCGGTAACGATGGCTTGATCGACGAAGACCTGTAGAAACAGGTAGTCCACATCGATACCGGATCGTTCGGAACGACGCACGACCGCCACCTTGGAAGTCAGCGGATCGGCGCCTCCCATACCATCGATCTGGCGCTTGTCCGGCGATCCCATGACCCCGAGCAGAAAGCGATCACGCGCAGCCGCATCCCCTGGCAGATCATCCGCCAGAAAGTAGCCGCCTTTCGAGGTGCCGCCCCGCATCCACATGCAGCGCACACCTTCAGACATGAGCCGACTCCTTGGAGATCAGACCGCTCCATGCCTTGGCGATCAAATGTCTGAGGCGCGGTTTACGCATGACTTTCCCATTCCTTTTACAGGCCTTTTTACCAAACTACCGGAGCGGTCGATGCGCTGGGCTAGCCGACCAAGATGTCGATTCAGTATCTCCGTTCGAAGGTTTTTTTTGCATTCCAATTTGACAAGTGGGCTATAAGAATTTGATATAGGAGACCGATCAGCATCCCAGAAGCCGGATTATGGAATCCACACTGCCGAATTTGCGTCACTTGCGCGCCTTCTGCGAGGTCGCGGAACACCGTAGCATCACGCAAGCGGCGGAACAGGTATTCCTCTCTCAGCCGGCCATCACCCAGGCCGTGGCAAAACTGGAAAGGCAGCTGGACACCCAGCTGTTCGAGCGTCTCAGCGACGGCATGCATCCGACCGAGGCCGGACATCTCTTTGCACAACGGGCGCGCCGCGCACTCGAGCTCATCCAGCAAGGCTGCCAGGAGGCGCTGAAGATCGGCGCCGAAGCGGGCGGGCGCCGTCACGCCGCTGTCGAACAGATGCTCACCGCCACCCAGCTGAACTCGCTGATCGCGGTCGCCAAGGCAAGAAATTTCAGCCTTGCAGCCAAAATAGTAGGCACCTCGCAACCGGCACTGCACAGATCCTCCCGCGACCTCGAGTCACTGTTCGAGATCCGTCTGTTCGAAAAAACCAGCCAGGGCATCGAACTGACCCGAGCCGCGCGAATCCTGGTACAGCACGTCAAGCTCGCCTTTGCCGAGCTGGCACAGGGCTATGCCGAGATCTCCGCCCTCAAGGGTGTCGACAACGGCATCATCGTCGTCGGCAGCATGCCTTTGGCCCGCCACGGCATACTGCCGGCAGCGATCAACGCCCTTGCCGCCGAGTTGCCGGAGGTCCGGGTGAGTGTGGTGGCGGCGCCCTATGCGGAGCTGCTGCACGGTCTTCGCCACGGCGAGATGGATCTGCTGATCGGCGCTCTGCGCGACCCGCTGCCGGTGGAGGACGTGGAACAGGAGACCCTTTTCCACGATCCCCTGGCCATCGTCGCCCGCAGCGGCCACCCATTGACGGCAGCCAAGCGGATCACGTTGAACGACCTCGCCGCCTATCCCTGGGCGGTGCCCCCGCACGGTACGCCGACCCGGGACAGCTTCGAACTCCTGATGAATGGCATGACGACTTCCGGGGGGCTGGTCGAATCGAGCTCCATCGTACTCATCATCAGCCTGCTGCTGGAGAGCGACCGCCTGACCCTGATCTCGCGTCAACAGATCCGGCGCGAACAGGATCAAGGCCTGGTCACCACCCTGCCCTACGACATGAGCAGCACCCGGCGCCCCATCGGTCTCACGACCCGCCGCAATTGGCGTCCGACGGCGACACAGGTTCGATTCATCGAACTGCTGAGAGAGACCGCCAAGCGCTTTGCGGAGATCGAGTAGCGCGGGAGCTGACCTGATCGGCACTTACTGAAACCGCGAATAGAGGCCGATCACCGCAAATACAGGCGAATGGCCTCTCCATGAATAGCCCATTGAGCGACGATTCGCAGTGGGTGGCGTTCAGTTGCAGTGAGTCTCTGTGAGAGCGGCCCTTCTATATCAGGGCAATGGATCGAACAACGATACCTCTTCCAGATAACGGCTCCCCTCTATGCTCTTTGCAAGGCGCCCCGGAAATCTTCCCGGAACCGGACAACTCCCCGCCCCGCTACCGGCTTTGAACGAATTCCACCAGCGCTTTCGCCACCGCTTGCGGCTGCTCCAGTAGTGGTCGCTCACGATTTTCTCGCTTGGAGTCTGTTAACACTTCGCCCCTTCGGACTCACAACCCGTTGCGACTGGCACCCAACATAAACACAAGTCTGTTTTTATGCGACTGCTGAAAAAATCCGCCAGACACTTGTTGCAAGTCGGATAATCCAGGAGACCATACCTCCGCCACATACTGGCGTTCACAACGCAGAACAGCGGGATAGAATTCCGAAATCGATCACCCGGCATGCCGGTAAAACGGTCGAGCGGCACTCAGTCTGAGTAGAGTCGATACCTTTGAGTACCGGTCAACAACGATCTGGCGGGAGCGGACACGCATCGTCCGCCAGCTGAAGAGATCCCGCACAGCCACAGCTCACTCGACATTGATCAGTCCGGCTGCCATGCCGATACGGCAGAAAAGAACGCTACCGATTCCGCATCGGCGCTCCTGTCGCCGGGGGGATCGTAACTGAGTTTGACGATAACCGTTCGGGTTTCAGGATCCACATAGATGAACTGGCCTTGCAGCCCCAGAGCATAGAACGCCTGTGACCCCGGAGCCATCCACCACTGATACCCATAGCCGGCGAGAAATCCATCCCCCAATCGGGTTGAAGGCGTGGTCGATTCATCTATCCAGTCGGCCGAGACGACACGACGACCATTGGCCACCCCTTTATTGAGCAGCATGAGTCCGATGCGCGCAAAATCGCGCAATGTCGCATTGAAACCGGCACCGCTGAACTCACGCCCCAACCCCGGCGGTCCGTCCATCAGATAGAAGCCATCGGCTTCCGCACCCAGGGGTTCCCACAACCGCTGCGCCGTGTAGGCCGCCACGCTGCTTCCGCCACTGACCCGCTCCAACAGCCAGCCGAGCACTGCCGTATCCAGGGTCTTGTATTCGAACACTTCGCCGGGTGCGTTCTTGCGCTTGATCTTTCGCGCCGCATCGGCAAAGCGCACCACGTTTTTCACCAAAGCGTTCTCGTGATTTCGCGCCGCGATTCCCGGATTGGCAAAATCGTAACGCTCTTCGTAGTCGACCCCGGAGCGCATCTGCAGAATCTGTTTGATGGTTACGCCCTCATAGCCACTGCCCTTCAACTCCGGAAGATAGCGGGTGATCGGATCGTCGACGGACTCGATACGCCCCTCTTCCAAGGCACAACCGATCAACAGCGAAGTGATCGACTTGGTCATCGAGAAGGCTATGAACCGGGTCTTCTCATCGGTGTTGTTCCGATAGATCTCCGACACGATGCGGCCATCCTTCATCACCAGCAGCGCATTGGTGTAGGTACGCTCCAGAAACTCGCTCGAGGTATAGCTTTTCCCCTGATACTGATAGCTGAGGTTCAGCGCGTGATCGGCGCGAGGCAACTCCCACACAGGCCCGGATCGCGCCACGGTGCGCGTGGTAAAGATCCTGTCCATGCTGCGAAAGGTCAGTACGTTGATTCCCGGGTCGAGCATGTCGCGCCGCAATTGCTGTACCGCCGGCGGCACCGTCGATGCCGGCAAGTTCGGATCCGCTTCGGGAGCCGTATAGGCCAGTGCCGAGCCCGAGAAGCTGATCCAGAGAACGATCAGATAGAGTCGGAAAAGGTCAGATTTTTCCATAACGTCTTACAGATACTCATGGTAGGTTTTTACATCACAGATGTCTTGTCCAGTGGATTAAACATCACAATTAACACCGGCATGGCTAGAAGGGATATTTGTTCTGCCCGGTTTGAATGGTGATCCACTTCAGCTCGGTCATCTCGTCGATGGAGAAGTGGCCGCCCTCGCGGCCGAAACCGCTGTCCTTCACGCCACCGAATGGGATCACCGGTTCGTCACGCACACTCGGGCCGTTGATATGCACCGCACCGGCTTCGAGTCCTTCGGAAAGCGCCATGGCCTTCTGCAGGTCGTTGGTGATGACCGCCGAAGAGAGTCCGTAATCCGAATCGTTCGCCAGTGCCAGGGCGTGCAGATAGTCGTCGGCTTTGATCACCGACGCCACCGGACCGAAACATTCGGTCTTGAAGATACTCATGGCCGGGGTGATATCGGCCACCACGGTGGGTTCGAACACATTCTCCTTGTAGTCACCGCCGGTCAGCAGCCGGGCGCCCTGGGCGACCGCCTGCTTAACCTGCTCCTGGATGAAGGGCCCCTGGGTGGCGCGAATCAGCGGCCCGACGATGAGGCCGGGCTCGCGCGGATCGGAACCGTATTTCAAACCACCGACTTTCGCCGCCAGTTTTTCGCAGAACTGATCGTAGATACCCGCCTCGACAATCACCCGCGAACCGGTCATGCAGATCTGTCCCTGGTGCATGAAGTTGCTGAAGGCGGCCGTATCCACCGCATAATCCACATCGGCATCGTTGAGTACGATGATGGGATTCTTGCCGCCCAGCTCCAGCGCGAAGCGCTTGCCGTGGGCCGCCGCTTTCGCCCCCACCTGCCAGCCCACATGACTGCTTCCGGTAAAGGTCACGAAGCGCACCCGCTTGTCGGTGATCAGACCGTCGCCCAGTTCGGCGCCGAGCGCCGGCACCACGTTGAGCACGCCGGGGGGGAAACCCGCGTCGCGAAACAGTTCGCCCAGCTTCAGGCCAATCACCGGCGTCATCTCCGACGGTTTGAGAATCACCGTATTGCCCGCCGCCAGGGCGAAGCCGATCTTGCGAATACCCAGCAGCAGGGGGAAGTTGAAAGGCGCGATCGAGAGCACTGTCCCCAAAGGCCGGCGGATGCAGTAAGACTTGACCCCGGGATAGTCCGACAGATAGGTCTCGCCCTTCACGCGGCGGCACTCACCCGCCATCGAGCGCAGGAACACCGGGGTGTGATGCGTTTCGTATCCCGCTTTCAAGAGGGTCGATCCGGCCTCGTCGATCAGCACGTCGGCCAGTTCCTGGCTGCGCTCTTCCATCAAGTCCGCAACGTTCAGCAGCAGCTTTTCGCGCGCGCTGGGGTTGAGGTCTTTCCAGGTTTGAAAGGCTTTGGCCGAGGAGGCGAGGACGCGTTCCACGTCCTCCTTGCCCGCGTTCTGGATCCGTGCGTAGACCTCGCCGGTGGCCGGATTGATATCGTCGCTGTACTCCCCGGACGCCGAAGAGGTGTATTCGTTGTCGATGAACAGTTGGTACTCTTTCATGCTCTCTCCTATCCTCTCCACTCGGTCATGTTGTGACCACCCGCAGGCAGGGACCGAGTGAATTCTCTCGTTATGTGGAAGTGCCCCGATGGATCTCGGGCAGCGGTGCGGCAAGCCGCACCCTACCGATCATACGAGGCGCACCCCAAGGGCACTTCCTTCGGGGCGTAGGGTGCGGCTTGCCGCACCGATAACTCGGGCCAATACCTCGGCAACGATCATCCGCGGTGTCATCCATCGATGTAGATCAACCCGTCCAGTGCAACCGCCCCCTCACCCTCGGGATAGACCACCACCGGGTTGACGTCGATCTCGCGAATCCTGGGATCGGACTGGATCAGCCTGCCCACCTGGGAGACGATCTGCGCGGCGGCGGCCACATCCACCGCCGGAGCGCCGCGGAATCCCCGCAGCAAGGCGGCGCTCTTGAGTTTGTCGAGCTCGAGCGCGATCTCCTCCGGCGGCAGGTTGGCGGGGATCAGACGGGCGTCGTGGAACAGCTCGGCCATGACGCCGCCAAAGCCCACCAGCAGCACCGGCCCCCAGTCGCGGTCGTTGCGGGCGCCGACGATCAGTTCCACACCCCTGCCGCCCATGCCTTCGATCAATACGCCGTCCAACTGCAGTCCCGGACGGGCATTGGCCACATTCTCGTAGAGCCGCGCCCAGCCAGCGCGCAGGGCCTCGGGAGTATCCAGCCCGAGCACCACACCGCCGGCGTCGCTCTTGTGTGAGAGCTCCGCTGACTGGGCCTTGAGCACCACGGGATAACCGATCTCCTCCGCCGCGGCGACCGCCTCGTCGACGTTGGTGGCAAAGCGCCCCTTGGGCAGAGAGACGCCGAAGGCGGCCAGGATCTCCTTGCTGCGGTACTCCGGCACCACGCCACTGGCCTGGGCCAGCACCGGCGGCACCTCGCCCGGTTCGCAGGGACCCGGATCCATCGGCTGCGGTGCCGAGAGCAGAGAGAGGGCGCGGAAGACCCGCTCCGCCGAGGCGAAGAAGGGTACACCCAGTTCGCGCAGCTGCTGCACATAGTGCTGCGGAATTTCCGCTCCCTCGTCGAGACCGGCGAAGATCACCGGCTTGTCGGGATTGAGCGCCTTGACGGCCTCGATGATATGGGGCAGCTTCAGATCAGCGGTCGCCTTGTCGGTCAGGATGATGCCGAGCACGATGCTGCCGAAATCGGCCTCCTGCAGCAGCACATTGATGGTGCGGCGATAGAGGTCGGGATCGACCAGGGCCTGGGCGGTCAGGTCGAGGGGATTGCTCGGCGGAATGAAATCGGGCAGCGCATCCACCAGCCCGGCATGGGCGGTCTCGCTGAGGGACGAGAGAGCCAGGCCCACATCCTCGCAGAGATCCAGGGTCAGCGCCTTGAAGGCGCCCGACTCGGTCAGTACCGCGCAGCCCGCCGTCGGCAGGTTGTCGCAACGGCCGATGATCTCGGAGACGTCGAGCAGTTCCTCCAGGGTATCGACGATGATCACCCCTGTCCGGGCGACCAGGGAGCGCATCACCTGGTAGTCGCCGGCCATGGCCCCGGTGTGGGTGGCGGCGGAGGCCCGCGCCGCGCTGCTGCGGCCGGGGTGGAGCAGCACGATCCGCTTGCCCAGTTTGCGTGCGCGTCGGGCCAGGGCCAGAAAGCGGGCCGGCTTGCGGAACTGCTCCACGATCATGGTGATGGCCTTGGAGTTGGGATCGTCGAGCATGTACTCCACATAGTCCTCGACCCCGCTGGCCGCCTCGTTGCCGGTGGAGACCGAGAAGGAGACATTGAGATCCCGGGCCGACAGGGAAGTCCCCAGCACCGCCGCCATGGCGCCGCTCTGGGAGACCACGGCGATGCCGGGGCCTCCCTCCAACGGGCGCGGCGGGGTCTGCACGAAGGTCAGGGCGATGCCATCCACATAGTTGACCAGGCCAAGGCAGTTGGGGCCTTCTACCACCATGCCGTGCGCATGGGCGACGCGGGCGATCTCCTGCTGCTCGGCGAGGCCCTCCTCGCCCCCCTCGGCAAAGCCGGCGGAGAAGATCACCACGCCGCCGACGCCGCGCCGCGCGCAGGACTTCACCGAATCGAGCACCGCCACCCGGGGAATCGCCAGCACGACACAATCCACCCCCTCGGGCAGCTCGTCGATCGATTTCAGGCAGGGGCGGCCGTTGATCTCGTCGCGCTTGGGATTGATCAGGTGGATTTCGCCGCTGTAATCGGCGCGCTCCAGATTGGCGAGCACGCTGGCGCCGAGGGCGCCCGGGTTGGCCGAGGCACCGGCGATCGCCACCGAGCGCGGGCGCAGCAGGCGTTGGATGGATGGGATTTGAATGGATTGGGCCTTGCTCATGGTCATATCCTGGTATCAGTTTTGTGTTAGCGATGTATAGGTCTTCTAAACCCGCATCTCGGATCGGCCGGCCGTCTGTCGCCGGGCCGCAGAGGGGCCGGCTCGATCGAGGCATGCGGATGGATTGTCAGGAACGGCGGTAGACCAGCCTCCCCTGAAAATAGGTTTGCTCCACCCGGGTCGCGTGCACCTGCTCGATCGGGATCTCGAACAGCGCACGGTCGAGCACGATCAGGTCGGCCGATTTGCCCGGCTCGATGGAACCGGTGGTCTCGCCCAGGCCCATGGCGTCGGCGCTGTCGCGGGTATAGAGGCGCAGCGCGGTGGCCAGGTCGATGGCCTGTTCCGGCCAGAGCGCGCCGGGCACCTCGCCCAGCGGATTGCGCCGGGTCACTAGGCCCTCGATGCCGACCCAGGGGTTGGGCGACTCCTGTCCGGCCGGCCAGTCGGAACCGCCCGCCAGCAGCGCGCCGCTGGCCAGCAGGTCGCGCACGGGCCAGAAACGCTCGGCCCGTTCCTTGCCGATGGCGGCGGCGATGGCGTACCAGGCCCCGGTGGGAAACCAGAACATGGGGGACTGGTCCGCAACCACGTTGAGGGCCTTGAATCGCGGCAGGTCCACCGGATCGATGAAGCTGGCGTGGGCGATCAGATGGCGGGGCCCGTCGGCGCCGTTGCGCTGGCGCACCGCGGCGATGGCGTCGAGGGCCAGCCGCACCGAACCGTCGCCGGTGGCGTGGAGCTTGATCGGAAAACCGAGCCGGTCGACCTCCGCCAGCATCCCGCTGAGCTGCTCCAGCGGGTGGTTGAGCGGGCCCCGGTAGTCGGCGCCATGCTCGGCATCCTCGAGATAGGGTTCGAGAAACAGGGAGGTGCGCGCCGGAGGCACCCCGTCGAGGAACAGCTTGGCGAAGTCGGGCCGCACATGGGCGCTGCGGTAGCGCTGGTGCATCGCCAGCAACTCCTCGCCGTTGCGGATGCCCGAAACCTCCGCCGGTACGATCGGCAGCGAGCCGACCAGCCAGGCGCTCAGGCCCTGCGCCTGGTCGAGAGCGGTCCAGGCATCGAGATAGGCCTCGCCGCTGTAGGCTTCGTGGATCGCGGTGATGCCCAGTTCGTTGTTGAGGCGCAGGCTGGCCGCGGCCGCCTGCGCCATGCGTTCGGGGGTTCGCGGCGGGATCAGCTTCTCGATGGCGCCGAAGGCGGGGAACTCCTTCAGCAGGCCGCTGGGCTCGCCGCTGGCCGGGTCCTTGACGATCTCGCTGCCGGCGGGGCTGGGGGTCTCCCGCCCGATCCCGGCCAGCCTCAGGGCAGCCGAATTGATCCAGCGGTTGTGATAGCTGTCGTCGCGCAGATAGACCGGGTGGCCGCCGCTGGCCTGGTCCAGCGCGCGCCGCGCCTCGCTGCCCGCCAGGCGCTCCACATGCTGGCTGCCCCAGGCGCCGCCGACGATCCAGTCACCCGGCGCGCAGCGGCCTGCGTGGGCACGGATGGCATCGAGCATGGCGTCAAAATCCAAAGCCGGACTGAAGTTGCAGCCGAACAGGCTCTCATAGCCGCCGTCCAGGGGGTGCTGGTGGGCATCGTTGATCCCCGGCATGGCCATGGCGCCCTGCAGATCGACCACCTGGGTGTCGGCGCCGATCCAGGCCTCGATCTCGCGCTGCGAGCCGACCGCCGCATAGACGCCGCCGCGAATCGCCACCGCCTCGGCCCAGGGCCGCCGCTGGTCGAGCGTGTAGATACGGCCGCCCTGCAGCACCCGATCGGCAGGTCGCTCTGCATGTGGCGTGTCGTTGCTCATCGGCACGGTTCCAGGTATCTCATCATCCGCCGAGTGGAGCGGCCGCCTTCGGTATGCCGTGCGGTCATACGGACAACACCGGACTCAACCCTGCTGCTCGGCATCGGTCGTCACCAGAATCTTGCCGATCTGCTGATTCGATTCCAGATAGCGGTGGGCCTCGACGATCTCGTCGAGCCGGAAGGTCCTGGCGATCACCGGATCGAGCCGCTTCTGCGCCAGGCCCTCGCTGATGAACGCCACCGCCTTGTCGAGCCGCTCCCGCTGCCGGATCAGCTCGAAGACCAGGTAGCCGCGCAGCGCCAAGCCCTTACCGACGGCGGCAAAAAAGGGAAAGGGGGTCTCGGCGGCCTTGCCGCTGAGGTTGCCGTAGAGCACCAGCTGACCGCCGGGTGCCAGCATCTCCGCCAGGGCGTTGACCCCGGGCCCGGCCACCGGATCGAAGACCAGACGCGCGCCGCGCGCGTTGGTGGCCTTGGCTACGTCGTCCACCGCCGTCTCTGCCGTGCCCACGATGACGTGATCGGCGCCCTGCCGGCGCAGTGCCTCCACCTTGCCGGCATCCCGCGTCAGTGCGATCGGTACCGCACCGAGCAGTTTGCAGAGCTGGATCGCGGCGATGCCGACACTCGACGAGGCGGCAGTGATCACCACCGCGTCGCCGGCGCCGATGTTCGCCAGATCGACGATGGCGCCATAGGCGGTCAGGTAGGCCATCCAGACGGCGGCACCGGTTACGGCGCTCATCCCTTGCGGCCGCCGGATCACGGCCTCGGCGGGAGCCAGCGCCCAATCGCCATAGACCCCATATCGGCTCATCGCGAAGCCCGGCAGCACACAGACCGCATCGCCGGCGGAAAAACCGCTCACGCCGTCACCGACGGCCATCACCCGGCCACTCGCCTCGTAGCCGAGGCGGGCGGGAAACTCGGGCTGCTCCAGATACTGTCCGGCGCGGAAGGCGGCCTCCGCACGGTTGAGGCCGATCGCCTCGACCCGCAGCAGCAGCTCGCCCGCGCCCGGCTCCTTGGGGGACTCATCCTCGATCCACAATACCTCCGGCGCGCCGCTCTCATGGAAACGGACGACCCGGGAGGGGATGCGCTGATCAGGCATGAGCCTCCTCCAACTTGAGACTCTCCGCCTTCTGCCGCGGCCGCTCCAACAGGAAATAGGCCAGCGCCGGCAGCAGCAGCAGGGCGCCGAGCATGTTCCAGATGAACATGAAGGCGAGCAGTATGCCCATGTCGGCCTGGAACTTGATCGGCGAGAAGAACCAGAGGGCGACACCGATGGCCAGCGTCGCGCCGGTCAGCAGCACCACCCGGCCGGTGAAGAGCAGCGCGCCGTAGTAGGCCTTGGAGAGGCTCTCGCCGTTGCGCATGTAGGCGAGGATCACCGACAGCACATAGAGGGCGTAGTCGACACCGATGCCCACGCCCAGAGCGATCACCGGCAGGGTCGCCACCTTGACCCCCATGCCGAAGAAGACCATCAGCGACTCGCAAAGAATCGAGGTGAGCACCAGGGGCAGCACCGCCGCCACCACCGCGCGCCAGGAGCGGAAGGTGATCCAGCAGAGGATGATCACCGCGCCGTAGACCCAGAACATCATCTCCCGACTGGCCTTCTTGACCACGATGTTGGTGGCCGCCTCGATACCGGCGTTGCCGGCGGCCAGCTTGAACTCCGCGTCGGGGGCGGGATGCTCGGCGATATAGGTCTGCACTGCCTCCACCACCCGGGTCAGGGTCTCCGCCTTGTGGTCGGTCAGGTAGACATAGAGGGTCAGCAGGCTGCAGGTGGTGTTGAGCATCTCCCTGGGCGCCCGGCTCTGCACTCCGCCCAGCACGGCGTTATTGGGCACCAGGCCGATCCACTTGAAATTGCCCTCGTTGTAGCCCGCCGAGGCGATGCGCGAGAGCTTGGCCATGGAGTTGGTCGCCTCCACCCCGGGCAGCTGCTCCAGCTCCCAGCCCAGTTCGTCCACCAGGGAGAGGGTCTCGTAGCGGGTGCAGTGGTCCTCCGGGGTCTTGACCATGACCACGAAAATGTCTGAGCTGGCGGCGTAGTTCTCCACCATGAAGGCATTGTCCAGGTTGTAGCGGGAGTCGGCGCGCAGCTCCGGCGCCCCGGGATCGAGGTCGCCGACCTGCAGATGGGTGCTGACCAGGTAGCCGCCGATGCCCATCGCCACTCCCAGGATCACGGAGAAGGTGGCCAGGGGGCGCTTGGTGAACTGGTCCAGCAATGCCCACATCCAGTGCTTGGCCCCCGCCATGTCTTGCTGCTCCGCCTTCAGGCTGCGCTGGGCCGCCTTGGCGCTGACGCCGGTGAACGAGAGCAGGATCGGCAGCAGAATCAGGTTGGTGAAGATCAGCACCGCCACGCCGATACTGGCGATCAGCGCCAGGTCCTGGATCACCTTGATCTCGATGATCATCAGCACGGCGAAGCCCACCGCGTCGCACAGCAGGGCCGTGAGCCCCGCCATGAAGAGGCGGCGGAAGGTGTGCCGCGCGGCCACCACCCGGTGTGTGCCGCGGCCCACGTCCTGCATGATGCCGTTCATCTTCTGCGCGCCGTGGCTCATGCCGATGGCGAAGACCAGAAAGGGCACCAGCACCGAATAGGGATCGAGTTCGTAGCCCAGCAGGGTGACCAGACCGAACTGCCAGACCACCGCCACCAGGGAACAGGTCACCACCAGCAGGGTCGAACGCACGCAGTGGGTGAACCAGTAGAGGGTGGCGGTAGCCACCCCGATGGCGATGACGAAGAAGCCCAGCATCTGCAGCAGACCATCGATCAGGTCACCCACCACCTTGGCAAAGCCGGTGATGTGGATGCGGATCTTGTCACTCTGGTATTTGTCGCGGATCTGCTCGATCTGCTTGGAAAAGTCGTGATAGTTCAGCGCCTCGCCGGTCTTGTGGTTGATGTCCAGCAGAGGCACGAAGATGATGCTCGACTTGAAGTTGCCGGCCACCAGCTGGCCGATCTCTCCCGAACGCTCCACATTGACGCGCACCTCATCGAGACTCTGTTTGGAACCGTCGTAGCTGTCGGGTATTACGGTACCGCCCTCCAGACCCTCCTCGGTCACAGCGGTCCAGCGGGTGGCGGTGGTCCAGAGGGATTTCATGAAGGGTCGGTCGACCCCGGGCAGCAGATAGATCTCATCGTTCATCTGCCGCAGGGTCTCCATGTACCCCTTGTCGAAGATGGTCCCCTCGGTGGTCTCCACCGCGATGCGCAGGTTGTTGCCCAGGGTGGAGAGGTCTCCCTTGTTCGCCAGGTAGTTGGCCACGAAGGGATGGTTGGTGGGGATCATCTTCTCGTAGCTGGCGTTGAGCCGGATCTGGGTTGCCTGCCAACCCAGAATGAGCGTGGCGATCAGACAGAGGATCACCACCAGCAGACGGTTGTTGAACAGGGCCCGCTCGACCAGATTGCCTGAGAGGGTGTCGAAATCTTCCAGCCGCTCGACGATAGGCTGTTGTGGGGCGTTTACGTGCGCGCTCAAGAGAGACTCCTCGAATTCAGTGGGACGGGGCGAGCGGGATCGGCTCGATCCGGCTCAAACCGCGTAGGCCGCCCAGGACAAGCCCGCCGGACCCGGCCTGGGTCAGCGCCGCAAAGGGCAGGCCGGGCAGGCCCTTGAGGGGTTGGAAACTGAGGCCCTGGTCGCTGCTGACAAACAGCTGACCCGCTTGATTGACCAGCACGATGCGGCCGTCGTCCAGCTCGGTGGCGGCGGAAAAGGAGGCCCGACTGCCGCTCTCGCAGGGTTGCCAGCTGTCGCCGCCGTCGAAAGAGACATAGGCGTTGCCGCGCAGGCCGTAGGCGATCAGCGCCCCTGTGCGGGTGGCGAGAATGCCGAACCAGGTCCCCTCGTAGGGGCTCTCCAAGGGCGTGAAGTGTTCGCCGCCGTCGTCGGAGCGCAGCAGCAGCCCCTGCTCGCCGGCGATGATGAAATTGCCGCCCACGGAAGTGATGTCATAGAGATGGAGACCGAAGGGATTCTTCACCCGCGGCGACCAGTAGCGCCAATGCTCGCCGCCGTCATCGGTACGGAACATGAGATTGAAGGCGCCGGTAATGAATCCCCGACCGTCGGCATCCATCCAGATATCGAAAAAGGGCTTGTCGGGACCGTCGCTGACCAGGAAGTTGGCCAGCTTGATCTCGCGCTTGTCTTCGCTGTCGCGCACCGCCTCGACCGCCAGGCGTGCCGCCTCGACGCCGTCGAGCTGTTTACGCCAGGTCGAGCCGCCATCCTCGCTGTGCAGCACGATCCCCATGTGACCTACCGCCCAGCCGCGCTGGGCATCGACGAAGTGCAGCGCGGTGAAATTGACGCTGGTCGGCACCTTGGCCTGTTGCCAGCTGGCGCCGTTATCGTCGGAGGTGAGGATGATGCCCCGCTCCCCCGCGGCCACCAGCCGGGAGCCGGCGCGGGCCACCGCCAGCTGGGTGGCCTGTTCGGCCCTGACGCTGATCAGCGCCGCCCTGTTCATCGCCTCCGGGGTGGTCGCCACCGCCTGACTCAAGGCCAGGGGGGCCCACAGCAGCAGCGCCGGGAGGATCAGGTGTTTGATGTGGTTAAAAAAGCTCATGTGACCTCTTGAGACAAGCGGGGGCGGCCGCTGGCCACCCCCGTTGGTTACAGATCAGGTCTGGAATCAGCGCAGACCCATGTTGGCCAGCTCTTCGGGCGTAAAGAAGGTCTCAGGTCGACGCTCCACAATCTTTACCTGAGTGGTACCGTTGACCGCCGCATTGAGGTAGTAGCCACCATTCTGCAGGTTATAGACACCCCAGGCGATGTTACCAATCAACGCCGGCACGTCTGGCGCCAACAGGGTCAGGGTATAGGCCATGCGCCAGAGATCGCCCTGGGCGTCCCAGCCATCCATCAGCAGGATCTGCCAGCTGTCCTCGTCCAGGTAGAACTTGCGCTTAGCCACCACGTGACGCTTACCCGGCGCCAGTTCGGCCTCGATCACCCACACCCGGTGCAGTTCCCAACGTACCAGGTCCGGATTCATGAAATCCGGCGTGAACAACTTCTCCGGATCCGCGGCATTGGCTCCATTATTGTTGTAGGGGACATAGACCTCCTTCTTACCGACCAGCTTGTAGGTGTGATGATCCCAAGGCCCGAACAGCATGAAGGCCTCATCGAAAAAGCCCATACCGGAGGTGACCGAGTCGGGTGTGTCATAGGAGACGGAAGGCGCGCGGCGCACCCGTCGCTGTCCCACCAGATACTGCCACAAGCCGACGCGTTTGCCTGCCTCACTCGGATCATGAGCCATGATCGACTCGCCTGCCTTCGATGCCGGCGCAGACTGCACATAGTGGCCTTTCAAGTAATAACCCTTGTAATCCTCCAGACTGCCATCCTGGTAGTAGTAGGGGGACTGCATGTTCTGGGTGCCGTCGCTGACCAAGCTCATCCGACCACCGGAAGTCACCGTATAGCAGCGCGACGGGCTGACGGAGGAGACCCCTCGCTTCCACATCGTCAGGTGGTTGATGATCATCTCGTTGGGATTATCGGTGATCGGGAAGGGAATGCCGCCATAAGCTCCCTCGAAGGTATAGCCGTCGCCAGTCAGCTTGGCTCTGGTGGCGTTCTTGAAGGTATTTTCGTAGACCCACTCAGGCGCCGCCGCCGTGCGGTGGGTTGGGTAGATGTCGATGCGATAGTTGGGGTACTTCTTCATCAAGCCCTTCACACCGTCGGTCAGTTTGTCGGCATATTTGTCCATATTCTGGGCGCTGATCGAAAACAGTGGCTTCTCGCCGGCGAAGAAATCCGGCCTTGGATCTCCCGACTGATAACCTGCCGGCACCTTGGTATAGCCGCCGTCCCAAGCGGGGATGGTGCCGTCAGCATTGCCGGCACGCTCCGCGCCCAGCGGGGTCAGCGTAGTCTTGAGCTTGGCCGCCTCTTCGACGGAAACGGCAGCCTGGGTGGTGCCGGAAAGCGTCATCGCAACCGCGATGGCGAAAACGGAAAGTCTGAATTTCATGTCGTTGTCCCCTGCTTAGAACGCACGTGAAACATTAAAGGAGAGGTAGTCACGGTCCCACAGCGTCTGGTCGAACTTACCATCGCCGATGCTGGTACCATGGCTGCCGTAGAAGTGGTGCCAGTTAAGACCCATCTTCCAATCATTCAGATAGGTAGCCTTCAGGCCGATGTCAACCGAACCGCCATCTTCAACCCAGCCGGCATAGACCCGCGAACGTCCTGTGTTGTAGGAGAGGACGATCGGCACCGACAGATCGAGCCCTTCCGCCACCTGGAAATAGTCGGCGGTGAAAGCGACGGTGATCTGCTGAGCGCTCTTGGTGGTGGTGGGGTCGATGGCCGACTCGTTCTTGGACACGCTACTCACGGTATGCCAGTCGTACTGAATGGCAACAGAACCGCCATCCTTCAACACCGCATTGGGTTGGAAGATATGGATGTCCACCAGGGTGACGTGTGCGGTCTTACCCACGGCATACGTTTGGTTGTCCTTGTTATCGGCGCCAATGCCAACCTGGAGAAAACCGCAGCTGAGGGTCGCGCCGCAAAATCCGCCTGTCAACGGTTGGTTGTCCCGCACCGACGCTTCGATGGAGACGTTGTCGTCACCCAGCACGGTACTGGCACTCAGGCCATAGGTGCGGATGTCTTCCTGGAAGACCCGCGAAAAGGTGCCCGTGACCGGATTCAGATAGAGGGCGGAAGAGACCTTGTCGTGGTAATTGGCCGCGTAGAAGCCCAACTCCACATCCACGTTCTCGGGACGGTAGCGCAGCTGCATACCCCATTGTCCACTGTCGTCCGGCGTAAAATCGTCACCGTGAAGTACGGCGCCACCAACCGGGGTGTTCAACAACGCCTCGGTGCCCTCACCCATGGTCTCGTTGGGTGCTAGAAAACTACCCGGCGCAAAGAAAGGCGACTCCTCCCACTCGAACTGGTAATAGGCGCCGAGAGAGAACTGGGTGGTGGGCCGCAGGGTAGCGGATATCTGATTGGTCGGTAGCAGGAACTCTTTAACCTGGGCCCCAGGCACAGTGGCGGCCTGGACGATGTCTACCGGCCCCTGGGCATTGGCGATACCGTTGGTACCCGCCATCAGTGTCTCACCGTAGATCACCGTGTGCTGACCCAAGGCGATGCGCGCCGGCATGCCAGCCACATCCCCTTTAATAAAGGCAAAGGCGTCCATCAGACGCACATCCTGGCCCACTGCGTCCTTGGTACCATCGGTGAACTCATCGGCAGGAACGCTGACATTGTGGGTGATACCCGTTTCGTTGTCGTTACCGGTGTTATAAACACTGTCGTACCAAGCGGCAGCGCTGACACGCGCTCCCATGTTGCCTTTCGTAACGTCGAACTCGGTCAACCAGTCGAGACGATTCGAGGCGATACCCTTGTTGAAGTTGTAGTCACCGTCGCCAGCTCCCGTCCCGACAAAATTATCGAGCTGTGTTTTGTCGGGATCGTGCAACCGGTAGATGGTGCTGTATTTGAAAGTATTGTCCCAACGCATCTTCAAATCGCTGTCACCCGTGTCAAATCGGAAGGCTTGTGCGTTACCGCAGGCCAAAGCCATTGCAACGGCAACCGCCAGCGAAGAGACATACGGCATGGGAAGTCGTACCAGCTTTGTCATTCCTCGTATCCTCTCATTTGGTAATCGAAAGTATTATTCAGCTCTTGTGCCATCGTCCCTTTTGGCCGAGCGCAATTGCGCCTTCTTGAAGTATCAATCAACCTGATAATATTTCCATTTCAAATGTTTGGAGCTGATATAAGTTTTTGGTATAGCAATCAATCACTTTGATGCGGTGCAGCAATCAAGTCTGACCGCAGCGCCTCGCAGCACACAGACTGTCCCAATATCGAAACACATCCTTGGCTTGATCTTTGTTGAGCGGAACCGCTCGGAAGTCCTGCATAAGGAACCGCTGATCAATTCACCGATTCCATGAGGTACACACCTGTACCACTATTTCTGTAGCTGTGGGTTGACGAGTGCCGGGCATGACGCTCGCCAACGTTTCATGAAGAGCCGAACCTACTTCTATCCTGACATACCCCAGCATAGACGTCTGTCCTATCAAAAGCCTTCAAGAATAGGAATCTATGGCTCTTGACTTTAACCAGTCATGTATCGGCGCGATGACTGAACTTGCCCACACTGTGTCGAAAAACATCTCAACAGACGGTTGTTGCGTGCACTCTACGCCCGCATCGGACCGCACTCGACCCAAGTCAACCAGGGTATCGCCAGTTGACCCGGCAACCCGACAGATCGTGTCCAGCCCTGCAAATCCGTCATTCGTAAAGGCACAACTCGCCGGCAAGTGCAGCCCCCTTTTACAAGCGCCGAAACGCAAAGCATGGGCAGGTTTGAAGCCCCGATCACTCTGCTTGGAATAGGCCAGGCCGCTGTGTCTGCAGGCGCACAACAGCCTAACACGGTCTGTTCGGCTGCCGGATCAAGACACAGCAAGCCATGTCACCAGCTGAACACCCTCTTCCCTGTCCGAGGCAACGGGATAGAGCCCGTCCAGCGCTTCCGGCCAGGCCAGGTCCAGCTCCTGTCGCAATAGCGTGAGACGACTGGGACGGTCCTGGCGTTAGATTCGAGCGTCACGCCCCAGGCGCGCGTCTTCAGGTTCTCCTGCACCCGCTCCTCGGGCATGGCGTTGGGCTTGTCGTACCATTGACTGCGCTGGGAGATCAGCGTCAGCTTGCCCAGCCAGCTGGGCATGAAGACGTTCTGCTGGATCACCCCGCGAATGCGCAGCGGGGCGAGGGTATCACCAGCCAGCCGATGTCCGCCTCTTCGGTCCCCTCCACCGTCAGCAGCAGGCTTGATTCCGGCTCCGGCATCAGGCACATGCCCAGCTTGGTGACCACACCCAGGTTCGACTGGCAGAACATCTGATCCCAGGAGGGGCCGTGGTCGTAGCGGTTGAGGTGCCAGGTGGGGCTGCCGGCCATGGCGCCGATGCCGCTGCGGATCATGTCACCGTCCGGCATCACCACCTCCATGCCGCAGATGTTGTTGGTGTGCAGACCATAGGGACGGCGGCTTCGCCGTCATCTCCGACGATGTGGAGAAACTCACCGGACAGAGACCCGAAACGGTCCGCGAGTTTCTCACCCGCTTCAGGGACAGGCTGTCGGGACCGGCTTAACAGAGACACCCTACGTTGAGTGAATGCCGTGACCCGTGACGCGTTCGAACACTATCTGAAACTGTTCAACGCATGACGCTACGACGAATTTCTTTCCTACTACCACGACGACCTGTCATTGGTGTACGCCGGTTATGAGCTCACCGGCAAGGCGGCGATAAAGGGCTTCTACGACTTCTTTCATTCCTATATCAAGGAAAGCATCCAGCTGATCGCCTTTGTTGGCGACGCCGACATGGTCGCCATCGAAGCCAGCGTCAGACTGGAAGCGGTGGTAACGCTGAGCCGGGAGACCTTGCGGCGACAGGGCCTGGACAACATCGTCGCCCAGCGCAAGGGACAAGTGATCGAACTCCCACAGTTCATTCACTATCACCTGCGTGAGGGCAAATTCCGCCAAGTGCTCTGCAGCGTTTTCATGCCCACAGCATAGATATCCCCAGTTGCCTTCGCTCGCTTGGTGAGCCCATGAGCCCCATATAAAAACAATAAGTTAGCCTAGCCCGTATGGCCAAAAACCCCATTCTTGACATGAAAATATTAGTTCACTATATTAACTATTAGCTCTCATAACTATTAAAGAATCTGCAAGCCAGCATCGGCCATGGATAACCTCTTGGCGAGAGCTGGCACAGATGTGTGAACGCTTCTCTCACAAGAGCCGCATTCACCCCGTTCCGGTCCCTGCCAAGGGCTACCGCCAATGACCGACCCCGCAACGAGCAGTTGCACATAGCAGGAGGATCTCATTGTGGAACATTGGAACAGTGTCGCCAGCGACGCCGGCATCGCGATAGACTCCACGCTTGTCTGCCGTCTGCTCGACGCCATCGGCAGTATCGACCATTCAACCCTGTCAAATGCCGTTCTGGAACTGGTCAACCGCCATCTACCCATGGCCAACTGCAGCGTGATGGCCTTTGTGGCCGAACGCAATCCTCGTGTCGTCTCCGTAACCAGTCAGACCGATGACCACCAGATCTTTCACTGCGCCAGCAATTATGCGCGCCACCTCCATCAACATGACCGTATTCAACTGCACCTGCAGAGCATCCTGCCGCAACAGGAGATCGGCCACATCACGGTTCACCGACAGACCCTGACCCAGATCATCGATGCGGAGCTGCGTCGTCTCTACAACGATACCCTGGGGATCGTCGACAGCATGACCATCACCATCAAGACCGGACGTCGGGAGTGGATTACCACCAGCCTGTGCAGACATCGCGACCAGGGCCCCCTCGACAAACAGGAGATCGAGACGATGCTGCAGCTGGCCCCGCTGATCGCCGCCAGCGTATCCCGCCACTGTCGGCTCGAAGCCGATGGCGAGGGAGACTGCCGAACTTCGGTCAGCGACGACATCGATCAATTGTGCTCACTGCTGACCCAAAGAGAGCGGCAGGTCATACTGCGCATACTCGACGGCGTCACCGTGGAACAGATCGCCGGAGAACTGGGATTGAAACCCACCACCGTGATCACTTACCGCAGCAGGGCATACGAAAAGCTTGGCATCAGTTCCCGCCGCGAGCTCTTTTCAGTGGTACTGCGCAAGCGCAATGGCTCGAATCCCTGGCAACCTGCGGACATACCGGCCAATCTTCCTTCACACAATGGACCTGTCTATGCGACAAGCACTGGTTCTGATCGACCTCATCAATGAACTCATAGCGCCGGAGGGCAAACTCTCTGGCAAGGGCTATGCCGATTTCGCCGAACGGCACGACACCTTGAGCAGGGTTGCCGCGCTGCTGGGGTATGCGCGCCGTCAGGGCCACAGCGTCATTCATGTGCGTGTCGGTTTCTCGCCGGACTACCGCGAACAACCCAAAGCTTCGCCCCTCTTCAAGCACGCCTCCCGGCTGGGCGCACTCAAACTCGGAGACTGGGGAACGGAGTTCCTGCCTCAAGCCGCTCCCCTACCCGGTGAAACGGTCTTGACCAAACACCGTGTCAATGCGTTCGTCGGAACGCCTCTCGACCTGACCCTGCGCAACATCGGCATCGATCGTATTGCAATCGTCGGCTGCTCGACGGATGTCGGCATGCAAACCACCGCCCGGGCCGCCCATGATCTCGATTACGCATGCACGGTGATCGGCGACTGCTGCATTGCCCCCAGCGACGACGACCACGAACCGACTTTGCGCATGCTCGCCAAGGTCGCCAACGTGGTCACACTGGAACAATTTATCAATCAATAGATAGCTCAGCGGGATCGGACAAACTCTCTGATCCGCAAGCTGTCGCCCAACCTGGACGGAGCAGCGCGTGATGCAGAAATTGTCCGGGTTAATAACTGCAAATCATGATGGCTTGGCGATGCGCCAAAGCAAGCCGAGCAGGCACTCCCTGTCTTCGGTGCTGAATCCCTCGGTCAACTGTGCTTCGTGACTCTCCACCAACTGCTCCAACTGTTTCAGTTTTCGCTCTCCTTGAGCGGTGAGAACCAGTATCCGATTACGACGGTCGCTGAGAAGCGTTTCGCGTGAGATCAACTTGCGACGCTCCAGTTCATCGATCAGCTTGACCATACGGGAAGGCGCCACACCGAGATTTCGCGCCAGATCCACCGCGCGTATTCCCGCGTTTTCACGAATCAGCAGCAGCAAGGTATACCGGGTCGGCGTCGTATCGACTTCTGCCAGCACACTGAAAAAGTCTTCATACACACGCATCTGCGCCCGACGTATGGCGTATCCAATGGAACGGCTGACCTGAGCCGGTTGCCGTATTTCGTCCCCCGCCGAGAATGCGTTCGATCTGTCCAGTTCCATTTTTCTTTCGTTTCTCATCTCAGTCCTTGCGCGGACTTCTCTAAATTGCCACACGCCAAAGAAGTTCGAGTAATTTTTCCCGCTCGCTTGCAGAGAGATCGGTGGTCATGCGGGCCTCGTGCTGTTCCACCGTCTTCTCCATGCGACTCAACTTACGCCGCCCGAGACTGGTCAGCACGAGCGACTGATTGCGACGATCGCTCTTGTCGATCTCACGGGCGATCAGCTCGCGCTGCTCCAGTTCATCGATCAACCTGACCATGCCGGATCGGGCCACGCCAAGGGATCGCGCCAGATCCACGGAGCGTATCCCGGGATTCTCACGGATCAGCAGCAGCAGGGTGTACCGGGTCGGTGTCGTATCCAGATCGGCAAGGGCCGCGTAAAAGTCTTCGTAGATGCGCATCTGAGCACGTCGGATCGCATAGCCGACGTTGTGCCTGATCTGCTCGGGCTCGAGAATCTCATCGCCGACGGAGAAACCCGCGAGTTCCGCCCCATTGCCTTTCCTCGCCTTACCCATATCAACCTCTGTCCCATTCCATCACATAAGGATACGCAACATGCAACGATACACCATTAACCCCGCACCCATCTCGTCTCCAGCGCAAGCGTATTCACCGGCTCACGACCAACAATGGTCTCCCCTCTCGTCTGAGGACGGCGATACCGAGCAGGATACTGGCGCCAGCTGCGCTACCGGTAACCCACAACGCATCCTGCCAAAGACCGCTGCGCGACACCAATAGCGCAATCAGCGGCGGACCGATGAACTGGCCCAGATGGGCGCATTGAATGAACAGGCCCTGCAGGGTTCCGATTTGACGACGGGTCTTGGCCAATGCCTCGGTGGACGAGAGTACCGATGCGGAGATCAGTCCGCCGCTGAACGAAAGCGCTATACAGGCGAGATAACGCAACAGCTCGGGCACCAGATCGAGATAGACAACCAGACTCAACAGCGCCGTGATCATACCGGCAGTCACGATCAGAGTGCCGCGACGGTAGTGGTGCTTGATCAATGCGCCGCCGACCAGATTACCCGGTGCATGAGCGAACACCACCGCCGTGCACAACAGGCCCACCATGCCGTGACTCAGGTTGTACTGTTCCTCCAGGAAGGTCGGCAACCAGACGATCAAGGCGAAATACTGAATCGCCCAACTGCAGAATATGAAACCGAGCAGCCAGGGCGTGAGATCCAACACGGCGCTGGTGACGTCGCTGAGCGAATGGGGGGAATCTGCAGGGTGGCCGGCGTAGTGATGGCGGTAGCGGTAGATCGCAAAGCCGGCTGTCGCCAGACAGACGATGGAGAGCAACCACAGGCTGCGCCACCCCCATAGCGGCAACAGAATCGGCGCCACCAGCATGGTCAGACCGACGCCGGTCGGCAGGTAGGTGGCCCAGATGCCGAGGGCGAAGCGGCGGTCGGCCGATTTGGCGGCGGTGCTGACCAGCCCCGGGGCCGCGATCACCACGATAAGAAAACCGACCCCCTCGCCAAAGCGAGTCAGCAGCAGTCCGCCGCTGTCGTGTACGAACAGGCCGGCCAGGGTGGCGGCGATGCTGACGCCGAGTCCGATGCCGGTCATACGCAGGTGGCCGACACGATCGCAGATGACACCGATAAAGAGGGCGGTGAAGACCGCCAGGGTGCTCAGCATGGAGGCGACCCAACCGGCGGCGACCAGGGAGAGCCCGAACTCCTGACGCAGCAGATCCATGGCCATCGGCACCTTGCCCACGTTGATGGCCCCACCGATGCCACAACCGACCGCCGCCCAAACGGCCAGCCAGTTGGTCTCTGCGCTCTCCCTGTTCAAGGCACGGCCGCCGCGTCCCACCCTTCGTGACCGATGCCCAGACCCTCTCCCAGGCGCATCTCCGCCGAACGCAGGGTGTTCTCGATCAGCATGGTGACGGTCATGGGACCGACGCCTCCGGGTACGGGGGTGATCCAGGAGGCCTTCTCCTTCACCCCTTCGAAATCGACATCACCCACCAGGCTGTTGTCCGGCAGGCGGTTGATACCCACGTCGATGACGATAGCCCCCTGGCGCACCATCTGCGGGACGATGAGGCCGGGCTTGCCGGCGGCGACGATGAGAATGTCGGCGAGGATGGTGTGCTGAGCCAGGTCGCGGGTCTTGGCGTGACAGACGGTGACTGTCGCCTCCTGCTGCAGCAGCATCAGCGCCATCGGTTTGCCGACGATATTGGAGGCGCCGACGATGACCACATTTTTACCGGCCACCTCGACGCCTGTGGTCTCCAGCAGCAGTTCGACCCCGTAGGGCGTGCAGGGGGGAAAGATGCTGTTGCCCACCACCAGACCGCCCACGTTGTAGAGATGGAATCCGTCCACATCCTTGTCCACCGCAATCGCCTCCAGCACCCGACGCACATCGATATGGGGCGGCAGCGGCAGCTGTACCAGAATGCCGTGCACGCTGGGATCGGCATTCAGCCGTTGAATCAACGCCAGCAGTTCGGCCTCGGGCACATCGGCGGGGAGGGTGTGGCGCAGAGACTCGACCCCGCACTCCTCGCAAGCCTTGACCTTGTTGCCCACATAGACCTTGGAAGCTGGATTCTCACCGACCAGGATCACCGCCAGTCCGGGTCGCAACCCTTTGGCGACCAGGGCATCGACCCGCCGGCGGAACTTGCCGCGCAGCTGCCTCGCCAGCGCCTTGCCATCGATGATGCGCGCCGTCATGCCGCCGCCCTCCCGGTCCAGACCTTATGGGGTTTGCGCAGGGCCGCGACATCGTCAAAAGGCGAATTGTCGAGCAGCACCGCATCGAAAGGCGCACCGACTTCAAGCAGGGCCTGCTCGAAACCGAAGTGGCGACGCGCCGACGAGGTGGCCGCCCGCAGGGTCTTCTCCAGCGAAAGCCCCGCCTCCAGGTAGCGGTCGATCTCCTCGAACATGGCGTAACCGTGCTCCACTCCCATGCTGCCGGCGTCGGTGCCCATCAGCAGCGTCACCCCCATCTCGTCGGCCAGTCGCAGATGCTCGGCGTGGTCGTCCAGGATACGTCGCAGATTGTCGACCGTCTTCGGCAACCAGCCCACCGCTTCGGGCTGCGCCCACTGAAAGTGCACGGGACAGAAGGTGGGCGTCCAGGCCACCTGATTGTCGCGCATCACCGCCAGGGTCTCGCGGTCCATGAAAAAGCCGTGCTCGATGGAGCCGATCCCGGCGCGGGCGGCAATCGCCAGCCCTTTCCTGCCGCTGCAGTGGGCGAAGGTCAGACGTCCCCGGGACTTGGCGGTCTCCACCACCAAGCGGGTCGCATCCAGATCGAACTGAGGCTCGTCGGTCACCGCCCCGGCATCGAAATCGATGATGCCGGTCAGGATCAGCTTGATCTCGTCATTCATCTCCGCCAGCCGGTTCACGGAGTCCCTGATCGCCGTTTCGCTGTCCACATCCGTGGCCATGAAGGCGCCATAGCGCTTGGGGCGTTTCACGCCCAGGCCACCGGAGCGGACACGCGCCAGGTCCGCGGTCTCCTTGGCCTCTTCACGAATCCGGTTGTTGATGCCATGGCGGTCACCCGCGTCACGTACCAGGGTCACGCCACAGGCCAGGGCCTGGCGGGCACTCCGGCGAGCCGCTTCGGTGAGCGCCTCCAACGGTTGCTTCAAGTGGGCCGAGCGAATCTTGCCATCGGTGGGGGCGCCGTCGAGAAACAGATGCACGTGGGCATCGACCAGTCCCGGCATCAAAAAGCCGCCCTCCATCGTCGGCAGACCACGCTTGACCAAACTCTGAAAGTGGTCGCCCTGGCTGATCTCGCTGATCCTGCCATCGCTGACCACAAAGCTTGCCGGCTGTGGGTGCTGACGTTCGCCATCGAACCAGCCCTGAACGCAAACGCCGAATTCGTCGAACTTGTTCATCTTCACGCCCGGTAGAACTTGCGCACCGCCCGCAGGGCATTGCTACCCCGTTGTTCGAGAAAGTTACGATAGGTGCTGAGCACATAGTGCTCCTCGTCCAACTGCTCGTAGCCGCGCCAGGGGGTGCCCAGCACATAGTCGAAACCGTGCGGTACCGTTAAGGTCAGGAAGGCGTTCTCCAGGCTGTGCTTCAGATCGGAGCCGTCGGCGGCCTTCGGCGGCAGCTGCTGGCCGATGTTGGAGAGGCCGCCCATCATGTGCACCCCCTGCAGGTCGGGATCGGCGCCGATGAGCCGGATCGCCTGCACGGTGCTGCTGTTGAGCCCCTCGGTATCGGCGATGATGGCGGAGACCGACATGTCGATGAAGATGTGATCGAGCGGCATGCCGTACTCTTCCACCAGCCGCAGGGAGGAGCGACGGGCCGTGCTGTAGATCTCATTGGCCGTCTTGTTGCCCTTGGCCACACCCTCCTCGACCCGTTCGGAGGCCATCAGAATGACCTTGAACTTGTGCTCGCCATAGAGCTCCATCAGGTCCCAGCGGTGCTCGGTGATGGAATTGACGATGGGCAGTTCGCCGCCGGCCTTGGCCGGGTCGTAGCTGGAGAGGCAGATCTCCTGCACCGACTTGCTGGGAAAGTCGAAGGAGAGCGGTATGCTCACCACCTCCTGGATCGCCTCGATGACCCGCGCCATCCACTGGGGATCGGTCAGCGCGCGGGCACCGATGTTGACGTTCAGGTAGCGTGCCCCCGCCTCGGACTGCTTGACCGCCAGGGCCTGAATGCCGGGAATGTCCTCGTTGTCGAACAGGGCGCGGGTCGACTTGAAGCCGGGATTGATGCGCTCACCGATGATGCCGATGTTGAAGCCGTTGATCACTGAACAGTCTCCTATGTTGGGAATGCTGCTGACTTAAGCAGGCTTTCGGTGCGGCTTGCCGCAGCGAACAACTAAACAGCATTCACCTCTGTTGTGGATTTATGAAAACCGATGTGGTGTAAGAATCGTTTCTGGAAATCGCTCCTGGAGCTGAGTTCCATGTAGCGACAGGACGCCGCCAGTTCCCCGGCCCGCTGCCGCGCCGATGTGGACGCCAGCATGTGTCGGATACCGACACCGGCGGCATTGCCCACCTGCAGGTAGTGCTCCCGCGGCAGGTCGGGAAAGAGGCCGATGCGGATGCCACTCTCGATATCGATATAGGCACCGAAGGCACCGGCGATGATGAAGCGCTCGATCGCCCCCTCCGCCACGCCCGCCTCGTCGAGCAGCAGCTCGGTAGCGGTGCGTATCGCCGCCTTGGCCAGCTGCACGGCGCGCACGTCGTCCTGGGTGAAGTGCACCCCCTTGGCCAGCCGCACCGCCCGCTTGCCCCGGTGCTGGACAATGTCGTCATGCACCAGAGCGAGCCGGCCCTGGTCGCTGACCAGGCCGCCGTCGTGCAGCGTCGCCAGGGTATCGAGCACCCCGGAACCACACAGGCCGATGGCCTTCTTGCCGCCGATGGTCTCGACCCGCAGGCGGCCCTGCTCGATCCTGACCCGCTCGATGGCCCCCTCGGCGGCACGCATGCCGCAGCCGACATGCCCCCCCTCGAGGGCCGGGCCCGAGGGGGCCGAGGCGGTGAAGATCCGGCCCTGATGGATCAGACTGATCTCGGTATTGGTGCCGATATCCATCACCAGCGCGGTCTCGCAGGTGGACCAGACCTCCTCGGTGGCCAGCAGCGCCGTGACGTGGTCGCCACCGACGAAGCCGCCCACATTGGGCGCCACATGCACCCAGGCGCCCGGCGCGACCTCCAGTCCGCGTTCCCGCGCCTTCAGATTCATGCCCTCGCGCACGGCGGCGACGAAAGGCGCGCGGCCGAGCTGCCGCACCGGCAGACCGAGCAGCAGATGGTGCATGGCGGTGTTGCCGCAGATCGCCACATCGAGGATCTCGTTGGCAGTGCGCCCGATGCTGAAACAGAGATCGTGAGCCAGGGCGTTGATGGCCTCGACCGCCGCGGCGTGCAGCTGGTTGGCCGTCTCCTCATCCTGCACCGCATGGTTGACCCGGCTCACCAGGTCGGCGCCCCAGGCCACCTGGGGATTCTCGATACCGAGGCTGGCCAGACGCTCACCGGTTTCGAGATCGAGCAGGAACCCGGCGGCATTGGTGGTGCCCAGATCGATGGCGAGGCCGAGCATGGGCGCGCCGGTGGGGGCAAAACCGATCAGTTCGCCCTCACGCTCGAAAACCCGCAGGGACCAACTGGTGGCATGGGGTGCGACCCGCAACAGACCGGGCAACTGTCGTGCCGCTGCCAGGTCGATGGATAATCCGGCTTCGCCCAGAGCCCTCAATACCCGGTCGTGATCGGAGCAGGTGTCCTGCAGCGTCGCCGCCGGCAGGATGATATCCCTGGCCCGCAGCGGGCTCTGCAGCGGCAGCCGCTCCTGGGTACCGGAGTCGGCCTCGGCCCGTACCACCGGCGCCAGGGAACGCGGCGCCACCTCCACCGTGCAGTCGGAACGGGCCGAGAGCTGGCAGGCACGCTGCCATTTTTTCCTCGGTGTCGCCTCACCGTTGACATGGCTCACCTCCCCCGCTTCGATCCGCACCACGCAACTGCCGCAGGTACCGCGACCGCCGCAGGCACCGACGATACGCACGCCGTGACGGCGCGCGCTCTGAAACAGGGTCTCGTCATCTGCGCTCGGAATATCCCGGTCGAGATGGGGGAAGTGGAGTGTATGGGATGTCTCGTTCACACTCAGGCGCTCATCGATGCGGGTGCCGTGCTGCGCTGCCGGCGTCCGAAGTTGCATTTGTTTTTGGAGGGGCAGGTATCGCAGCGGGACCAGGCCACTTCCGGCAGATCGCGTCCCACGGCGAACACCACCGAACCCGACTTGAGCGGGGTGATCAACTGACCCTTGTGCAGGCCGACACCAATCTTGTCCGCTTCCGCCAGGCGCAGTACCGCCGCCTGGGCGTCGAGGTCGAGACCGGGATCACCGGCATGCAGTTCGGCCCCCATGCTGAGCCGCTTGCGGTAGCATTCGGAGAGCATGCGGTCCTGGATGCGGCGTCCCATGGCATAGAGCAGCTCGATGCCGATCTCGTCCAGCACCACCGCGAGGGCGGCGCGGCGCTCCTTGAACAGTTCGCGCACACGCTTTTCAAAGCGCTCGCCCAGGGTATAGACGCCGCAGCCCAGCGCCGTCAGCTCGCCCGACTCGGGCAGCAGACGGGCCGCTTCCAGGCATTCGCCGCCGGCCCGTAGACTTGGACCTTCGGCGGGATGATCGAGGGGGACGATGTTGCAGCTGTAGCTCGCCTCGAGCAGCTGCTCGTCGCGGATCATCGCCACGGCCTGCTCCCGCAGGCGCGCGCTGGCCGGCGACAGCCCCTCGAGGGGGCCGTTCGCCAGTTCACGCTTGAGATCGACGCCGCGGACGCTGGGCATTTGCCGTTACCCGGGACTAACCGGCGTAATTGCGCGCGGCGTCGAACATGGCGCGCACGTTCTCCACCGGCGTCTCGTCGGGGATGCCGAAGGCGGCGTCGAGGATCAGCTTGCCGCCCTGGTTCCAGACGTTGTCGACCAGGTGCTTGACCGCGGCGTCCACCTCCTGGGGGGTGCCGGTGGTCATCAGCGAGGGCGACAGGTTGCCGCGCAGGGCGACCCGGTCGCCGAGCACCTCGAAGGCCTTGACCATGTCGGTGCGCTCGAACCAGTAGATGCACTTGCCCTCGGGGATATCCTTGATCGTCTCCAGGCGCTTGGTGCAGTCGGCCTCCCACAGAGGCATGGGGATCAGCCCCTCGTCGATCATGTTCATCATCATCTTGCGGAAGGGGGGCCACCAGAACTCATTGAACTGCTTCGGCGACATGAAGGCGTCGGGCGCCCAGTGCACCGGAATCATGACGATGGGGTGACCCGAGGCCTTGGCCCCGGCGATCGTCTGCCGGGTCAGCATGGTGCACGCCTTGTCGAGCAGCTGGTGCAGCTTGTCCTTGTGCCGGAACAGGTCCTTCATCATGCCGGTGGCACCGCGGAAGTAGTCGGCGATGTAGTCGTAGGGCGAGACGGCGATGACCCCGTTGGCCAGCGGGTAGCCGTGGGCCTTGACCCGCTGCACGAATTCGAGATGGTGGTTGAAGAAGGTCTCCGCCTCCTCGGCGGCGGCGGCCAGCTTCTCGAAGGCTTCACGCACCCCCGGCTTGGCGAAGGGGCGGATACCGCCGGCCAGGCGCAGGTAGGCCATGCCGGGAAACACCGGCAGCTGGTCGAGTCCGGAGAAGGCCCCCGCCACCCGGGGCAGGTACTTCTGCAGGTAGTAGCCGGTGGGATCGAAGAGAAAATCGTCGTACTCGTCGGCCATCATGTATTCGCGGTCGAGGTACTGGTAGGGCTGGTTCTCGCCCACGCCGTGGCCCGGCCACTGCAGCTGTTTGAAGTCGAGCTTCTCCAGCACGTTGCCGATGCCGCAGTTGAGGAAGTGGGGCGCGGTGACGTCGGGATCGAAC
>JBNLGI010000026.1:0-18630 GCA_050305975.1 Sedimenticolaceae bacterium | reverse complement strand
GGTGCCCGGCAGCCGCATCACCACCTGTTCGATCTCGCGGCCGATGCGCTCGATCTGCTTCAGGTCGGGCCCCGCCACCTTGATGCCGACCGGGGTCTTGATGCCGGTGGCCAGCATGTCGATGCGGGTCTTGATCGGCATCACCCAGGAGTTGGTGACGCCGGGAATGTCGACCTGGCGGTCGAGTTCGCGGATCAGCTTGTCCAGGGTCATGCCGGGACGCCACTCGCTGCGGGGTTTGAGCTGGATCACCGTCTCGATCATGGTCAGCGGCGCCGGGTCGGTGGCGGTGTCGGCGCGGCCGATCTTGCCGAAGACCTGCTTCACCTCCGGCAGCTTGCGGATCATGCGGTCGCTCTGCTGCAGCAGCTCCTGGGCCTTGCCGATGGAGATGCCCGGCAGGGTGGTCGGCATGTACATCAGATCCCCTTCGTCGAGCTGCGGCATGAACTCGGAGCCGAGACCGTCGGCGAAACGCGCCAGCCAGGGCAGCCCCTCGAACATACCGCGCCAGCTTTTAGACCAGGCCTGCTGGGTCGCCTCGATGCGCGCCACCATCGGCTGGGGCGCGCCGGTGACGGCCTCGCTCAGCTGAAAGGGCCATTTGAGCGGAGCCAGAAAGCCGCTGACGCCGACCACCGGGATCACCAGGCTGACCACCAGCAGCAGCGCATTGAGCAGGGTGAAGCGGGGCCATCGCATCACCGCCTCGAGCAGTGGCCGGTAGAGCCAGATCAGCATCCGGTTCAGCGGATTGGCCTCCTCCGCCGGTATGCGGCCGCGGATGAAGTAGCCCATCAGCACCGGCACCAGGGTCACTGCCAGACCGGCGGAGGCCGCCATGGCGTAGGTCTTGGTGAAGGCCAGCGGCGCGAACAGCCGACCCTCCTGGGCCTCCAGGGTGAACACCGGCAGAAAGCTCAGGGTGATGATCAGCAGCGAGTAGAAGAGCGCCGGACCGACCTCGCGGGCCGCCTGGGTCACCACCTCCCAGTGCTCCTTACCCTGCGGGGGATGGCCGAAGGCGAGCTTGTAGCGCTCCAGGTGTTTGTGGGCGTTCTCGATCATGACGATGGCCGCATCCACCATGGCGCCAATGGCGATGGCGATACCGCCGAGGGACATGATGTTGGCGTTGATGCCCTGCTTCTGCATGATGATGAAGGCCACCAATACCCCCAGCGGCAGGGTGACGATGGCGACGAAGGCGGAGCGCAGGTGGAACAGGAACACCAGGCAGACCAGGGCCACTACCACGAACTCCTCGATCAGCTTCTCCTGCAGGTTGTCGATGGCGCGCTCGATCAGGGCCGAGCGGTCGTAGGTCTCGACGATCTCCACCCCCGCCGGCAGCCCCTGCTTGAGCGCCTCGATCTTCTGCTTCACCCGCTGGATGGTGGCCAGGGCGTTCTCCCCGTAGCGCATCACCACGATACCGCCGGTCACCTCCCCCTCCCCGTCCAGGTCGGCCACCACCCGGCGCATCTCCGGTCCGACCTGGATGCGCGCGATGTCGCGCAGCAGCAGCGGCGTGCCCTGGGGGGTGACGTCGATGGTGACGTTGCGCAGATCCTCCAGGCCGTCGAGATAGCCCCGGCTGCGCACCATGTACTCCGCCTCCGCCAGCTCGATCACTGAGCCGCCCACCTCCTGGTTGGCGTTGCGGATGGCCTCGGAGACCCGGTTGAGGCCGATGCCGTATGCGCGCAGCTTCTCCGGATCGACCACTACCTGGTACTGGCGCACCATGCCGCCCACCGTGGCCACCTCGGAGACGCCGGGCACCGTCTGCAGCTCGAACTTGAGGAACCAGTCCTGCAGGCTGCGCAGCTGGGCCAGGTCGTGCTGCCCGGTTCGGTCCACCAGGGCGTAGCTGTAGACCCAGCCGACGCCGGTGGCGTCCGGGCCCAGGTTGGGCTGCACCCCCTCCGGCAGCACCGCCGCCGCCTGGCTCAGGTACTCCAGCACCCGCGCGCGGGCCCAGTAGAGGTTGGTGCCGTCCTTGAAGATGACGTAGACGTAGGAGTCGCCGAAGAAGGAGTAGCCGCGCACCACCTCGGCGCCGGGCACCGACAGCATGGTGGTGGTGATGGGATAGGTCACCTGTTGCTCCACCACCCGCGGCGCCTGCCCCGGAAAGGAGGTGCGGATGATGACCTGTACGTCGGAGAGGTCGGGAATGGCGTCCAGCGGCGTCTTCTGCAGCGAGACCCAGCCCCAGCCGGTGACCACCAGGGTGGCGACCAGCACCAGGAATCGGTTGTGCACCGACCAGGCAATCAGTCTGTCGAGCATGGCCTACTCCTCCAGGCGCAGAAAGCTGGCCTGCAGACTCGATTCGGAGTCGAGCAGGAACTGGCCGGAGACCACCACCTCGTCGCCGGCCTGCAGCCCGTCGAGGATCTCCACCCGGCCGGCGCGGCCGGCGCCGGTGACCACGTCCACCGGCTGGAAGCGGCCGCCGCCCAGGGCCTTGATCACGCTGGTGCGCTCGCCGGTCTCGATCAGCGCCTCGGCCGGGATCAGCAGGGTGTCGCGCTTGGGCCCGCCGTAGATGGTCGCCTCGGCGAACATGCTCGCCTTCAGCAGGCCGTCCGGATTGTCGAAGCCGAGTCGCACCTTGAGGGTGCGGGTACGCGGATCGAGCTCGGGATAGATGTATTCGACCTTGCCCTCCCACGTGCGCCCCGGGTAGGCGGGCACGCCGATCTCGGCGGTGAGGCCCTCTCGCAGCCACTCGATCTGGTGCTCGTAGACATCCACCAGCACCCACATGCGGGCTGGATCGACCAGGGTGAAGATCTCCATCTCCGGCTTCACGTACATCCCTTCGCGGGCCTGCAACTTGACCATGATGCCGCCCTCGGGGGCATAGAGCGGCACCGTGTTGCGGGTTTCGCGGCTTTTCTGGATCTGGCTGATGGTCGACTCGGCCAGCCCCAGCAGACGCAGGCGGTTGCGTGCCTTTTCGATGTTCTTGGCCCCGCCCCGCTGATCCAGGGCGATGAGGAAGTCGACCTGGGCGGCGAGAATCTCCGGCGAGTAGAGCTCGCCCAGCAGCTGTCCCCGTTTCACCGGGTCCCCCTCGGCGCGCACCTTGAGCGTCTCCAGCCAACCCTCGGCGCGCGGGTGCATGTGAACCAGCTGCGTCTCGTCGTAGTCGACCCGGCCGATGGTCTGGATGAACTTCCACAGGGTATCGAGCTTCGCCGCTTCGGTACGCACGCCCAGGTTCTGAATCATCTGGTGGCTTACCTCAACCACCGGCCGCTCGTCCTTGCCCGCATCGAGTTGCCTGAGCACCAGATCCATGCCGCAGATGGGACAGTTGCCCGGCTCGTCGCGCACGATCTGGGGGTGCATGGGACAGACATACTTGGGATCGCGATGCTTGAGCGCATGCGCCTCCGGCGAGTCGGCCAGGGCCGACTCGAAGGATTCGGAGGGCGGCGGCGGCTCCCTGCCGCAGCCGTTCAACACCAGCAGGCACAAAGTGCCGATCAAAACGTACCGGCCGGGCCGGCGACATAAGGGGAACCACATGGTTACGACTCCTGAAACGGGATGACAGCAGGCAGCGCGCCGCTGCCCGGCCCTGCAGACAAAGGTCAGCTCAGAGTCGTATGGGGGGTCGGTAGAGCGTAGTGGGCGGAGGATCGGACCGGGCCTGCAGGTCGAAGCGCGGTGTCTCCAGATTGTGAAGCACCGGTCCGGCGGTACGGGTCTCCGTACCCGGCAGTGTCGGTGACACGGCCTGATCGCAACAGTCGCACTGCAACGTTATCCCCGCCTCATCGCAGTGAGGGCAATGCCGCTGCGGCGTCATCGGCGGTGTCATCTGATGACAGGGCATCTCATGCGCCATCACCGGCGCAGCCGGCGTATGTCCGTTATGGGCCTGCCCCAGGAGCGGCATCAACAGCATCAGCAACGACAGCAGCCAAGCCATGCCGGTGCGCAGTCCCTGACGCTGTCGTGCTTGCATGAGGTGGGAAAGGGAAACGGGAGACGCGGCGGTCTACTTGCCGCCACCACACTGGGACGCGGGTTTGGTGCTGCCCGAACCGCCGCCGCACTTGCTGCTCTCGGCCGGCGCCTCATCCGGTTTGGCGCTCTCCACCATGCCGCCGCTGCACTTGCCGGCGGATCCGCAGGGCATGCTGGCCGCCTTCTCCTGCGCCGCGCCACTGCCGGCGCACTTGTCGCTGGTGTTCTCGGCGATGGTCGGCAGGCGGCTGCCGGGACGCGCCTCGGCGAAGGGATTGGTCGCCGCCTGGGCCGCGCCAACGAAGAAGAGGCTACCGAACAACGCGGCGGCGAGGACTTTTTTAGAAGGGACGTGGACCATGATCGAAGCTCCAAAAAGTGACAACCCGATCGACTGCTCACCGTCGGCTGCCGGATTGAAATCGAGGACTTTTTAACCGGTTGCGAACCAGAAGACCAGCCCGTAGTCTATTTTTCATGACGCTTCGCAGCAACATTACAAATTGCAGGGACGTCCCGGCCCTCGACGCCTGGCGCAGCCGGCTCCTCGACCGCCGCCGTTTTCTGCTCGGACTCGCCGGCGGTTCGCTCACCCTGCTGCTACCGCTGTCCGCCCGGGCCGAGACCGAACCCCTGAGCGACGAAGCACGCTGGCGTCTGATCGGCGCGGTGCAGGACCGGCTCTTCCCCAGCGAACCCGAGGCGCCCGGCGCTCGTGAGATCAACGCCCAGGCCTACCTGCGCTGGGTGGTCGGCGACGCCAACATCGACGCCGAGGAGCGGGCCTTCATCCTGCGCGGCGGCGACTGGCTGAACGACCTGGCCCAGGAGACCCACGGTCAGGGCTTCAGTACCCTCAGTGACGCTAACCAGGAAGCCCTGCTGGAGCGTATCGCCCGCAGCGAGGCGGGTGAGCACTGGCTTTCGACCCTCCTGCTCTACGTATTGGAGGCGCTGCTGAGCGACCCCATCTACGGCGGCAATCCCGACGCTATCGGCTGGCGCTGGCTGCGGCACCAACCCGGCTTTCCCCGTCCCGACGCGCGCAACCGCTACCGGGCGGGATGATGTCCAGCGACTTCGACGTCTGTGTGATCGGCAGCGGCGCCGGAGCCGGTCCGGTGATCTGGCGCCTGGCCCGGGCCGGCTACTCGGTGGTGGTGCTGGAGAAGGGCCCCTGGTTCAAACGCGAAGAGTTCAGCAAGGACGAACTGGCCTGCTGCCAGCGCAGCCACTACACCCCCAACCTGCGTGACGAGCAGCACGTGTTGGAGGAGCTGTCCGACGGCGGCCACTGGCTGGCGACCCCCACCAGCGAATCGAAACGGGACTTCTGGAACGGCAACATGGTGGGCGGCTCGAGCAACCTGATGTCGGGCTACTTTCACCGCCTCAAACCCGGGGACTTCCGGCTGTTCAGCGAGTTCGGCCCCATCGCGGGGGCCAATCTGACCGACTGGCCCATCGCCTACGACGATCTCGAGCCCTACTACACCCTGGTGGAGCGGGTGGTGGGGGTATCGGGAACGGTAACAGCCCACCCCCGTCTGGAGCCCCGCTCGACGCCCGACTTCCCCTACCCACCCACTGTAGAGCACCCGGTCTCGGCCTGGATCGACGACGCCTGCCGACAGCTGGGTCACCACCCCCTGCGGGTACCGAGGGCGATCCTGCCCCGCAAGGAAGGAGAACGGGACGCCTGTTCCTACTCCGGCTACTGCGGCAGCTACGGCTGCTCCACCAATGCCAAGGGCAGCGCCCGCGCCGCCCTGATCGAGCCCGCGCTGGCCACCGGCCGTTGCGACCTGCGCCCCCGCAGCAAGGTCCACAGGCTGGAAAGCGACAGCAAAGGCCGGGTGGTTCAGGCCCACTACTACGATGCCGAGGGCAAATCCCAGAGCGTAGGCGCCCGGCTCTTCGTGGTCGCCTGCCAGGCGATCGAGAGCGTCCGCCTGCTGCTGGCCAGTCCCGGCCCGGCCCACCCCGACGGTCTGGGCAACCGCCACGGCCAGCTGGGACGTAACCTGGTCTTCTCCGCCGGCGGCACCGGCAGCGGTTATTTCACCTATGCCAAGCTGTCGGCAAAACAACGGGAACAGGTGCGTACCCTCGGCCCCTTCGTCAACCGGGCCCTGCAGGATTGGTATGTGATCGATGACGCTTCGTTCGGCAAACAACCGGCCAAGGGCGGCACCATCGATTTCCTTTTCGCCCATCCCAACCCGATACCGCTGGCCAACACGGTGCGCTGGCGCGACGGCGAGCTGCTCTGGGGCAAGCCGTTGAAACGCAAGCTGGAGCGCTGGTTCACCGAGGACCGCAAGCTGCTGTTCGAGATCTTCTGCGACTGGCTGCCCAACGATGACTGCTTTGTCACCCTCGATCCGACGGTGAAGGACAGGTGGGGCTCGCCGGTGGCGCGGGTACGGCTCGGTAGCCATCCCCACGACCTGAAGGTGGGCCGTTATCTGGCGGATCGCGGGCAGGAGGTGTTGAAGGCGATGGGGCTCGACTGGGTCGGCGCCAGCGTCAACACCGCGCCACCGCCCAACCTGGTGGCCGGCGGCTGCCGCTTCGGCAGCGATCCCCGCCATTCGGTGCTCGATCCCGACTGCCGGGTCTGGGGCGCGGACAACCTGTTCGTCTCCGACGCCTCCTTCATGCCCACCGGCGGCAGCGTGCCCTACACCTGGACCATCTACGCCAACGCTTTTCGGGTGGCCGATATCATGCGGCATCAGTTGGGCTGACCGGTCATTTTGGTGGGGCAGGGCCCCACCCTACCTCCATCCCCGTGTAGGGTGGGGCCCTGCCCACCGAGCGGTACTTCATTGCGCCGGAAATAAACGTCATGGCGCAGACTGCCGAGCCAGGTCAGGCCAAGACGAAACAGGCAGCTGAGGATGTTAATGGCGACCGATTCCCTACGAATTTAGGCAAAAACCCCCTAATCAACTCAGATTGCATCGTCACATGCCGCCAGTATTCACCAGTGTGACCTACTCTCTTTGTGCGCCCTGCTGCAACTGCTATCATCCCCCGCCTTTACCCATCACAACGGGCGGAACCATGGTACTGGCCGACTTCTATCAGCAAAACGACGACAAGATCCGCTTCAGCCGCCAGCAGGCGAGCCGCTTCGCCAAGGAGGTCGCCAACGACTTCAACCCGATTCATAACGCCGACGCCAAGATGTTCTGCGTCCCCGGCGACCTGCTCTTTTCGGTGGCTCTCGAACGTCTTGGCCTCAGCCAGCAGATGCGTTTCACCTTCTCCGGCATGGTCAACGACGAGGCCGTGATCTTTCCCGATACCGATGCCGAACAGGTCGACATCACCGATGCCGACGGCAAGTGCTATCTCACCATCGAACGCAAGGGCGAGACCACGCACGATGCGCAGCTCATCGACCACCTGGCCCGCGACTATGTCGCCTTCTCCGGCAAGACCTTCCCCCACATCCTGGTACCCTTGATGTCGGATCAGGGGATGATGATCAATCCGGCGCGTCCATTGGTGATCTATCAGAAGATGGAGATCGAACTCGACAGGGTCGACCTGACCCATCCGACCCTGGAAGCGTCAGGCTCCGATTTCGAGGTGCTGGGAAAAAAGGGAACGGTGCGACTCGACTTCAATATCAAGCAGGATGGCGAGCCCGTCGGACGCGGCGCCAAGTACATGAGTCTGCGCGGTCTGCAGGCTTATGATGACGAGGCCATGAGCCAGTTGGTTGAAGAATACAACGGCTATCGGGAAACGTACCGATCGAACTGAAACGGACCGTCTGCGGCATTCCGCCGGGATAACCGACCTCCGCAGCCTGTCCCGTATCCCCATGACGGCGGCCAAGCCGTCCTCCCGGCGCCGGCAGATCAGGGGTTGAGTTCGCTCAGCCCACTGTGAGCGAGCGTCACCACCCTCGGTTCGATCAGCTTGGCCAGTTGCTCCTGCGCACCATCCTCGATTTCGACCCCATCGTGATAGAGCAGGGTCACATCGAAGACACCGTCACCCGCGGCCTCCTGGGCGATATTGTCGGGACTGACCACCACACGGCCGAGTTTTCTTTCGGTGGGCCAGCGCACATCGCCGTAGGCATGGTAGACCAGTTCTGAGCAGACGATACGATTGGCGCTCTGGGTGTCGAAGTTGAAATCGTAGGCCTTGCCCACCTGGCGCAGCGCCTGCAGGATCACCCGCCGTCTGGCCTCCGGATCCAGATCGCGGTGGCGCAGGACGGCCAGATCGTCCACGTTCATGAAGTGTTTGAGCGTATTCATCTCCACTCCCGAACGCAGCGCCTCGACCACACCACGGCCCTTGCGTATCTGTTCATGATAGTCCGCCACGACCGGATGATCCCACAACTCCAGATCACGCAGTTCGGCTTCGCTTCCCACCCAGACCGCCGCGTGTCCCCAGTGCCCCGGGATGAAGGAGTCGGTGAGACGGAACGGGGTCTTCTCCAGCAGCACGTCGCCGGCTCGCAGCCTGGCGGCCACCCCGTCGAGCACATCCTGCCGGGCGTCGAGTTTGCCTCGCCGCGATTCGACCAGCCCGACCATATTGCCGAAGACCATGCTAGAAAAGTTCACCCCCTCGCTCTGCAGGGAGTGCAGGGTGTCTATGGAGATGGTACCGATGAGATCGATGACCTCGCTGGCATAGTTCAACGGCCGGATCCGGCGCACCATGGCGTAGGAGGGACTCTGCTCCACCAGCTCGGCCAGGTAGCGCTCCTCATCGATTTGCGAGCCGGCGAGCGAACGCGCGTGCCGCTCATACCACATCAGCCCACGCCGCACCCTGGCGCGATTGCTGACTGAAGCATAGGAGGCGGCGATGCGTCGCAGTTCGCCTTCCGGCACCTGGAAGCCGGGATCGCCCGCGTTGATGTGGTGGCGCAGAAAGGGATCTTCCCGGTAGAGCGCCACCGCCGTCAGGTAGTTGTCGTAAAGGGTCAGCGCCGCCGCCAGGGACATGGTGATGCCGACGGCCTGGATATGGGCCTGCTGCGGATCGTCGGGAATGGATTCGTCAAGCCAGCACTCGTGGGCGGTGGCCACCTGCCACAGCTTCTGTCTCTTCTTCACCAGTTCGGAGGCGCCGACACTGAGCAGCCGGATCTCCGAGCCCAGCAGCGGCTCCTTCCGCGCCTGCTTCTCCTTCAGATGCGCCAGATAGGTGATCGATTCGGAGCGCAGGCTGAGCGCCTCCTCCGAGAGTACCTGGTAGACCGCAATCTTGCGCTGCATGGCATCGGCCGAATACCTGGCCTCTGATGGGCTATCGCAAAAGGATCCGGCGAAGGGATCGTCGTCGGCCTGTGCGTATGTACCGAAGACGAGCGACAACGTTGCCAGCAACAGAAACCGCAAGCCGCCGTGGAGACACCCGCAAAGAGTGCGCAGTCCGGTTTCGGCCCTTGCCGCCGAAGCCTTCACAGCGCAGGGCGGTGACGCCATCGCACCGGTATCGACTGAAAAGGGGTGGGTTTGCGGAGAACCATCCTTCGCTTTCACTCATTGCTCCTTTTTACGCTATGCCCGTGTTACGGGCGCAAGCTATTGAAAATCATACGCCTGCATCACCCTGTATTGAAACACCGAATGATCGATTCGACCACAGGACGCGGAATGATCCATGAGTTCAGTGCCATCGCAATCCACCGATTGCACAACGGCTCCTGAAAAACACCTGCTCAGCAGCCGGCGGATCCCCCCGCCCCGCTCTCAGGATTCGTATACAGCAGCGACCGGGGAACAGTGCAGTTCAGTGTTATTCACTAGCCCTTACAGGGAAATCCAGCATCTCGTTTCTCACCATCGAGACCCAAAACCAACTCCATTTCCAAGCATGAGAAGTTTATTCCCGGAAGATATTCCAACCTGTTGGCAAGTACAAAAAAAAAATGCTGACAAATACGTAGAAAGGACTAAATTAGTCAGTCGAAAGAAACAAGAAAGAACAAGAATTTCACCGGCCATATCCGCTACATCGTATCGGGTCGGCCAAATAATAATAAAGCAACCGGCTTTTTCGGACTTCCAACAAAACTCGCAGTGACTCTATCGCGCCCTCATCGCTGTTTGCGCTGAGGCACGGACAATGCCGTATCGCTGGATAAGCCGCCATGAAGGCGCTTTTCGTAGTCGGCAGTATCTCAGGGACGTTCCACCGCATGCATGACCTGTGCGTGAGCGTACGGCATCGACCCGCCCACACTCACCACGACCACAGCCTGCTTCCTTCTTGTGGAGTCGGCTGTCGTTGTCGCGTTTGCATTAGCTCGCCAAACCAGACGGATTAATACAACAACACGTCAGACCGAAGGAGATGACAATGTGGCATAACCCATTGATAAGGGGATCCCTAACTTGCAGGACTTTTCTTTCCACCCTGGCCCTGGCCGCTCTGGCGCTTCACGGCCAGCACCTCCACGCGGCCAAACCACCCAGTGCCGGGGGAGGCCCGACCTGTACCATCAGCCAGCCACAAAACAATCCGGTCTCGGTAGCCACCGGTGGCTCAGTCATCTTCCAGGGCGTCATCAGCGGCGGAGTCGCGCCCTACGATGTCACCTGGACCTTCGCGGGAGGATCACCCGCATCGACCAATGAAACCGTACAGAACGACGGTGACCAGACCCAGGCCCACAACGTCGTTTACGCCAACAGCGGCAGCTTCACGGCAACGCTGGCGGCCACCGACAGCAACGGCAGAAAAGCCAAATCCTGCGAAACCAGCTACACCGTCGAAGTCGGCGGCACCAATAATCGTCCGGTGGCGCAGAACGACAACTACAACACCACCCAGGAGGTGACTCTGGTCATCCCGGCGCCCGGCGTATTGGGCAACGACAACGACCCGGACGGTGATCCGATGAGCGCCGTGCTGGTCGCCGGCACCACCCATGGCTCCCTCAATCTCGCCCCGGACGGCGGCTTCAGCTATACGCCGGATCTCGGCTTCACCGGTTCCGACAGCTTCAGCTACACCGCGAACGACGCGGGAGGCGCCTCCAACATCGCCAACGTCTCCATCGGCGTGGCGGGGAACAACGAGGTCTCGATCAACTCCACCAGCGCCAACGGCGCCCTGCCGGCCAGCCCGGTGCCCGAGCAGGCAGCCGCCGGCAACGCCAACTACACCCTGCTCGCCATCAACGACCTCGGCATGCACTGCGGCGACCTTGACACCCGCATCTCGAGCATTCTGCCGCCCTTCAACGTGCTGCACGCCCAGGTGGTGGAACGGGGCGTGAACGGCCTGCCACGGGTGATGGGTGAAAACGAGGTGGCGCTCTACTACTCGGCGGTCTCCAATCCCTCCGATCCCGCCATCGGCAAGGCTGCGGGAGGCCAGGCCCTCTCGTCGGTAGTCAACAACGAGGTCTACAAAACCAACTTCTGGGAGGTTGCCTTCCAGGCCTACGACGCCTTCTATCCGCCGGGCATCCTGGCCGCCTTCTACGATCCCAACGATCCGGCCGCCAACGTGGATATCGGACTGCCGGTACCCGATGTGGAGCTGCTCTATCTCGGTCCCGACAACATCCCGAACAGCGGCGACGAGGCGCTGCACGCCTCCCAGCAGGCGATGCCGGGGATGAGTTCACCCTATCTGGCCAACGCACCGCAGCGTTTCGAGGAGCACTTCGACGACTATCCGTTCTTCCTCAGCTTCCCGTTCGGCTATCTGGCGGACGGGGTTAACTGGTTCGAGGCCGCGGGTGTGCCGATTGCCGCCTTCGACGATTTCGGGCGCGAGAACCCCTACCCGCTGGTCCGGGTCCAGGCCACCGTCAACGGACAGCCGCCGGCTCAGGACGGCAGCAACGTCATGGCTTCTCTCGACACGGTGATGCCGATCTCCGGCGAGGCCAGCTGTCAGACCTGCCACTCCGCCGACGTGGGCGACGGCCATGCGGTCGCCGGTCTGATCGATATCGCCGTCGCCAGCGACGATCCCCAGTATCAACCGGGCTCCGAGACCGTTCCTTTCGAAGTGGCGGTCGAGTGGGCGAGCGATATCAATATCCTGCGCCTGCACGACCTGAAACACGAAACCACGCTTGAATCGACCTACGATCCGCAGACCGGTCGCGCCAGCGATCCGGTGGTCTGCCAGCGCTGTCACTACACACCGGCCCTCGACCTGGCCCAGGTCGGTCCGAACGAGGTCAACGGCCGCGCGCAGCTGACCCAGCGCTCCATGTCGAACGTGATGCACAGCCACCATGCCGGCGTCACCGACAGCAACGGCGTCCCGCTGTTCCAGGAGATGCCGCCGGCCATCGACGGCAACGGCAACCGGCGTGATCCGGTGCTCACCCAGACCATTCTCGAGGAGACCTGCTACCTCTGCCATCCGGGCGAGCGTACCCAGTGCATGCGCGGCGCCATGGCCAACGGCGGCCTGGTGTGTCAGGACTGCCACGGCCAGCTGGCGCAGGTGGGCGACGACTTCTCGCGGAATGTCACACCCGGCACCCCCGGTGAGTTCCTGCTGGCGGCGGATTTCTACACCAATCCCGCCACCCCGCGCGTGCCCTGGGCCAACGAGCCGGGCTGCGGCTCCTGCCATACCGGCTATGCCACCGACAACCTGGCGGGTGATCCGAATGTCCTGGTCAATCCCACCGACACCCTCGGCAACAGTGACGGTATCCGTCTGCTGGCGGCCTATCGCCAGGGCGACACCAAGGCCACGCCGATCGTGCCGAGCAACAAGACCTTCGCCGAGAACGTGGTCGACGCGGAGGATCTACCCGGCCATCCCGATGCCGTCGGCAATCCCAAGCTCTACCGGGTCAGCAAGGGCCACGGCGGACTCTTCTGCGAGTCCTGCCACGGTTCGACCCACGCCGAGTGGCCGAGCGGCAACCCCAACGCCAACGACAACATTCCGGCCGGCCAGCTGCAGGGCCACTCCGGATACATCTCCGAGTGCCAGGTCTGTCACGAACCGACCGACGAGTCCCTGCCCCTGGGCAATAACGGCCCGCACGGCATGCACGCGGTGGTCGACCTGGAGCCGAGCAATCCGGACTTCCTGCCGGACGACCGCTGGAACCTGAAGCACCGCAACTACCGCAACCAGGGACCGGGCTGCAACGCCTGCCATGGCGACGACCTGAAGGGTACGGTACTGTCACGCACCGCAGAGGACCGCACGGTGCGCTGTAAGGACAACAAAGGCAGTCTGCCGGAGTGTGCGGCGGGACAACCCACCGCCATCATCCCCAAGGGCACACCTGTCGGTTGCGGACTCTGTCATCAGCAGAAACGCTGAGGGAGTATCCCAGGAGGGGTGGCGCGTATGCCGCCCCTCCTGACAGCTTCATCCAAGACCACCCCCGGGCAGGCGGACACGGCCCCGAAACCGCATCGAGGCGCTAGGATCGAGGTCGCTTCAGGTGATGGAATCTGTCCATGCGTCGTCAAGCGCTATGACATCCGAGGCCTCTAACATCAGGGTCAGCTCGTCGGCGGAGAGCGGTTTGCTGAAGAGGTAGCCCTGTCCATACTCGCAACCCTGCGAAGCAAGATGCTTGAGCTGATCCACGGTCTCGACACCCTCGGCCACCACTTTCAATCCGAGTCCATGCGCCATGGCGATGGCCGCATTGACCAGCTCACGGTCCGCCGGATCGTCAGTGATATCGCTGACGAATTCACGATCGATCTTGAGGACGTCGAAGGGATAACTCCGCAGATAGCTGAGGGATGAATAGCCGGTACCGAAATCGTCCATGGCGATGTTCACACCCAGGTCGTTGAGGGCGACCAGGGCGTCGTCGATATAGGCGTGACCGCTCATCAGGACGCCTTCGGTGATTTCGAGTTCCAGCGCGGCTGCCGGGATTCCGGATTTGCCAATGGCGTCGGTGATGTAGAGGGCCAGATTCGGATCACGGAACTGGCGAGGCGAGAGATTGACGGCCATGGTGAAGGCATCGCCGAATTGCTGCCGCCAGCAAACCACCCTCTCCAAGGCCTGATCGAGGACAAACTTGCCGATAGGTACGATGAGTCCGGTCTGTTCGGCGATCGGTATGAACTCCAGAGGCGAGACTTCGCCCAGAACCGGATTGCGCCAGCGCAACAAAGCCTCGGCGCCGACAATCTTGCCGCTGACCAGCTCCACCTTGGGCTGGTAACAGAGCCTGAACTCTCCACGGCTCAAGGCGCCGTGAATCTGTTCCTCCAGCAGCAGCCGCTGGGAAACGCCCTGGTTCATCTCCTCCGTGAAATAGGAGTAGGTGTTGCGACCCTGCTCCTTGGAGTGATACATGGCCGAATCGGCATTGCGCAGCAGCTCCGACAGGTTCTCGCCGTCATCCGGGTAGATGGAGATGCCGATACTCGCGGTCAGCACCAGCTCCCGGCTGTCGATCCTGAAGGCATCGGTGAATTTGTTGAGCAGCGCTTCCGCCACCGGCCGTGTATCGGTCACGTCGGAGAGGCCTCCGAGCAGGACGATGAACTCATCGCCGCCGAGACGCCCGACCGTATCCCCGCTGCGCAACACCGACTGCAGTCGCGACGCCGCCTCCTTCAGGAGTTTGTCGCCCGTATCGTGTCCCAGGGTATCGTTGATCTTCTTGAAATCATCGAGATCGAGAAACAGCACCGCGACTCTGTCACCGTTGCGGTGCGCTTCGTTGATCAGCTGCGAGAGCCGGTCCAGGGACAGAAAACGATTCGGCAGCTCGGTCAGCGAATCGAAGTGCGCCTGATGCAGGATATGCTCCTCCTGCTGCCGGCGTTCTGTAATGTCCTGAAGCGTGCCGCAGATTCTGATCGGTTCATGGGTTTCCGGATCGTGGCTGACCACGGCGCCCGAGGCCTGGACCCAGACCCAGTGTCCGTCGCGATGTCGCATCCGGGATTCCACGACATAGCTCTCGTTCTTTTCGATATGCTCGTTGACGATCTTGAGCGCCTTGTGTTTGTCTTCGGGATGTATGCGCTCGAGCCAATCGCTGGTGTCGTTCTGCAGATCGCCCCGCTCGAGACCCAGGATTTCCATCCAGCGATCATTCACCCACTGTTCGCCGGTCTGGTAGTTCCAATCCCAGAACCCGAGATTGGCGCCCTCGAGCACCAGACGCAGCTGCCGCTCCGCATCCCAGCGCTGCAACACTTCGGCGCGCAATTCGGCCGTACGCTCTATGACCTCCTCCTCGCGGCGCAGCGTGCGGCCGGTCAGCATCAACAGACCGGTGCCCAGCAACGCCGTGATCAGGAGACCGCCGGTCAGCACCACCCAGACCGCCCAGCTGGTGTTTTCCGCGACAAATCCGGGGGTCGCTGCATACTCCAATATCCAGCGGCGACCGGCGATATCGAACTCTCGCGACTCCAGCAGATCTTGCGACAGGTTCCGCTCCCCCCCACCATGACTGGTGTAGAGCAAACGTAACGCTTTTCCATCGGTGACATCCAACAGATTCAGCGCGATCATGCCTTGCCCGATGTTGGGCACCATCGTCTCGATGAGGTTCTGCATCCGCAGCACCAGGGCGACGACGCCGATGACGGCCTCTCTTCGGGAGTCGATATCGGCGGGTGAGGAGGGATCACGGTAGACCGGATTGTAGATCACGATACCGACCTGGTCGGCGGTTTCCTGAATCAGCCGCAACGGTCCTGTGGCAGCCATCTCCCCGCTGTCGCGCGCGCGCAGGATCGCCTCCTCTGCAATCGGATTGCTGAGCACGTTGAAGCCGTATGCCGACGTGTTGTCAGTCTCAGGCTGGATGTATTGGATGGCGTAATACTCGTCGGCACTGTCTGCCGGTACCAATCCACCCGCGCCGTCAAGCTGGCGGATTGCCCCGCCCGCCAGCAAACGCTGTTCGAACTGCGCCCGCTGCGCGTGTCGGATTCTCGGTATCCACTCCAGTGCCTGAATGCTCAGATGCCTGTCTTTGGGGGTTTGCGTGACGATACGGAACTCTTCGGGCGATACCCACAGACTGGCGTCGAAGTAGCTCTTGAGCGCACTCAGAATCTCCAGATGCATCTCGAATTCGCGCATCAGCGTGTTGTGGTAGGTACGCACCTGCTCATGAAACTTGAGCTGCCGCTCCTCTTTTTCCTTGACGTGGGAGTAGGAGTAGAAGGCTATCGCGGTCAACAGCAACAACAACATGGGCAGCGCAACCGTGGTTTTGCGACCCTGCCACAATGGATCCCTGTGGCTGAAAAAGATCAGTACCAGCGGCGCGAAGATGATGGCGCCTATGGTGTCCCCCACCCACCAGGTCAACCAGCTAACCGGAAGTTCCTCGGCTGTCACGATATTCAGAAACCACAAGGCGCTCAAACCGATGCTTGCCGAGATGACACAGGCGATCGGGCCGCCGAGCAGTTGAAAACGCAGGATATCGACGTCTCGGACGAGTCGCGGCAGAGGACCGATCAGGCGGCGAATCAGCTCTGCGCCGACAAACGCCTGCAGCGCGGCGCCGACACCGAGCGCCGAGGCCAGTATGAGTTCGATACCGAGAGGGCGACCGCCCGCGGTTTGGGCAAACAGCTGGAACTCGAAGGCCACGGCACCGAGAAAAATACCGATCAGCGCCCGCGGACCGTAGAGGATCGTCACCGCTAATGCGATACCTGCGCCGGGCCATACCGGCGAGGCATTGCTCGGCGGCGTCGTCAGGTGCTGACTGAGTTTGGCGGCGACAAAGATGGCCAGCCCTATGCCGAGTATTCTGATGACCCAGCCGAGAAGGTTGGTCTCTCCACGCGGTGGCTTGTGTAATTGGGTATCCAAGGGCAAGGCGATCGGAATTTTTAACTGAAGATAGTGAGATCAAACTTCAAGACACAACAACCAAAGGGTTTTTCCCTGCACCCCACGGTGAATCATCGGCATCAAACACACCCCCGGACGCCAGATCAGTCATTCGCTGGGGGGACACTACATGACGAACGAAAACCCGGTGGAAGGGTAGATTATCACCCTGCAGAAGGCAACGCAGGACAGTACGTGAATCTGAGTCACTGGCGGCATTCTTCATAATCAAAACCTTGCGTTCCCAAAGCATCGGGCCGAACTCCGCGTCATGCCGTTTCGAAGATATCGGCTTCCGACGGATAGATATTGTCGAGCACCTCGCGGCAGCAGCCGGCAAGCGCAACGAGCCTGCCCGCCATGCTACTTGTAGTGGCTTTTGTCCAGGCCGTACTTCTTCATTTTGTCGTACAGGGTCTTGCGCGGGATGCCGAGCGCCTCCATGGTTTTCTTGATATTGCCCTTCTGCAGTTCGAGTTGCTGTTTGATCAGACTCTTTTCGAAACAGTCGATCTGCTGCGGCAGGGTGATGGCGGTTTCGGCGGTGGCGCCGCGCATCAGTTGTTCCAAATCGTAGCCGACGTTCTCACCCAGCAGCACGTAGCGCTCGGCGATATTGCGCAGTTCGCGCACGTTGCCGGGCCAGGAGTGGGTGAGCAGCACGCGAATCTGATCGGCGTTGGGCGACGGCACTTCCCGTTCATAGCGGGCGCCGGCCACCAGCAGAAAGTGGTGAAACAGCAGCGGAATGTCTTCGCGCCGCTCGCGCAGCGGAGGAATCTCCATGGTGACCACGTTGAGCCGGTAGTAGAGGTCGTCGCGAAACTCGCCCTGTTCACTCGCCTCCTTGAGATCGACCTTGGTGGCCGCCACCACCCGCAGATTGAGCGGCACCAGCTCATTGGAGCCCAGTCGCTCCACCGCCCTTTCCTGCAGCACCCGCAGCAGATGGATCTGCACCGCCATCGGCATGCTCTCGATCTCATCCAGAAAGAGGGTGCCGTGATTGGCGTGCTCGAAGCGCCCGACCCGTCTCCCCTTGGCGCCGGTGAAGGCACCGGGCTCGTGTCCGAAGAGTTCGCTCTCGATAAGGTTTTCGGGTACCGCCCCGCAGTTGACGGCGACGAAATTGTGCTCGGCGCGACGACTGTGCTCGTGCAGCGAGCGGGCCACAAGCTCCTTGCCGGTGCCGGTCTCGCCATGAATCAGCACATCGGCGTCGGTATCGGCCAGTTGGGCGATGGTGGCGCGCAACCGCTGCATGGCCGGAGTGCGGCCGATGATGCGCGGACCCGGCGCGCTTTGGGCCTGCAGCTCCTGACGCAGTGAGCGGTTCTCCAGGGTCAGCGTCCGCTTGTCGAGGGCACGGCGCACGGTCTCGATCAGCTGATCAGCGGCAAAGGGCTTCTCGATGAAATCGTAGGCGCCTTTACGGATCGCCTGTACCGCCATGGCGATGTCGCCGTGACCAGTGATCAGAATCACCGGCAAATCGCGATCGATGGCCAGCGCCTGCTGCAGAAACTCCATGCCGCCCATGCCCGGCATCTTCATGTCGCTGACCACCACACCCGGCCAGTCGTGGCTGACCAGCGGCAGCGCGGCTTCGGCACGATCGAACAGATGCACCGCGTAGCCCGCCAGCTCCAGGGTCTGGCCGTTGGCAATGCGGATGTGCTTTTCGTCGTCGATGAAGATGACCGGTAACTTGTCCTGCATGTATTGGGTTCCGCTGCGGTCTCTCGATGAAATGAAAAAACGCGGGTTGTGTCCTCTACCCTTCGGTGCGGCAAGCCGCACCCAACGTTGAATTGAGTGTAGGGTGCGGCT
>JBNLGI010000025.1:0-5350 GCA_050305975.1 Sedimenticolaceae bacterium | reverse complement strand
CCTGTGGAGAGCCCTGTGTCGCTCAGGGAACATCTGAAAGAGCTGATCCGTCGCCTGCGACTGCTTCGCTATTGCCGTCTGCACATGCATCTGCGAGCGAAACAGAAAGGTTGCAGGCACCACCATGTGAATCGCCATGCGGATGAGGAACTGGCGCAGTGCCTGAAAGCGCTGAAACCCGACTTGGTCGTGGCCTATAAGGTGCCGATCCTGAAACCGGATATTCTGGACATTCCCACGCTCGGTTTCATCAATCTCCATCCTTCGTTGCTGCCGAAATATCGTGGAGGTCATCCTATTCTCTGGATGGCGCGGGATTACGATCTCGAAGGCGGCGTGAGCGTCCATTTCATGGTGCCGCAGGCCGATCGGGGCGAACTGCTGGCGCAGACCGCCTTTCCCATCACGCCGGGCGCCAGCGAGGATCAGGTGGAGAGACGGGCGATCCATGAGCTGGGCATCCCCCTTGCAATAAGGGTCATGAGAAGACTCGAGCAGGGGGAGGTGACGAAGCAGGCGCAACCACTACAGAGTCCAACCGCATATGCCTATCGCCGCAGTCACCAGCAGATTTGGGAGATGATCGATTGGGACAACTGGTCCCTCGACCATGCCTGGCATATGCTGCGATGCCACCCTTTCTGGAAAAGCCGGCTGCCGGGCATGCAAGCCTGGCGACGTTGGGCCGATTGGCGTATCGGCGGTTTCGAGCGACAGTCACTGCCCGGTGCCCGGGGGGAGATCGAATCGAAGCGCGGCGGTTATCGCCTGCGTCACCGTCACGGTTGGATTTCGATCGTTCCGGTGATACGGCCCAAGCGCTTACTGAAACAGTCTCTGCTCTGGCTTCTGGAGAGACCCGCGGCCCTGATGGAGCAGTCCGCCCAACGCCGTTGATTCAAGCGCTGAAATCGGCCTGGATGAAGTCGGCATACTCGGTCCAGGGCAGAGCGATCTCCCCATGTCGGGTCACCCGCGGCAGAATGATCTCGGCATGCAGGGAGTGGAGCTGCTGGGCGATGTGCTGAATCCGGCCGGCGTCGGCCCTCAGCAGAGATCGGTGCAGCCTGACCGCATCGGCTCTCAGATAGGCGAGGACTTTATAGGCGGTTTCGTTACAGGCGAAATTGCCAAGCGCTACGGTCATTCCCAACCCCGCCAGTTCTCCGATCAGCCCCTTTGCCGCTTTCAGATTGGCGGCAAGGGAGGGCAGATCGAATTCCACCATCAGACCGGTGCCGACAATCTGACGCCGACGCAGCTCGGATCTCATGAAGTCGAGATAGTCGGGCTCGGTCGCGACCGAGGCGGATTGGCGGAATATCAGGCGTTCCGACCGCCCCTGCGCGACCATGTCACCCAACGCCTGCAGGGCCTGTATGCTGACGAAGCGGTCAAACTCACGGATCAGCTGGCACTCCACCGCTGTCTGATAAGGGTCTTCGTCGTGGGTGGACGGTGCGGGCAGCGGAATCAGTTCGATCGTTTTCGCAGCGCTGTCAAGGTGACTGTTGTATCGCTGACGCTTGAACGGTATCGCGCCCTCCCTGATGTCTCTCAGGAAGCGCTCGTGTTTCGCCGTGGCGGCGTGTGATGTCTGCGTGGCTTGCGCGGGAGTTTCACCGTAGAGCTCAAAACCCCGCACCCTCTTGCGTTGGGCCGATTCGGCGCAGGCTTCGGCATGACAGAGTTGTTCGTAGGCGTTGCGATCGGCGCCGTTGAGCAACACCATGCCGATGCCGACGGGAGCAGACTTCCCGCTGGCTGTCGCCTTCGACAGAGCGGCGTAGAGCTGTTCTGCGAGCTGTTCCAGTGAGGCTTCGTCGTCGCGTCGATAGAGCAGCGCCAGACGGTTCCGGTCGAGAGCCGCCAGTAGATCGTCCTCCTGCAGGTGGGGCAGGGCGATCTCAACGAGTGTGTCGATCGGGATACTAAGTTCGCTATCGGCCGAACCGGAATCCGACAGTTGGATCGCCAGTAAAGCGCGGAATCCGGCCCGCTCCCCCGTCTCGGTCAGGGCCATATCGAGGCGGTTAAGCAACGTTCTGCGGCCGGAAATTCGAGTGGGATCCCCGGCCTGCTTAAGCGCGACATCCGCGATTTGCCGTGCCCGCTCGATACGGGTGTTGACGGTTGCCAGCAGCTGCTGGGGCCGCACCGGTTTGGTGAGAAAGTCGTCGGCTCCGGCCTGCAGCGCCAGCAGTTTCTTATCCGGGTCGCCCTCACCCGAGAGAAACACCACCGGTATGGCGGACGACTCCCAGCGGTCGCGAATCACCCGGGTCAACTCGACGCCGTCCGCGCCGGGCATGTAGAGATCCATCAGGATCAGATCGGGCTCGAATCGCACCACGGCGTCGATCACGCTCAGGGGATCGGTAATGGCGAGGGCCTCCAGTCCACCTTTCTGCATCAGTGTGCACGCGAAATTCGCCTGGGCTTCATCATCTTCGACGATCAGGACACGATAGCGCGGCTTGAGCTGGGGAAAGAGCTGGCTCTGCAGCCCCGCGAGCAGTTGGCTGGCATCAACCGGCCGGGTGAACAGGTGAACGGCGCCGGCACGCATGGCGCTCAAGCGGACATCGATGGTGCTCTGATCGGCGATGACGAACAGGATCGGAGCGGCGGCTCGGTTCGACTTGAGCAGATGCAGGATCGGTTCCAGCGCCTGGGTTCCCAACAGGTCGGCGTCGATCAGCAGCGCCTTGGTCCCTGCGCCGACGAGAATGACCTGCAGCTCTTCAGTCTCCGCCGTCTGCCGGCAGCGTACGCCGTGACTTTCGAGTCCTTCGATATAGGCGTCCGCCTGATCGTCCGCTTTTGACAGGATGACCAGATCGTAGGGGGCCTGCGGCGTCGGGGATTCCGTCACCACGGGGCGGGGCGTCTTTGTCCGCTCCGGCGCGCCAGCCCGTCTCCTCAGTTCGTGCAGCAGGCCATCGAGCGCCTCCAGCTGCGCGCCGGCGGGCGGCGAGTTGTCGTCGATGATCTGATTGATCATCTCGTCGATGGCGGTAACGACTCGATACAGGGGCTCGTCATTGACCTGTTTACTGCGGCGGGCGAGTTCGTGGAGCTGTCGTGTCAGGGTTTGAATCGATGAGCTGTTCCAGATGCCTGACGGGAGTATCGGCCAGTTGGCCTCTATCTTCTTCACCCTCACCGAGAGGTCCGATACTTGCGCTGTAGCCGGTGGCTTGCCGATAGAGGTCATGGGTGATTGTCCGAACTGATAAAAATCCCGATACGATCAGCGGGGATTATTTTTGTTTTAGCTTTATAAATCAAAAAAGAATCCGGCTCCACGTGGGATGGGAAACCCCTTCTCATATCGAGCCCAGACGACCTCCGCCGATTGCTCGCGCCAGGGTGTGGAGGCGCGACCACAGCGCTCCGTGGCGGTTCGATCCCGCAGTCCAGGGTTGGATAGCGCTTCTGACGCATCGGCTGGCCGAGGTTCTTCGAGATCATCAGGCTGCCCTTCACAAAGTTCCACATCGACAACTGGCGCGGGCAGCAGAAGACCCTCAACGCCTCGACCCATTTGCGTTTCTGAGATCGGCCAAGACCCCGTAGCCCGGATGGAGCAACGCGTAATCCAGGGATACGATCGGGAAGTGGGAATCCCCGGATTTCACTGCGTTCCATCCGGGCTACGGGCTGAAGCGGACCGAACAGTGCTTCGGTCAGAACATTTCGGTGGGGCAGGGCCCCAGCCTATGCCAATCCGGTAGTGTGGGGCCCTGTCCCACCATCCTGCCTGACCATGAACCCCTTTCATTCAGTCCCAATTCAGCTACCCGAAGCCACACTACAGCCCAGACACCCTTCAGGCTGCCGATCCCGGCCTGCTGACTTGTCGACCGCTTATGAGTAAAGTCATCTGTCACACTGTCTCAATGACTTAACCCCGGATACCTGATCGATTACATGAAGAACAAAACCTGGTTGATCCTCCTCCCCCTGTTGCTCATCGCCGGACTGATCGGCTGGCAGGTCTACGACCGCCTGCAGGAGACGGGTGGCGGCTCGAAGGCAAAAAAAGAGGCGTCACGTCCGATACCGGTCGAAGTGGCCGACATCGAGATCGGCGACATCGAACTGCGCCGCACCTTCTCCGGCACCCTGCAGGCCTACACGGAATTCGTGGTCGCGCCCAAGGTGAGCGGCCGCATCGAGCAGATCGACGTGGACCTGTCCGACATCGTCAGCCGGGGTCAGGTGGTGGCCAGACTCGACAACGACGAGTACGTGCAGGCGGTGCGCCAGGCCGAGGCCGATCTGGCGGTGGCCAAGGCCAACCTGGCCGAGGCGGAGAGTCTGCTCAAGATCGCCGCCCGGGAACTGGAGCGGGTGGAACAGCTGCGTAAGAAAGGGGTGAGCTCGGAGTCGCAGCGCGACACCGCCAAGGCCGACCAGCTGGCCAAGGCGGCCCATGTGGAGGTGACCCGGGCCCAGGTGAGCCGCGCCCAGGCGGAGCTGGAGACCGCCCGCATCCGCCTCGGCTACACCCAGGTCAAGGCCGACTGGGGCAGCGGCAGCGAGCAGCGGGTAGTGGCGGAGCGTTACGTGGACGAGGGCGAGACGGTCAGCGCCAACGCCCAACTGCTGCGTATCGTGGAGCTGAACCCGATGAAGGCGGTCTTCTTCGTCACCGAGCGGGACTACGCTCGCCTGCAGCCGGGCCAGCGCGCCAACCTCACCACCGACGCCTACCCCGGCGAAAGCTTCGACGCCGGGATCGTGCGCATCTCCCCGGTGTTCCGGGAGAACACCCGCCAAGCCCGGATCGAGCTGAAGGTGGAGAATCCCGACCGGCGGCTCAAGCCCGGCCTCTTCGTGCGCGTCGACGTGGTGCTGGAGCGGGACGAGTCTGTCGTTATCGTGCCGGAACAGGCGCTGGCCAAGCGGGAAGGGCAGGATGGCGTCTTCGTGATCGACGCCGCTGGCCGGCAGGTCAGCTGGCGGCCGGTCACCATCGGTATCCGTCACGCGCAGCGGGTCGAGATCGCCGGCGAGGGTCTCGAGGGCCGGGTGGTGGTGCTGGGCCAGCAGCTGCTGGATGACGGCTCCACCATCGCCATCGCTGGTGAAGGGAAGGCCAAGACGCCATGAACCTCGCCCGTGCCAGTGTGCACCGCCCCATTTTCACCACCATGCTGACGTTGATGGTGGTGGTGCTGGGTCTGGTCTCCCTCAGCCGCCTGCAGATCGACCTGCTGCCCAACGTCGAGCTGCCCACCCTCACCGTGCGCACCCAGTACGAGGGGGCCGACCCCATCGTCATGGAGCGGCTGGTGACCCAGATCGTGGAGGAGATCGTCGGCACCGTGCCCGGGGTGGAGGA
>JBNLGI010000024.1:0-23542 GCA_050305975.1 Sedimenticolaceae bacterium | reverse complement strand
ATGGGATGGACATGTTCCAGATCGTCAGCGTTCACCAGCTGGTCAGCAACGCGATCGTGCTGAACCGCAAGACACCGCCGGAGGAAGCTCCGGGTTACGGTGAAGACGACGAAGAGGAATAGTTTTCGATTTCTAGCGCGAACAGATACGCCTGCCTCAGGGTAGGGCACGACCAAGACAAGTACCGAAAGGAGACTGAAAATGGCAACTCCTAGTGAAGAGATGAAAAAAATCACCTGGCGTCGTTTCGAAGACGGCGACACCGAGTGGGAGGCATGGGGCGACAAGATCTTCCGTGAAGACACCTCCTATAAGTGCCCGACCTACATCAACCGCACGCCGCCCTGCCAGGGCAGCTGCCCTTCCGGTCATGATATCCGCGGCTGGCTGGCGATCGTTCGCGAGCAGGAGAAACCGTCAGAGGGCATGGACTGGCAGCAGTACGCCTTTGAGCGCGCCGTCGAGGCCAATCCATTCCCCTCCATGATGGGTCGTGTCTGCCCGGCTCCCTGTCAGGACGGCTGCAACCGTAACGAGGTGGAAGACTTCGTCGGCATCAACGCCGTCGAGCAGTTCATCGGCGACACCGCCATCGAGCTCGGCTTCAAGTTCACTCCCGGTGCCGATACCGGCAAGAAAGTGGCCGTCATCGGCGGTGGCCCCGCCGGTATGGCGGCCGCCTTCCAGCTGCGCCGCATGGGTCATGCCGTGACCGTGTTCGAGAAAGATCCCGAACTCGGCGGCATGATGCGCTACGGCATTCCCAACTACCGTATTCCGCGCGACAAGCTGCAGGCCGAGATCCAGCGCATCCTCGACATGGGTGTGGAGACCCGCACCGGCGTCAAGGTGGGCGTGGATGTCCCGGTCGCGGACATCGAGAAAGAGCACGATGCCATTCTGTGGGCCCTGGGCTGCCAGAACGGCCGCGGTCTGCCGATCGCCGGCTGGGAAGGCACCAGCAACTGCGTCTCCGGTGTCGCTTTCCTGAAGGCCTTCAACGAAGGCCGCATGAAAGTCACCGGCAAGAAGGTGGTCTGCATCGGTGGCGGTGATACCTCCATCGACGTCATCTCCGTCGCCCGTCGCCTTGGCCACAATGCCGCGGCCGGCAATCCGGAAAACGTGGTTCACGACACGACCATCGTCCACGAGGACGCGCTGGCCGAGGGCGCCGAGCCCGCCGCCGCCACCCTGACCTCGCTGTTCACCAAGGACAAGATGTTCGCGGCCGAGCACGAGATCCACGACGCGTTGCACGAGGGTTGCGAGATTCTGGACGGCGTGATGCCGCTGGAAGTGATCGTCGGCGCCGACGGTCGCGCCACCGGTCTCAAGGTCTGCGACTGCACCATGAACGGCATGACCCCGGTTCCCACCGAAGGCACCGAGCGTGTGCTGGATGCGGACCTCATCGTGGCCGCCATCGGCCAGGGCGGTGACATGGAGGGGCTCAGCGAGTTCGCCAACGAGCGCAGCCTGATCGATGCCGACAAGTTCTACCAGGTCCCCGGCAAGCCGGGTCACTTCGTGGCCGGCGACATCATTCGCCCGCACCTGCTGACCACCGCCATCGGCCAGGCCTCCATCGCCTGCGAGAGCATCAACGCCTACCTCGGCAACGCCGAACTGGCGAAGCGTCCGAAGGTCGACGTGCACCACTTCGATCTGCTGGCCAAGCTGAAAGAGGCCCATCTGGAGCCGGCAGCATTCGACCGTACCCAGGACGACCTGCGCGGTACCGACGATGCGAAATTCGCGGTCCACAACTACGAGGATCGTTCGCATCAGGAAGTGATTCCGGCCGACGAGCTGTACCTTGGGCATTTCAGCTATACGCCTCGCCTGCTGCGCTCCGAGGACGTGCCTTCCGCCGATGAGGTGCTGCACCACTTCAAGGAGCGTATGAACGGCCTGGACAAGGAGCAGGCGCAGAAAGAGGCCAAGCGCTGCATGAGCTGCGGCATGTGCTTCGAATGCGACAACTGCGTGATCTTCTGCCCGCAGGACGCCGTGTTCCGTGTCAAGAAAACCGAGGCGACCACCGGCCGCTATGTGGACACCGACTACAGCAAGTGTATCGGCTGCCACGTCTGCACCGACGTCTGCCCGACCGGCTACATCCAGATGGGGCTAGGTGAATAGGAGCTGAGATGCGTAGTTCACTCATCAGCAACAGGTACTTTCTGATTCTGCTGGCGGGGATGCTGTTCCCTGCCATGCAGGCGAGTGCGGAGAGCACCTTAGTAACCAAGGGTTCCAAGGCTGCCACCATGGACAGCTGTGTCGCGCCGACCGAGGTCATGCGGCGCAACCATATGGACTTTCTCAAGCACGGCAGAGATGAGACCGTGAGAGACGGCGTCCGTGGATTGGATTTCAGCCTTGCCGAGTGCATCGACTGCCATGCAGGCACCGATGAGCGCGGCAAGCCGGTCCCGGTCGATGCCGAAGGGCAGTTCTGCCAGACCTGCCATGGTTATGTTGCGGTGAGTCCGGCCTGTTTCCAGTGTCATCGCACGACACCGGAAGCGAAAGGTGGTCGCTACAGTTACCACCTGCCGGAGTCGTCCTTCGCGGTTCCGCACGAAACACAGCCATCGGGTATACAGAGAGACTGATCATGAGCAATATGGGTGACCAGCCAACCATGGAGCGCCGTAAATTCATCGGTGGCACCATCGCTGCGGCAGGTGCGGTGACAATTGCACCCGGCGTGATTCTGCATGCGGTCGCTGCGACCGCAGAACAGACCGAAGGCGCATCGAGCAAACATCGTTGGGGCATGGTGATCGACGCCAACAAATGCGCGGACGGATGCAGCGCCTGCGTCGATGCCTGCAACGAAGAGCACAACCTGACAGGGCATGATCGTCCCGCAACCGATGCGGTCTGGATTCGCACCGTGAAACTCAAGGACAACCAGACCGGACACATCAGTCGTCTGCCGATGATGTGTCAGCATTGCGAACACCCGCCTTGCGTTGACGTCTGCCCAACCACCGCCTCCTTCAAGCGTGCGGATGGTGTGGTCCTGGTCGATCGTCATCGCTGCATCGGGTGCCGTTATTGCATGATGGCTTGTCCCTACAAGGCGCGTTCGTTCGTGCACGAGGCCCTCAGCGATCAATCGGTGAATGCTCCCCGCGGCAAGGGTTGCGTGGAGTCCTGTACGCTGTGTGTGCACCGCATTGACGAAGGTGTCATGCAGACGGCCTGCCAGGAGGCTTGTGCGAAAGAGGGACATGCGGCGATCCTGTTCGGTGATCTCAAGGATCCCGACAGCGAGATCAGCCAGGCACTGAAAAAATACAACTCAACGCAGATCCGGGCCGACCTCGAGTTGAATACCGGCGTTCGCTATTTCAACCTGTGATCTGTAAGGGGCTGGTTTAGATGACTAAGATGTATTACAGAGAGCTCTACTGCGGCTCACCCGTGCGTTTCTGGCTTGGTCTGGCGCTGCTGGGCTCCTTTATAGCGCTGGGTCTGGGTGCGGCCTTCTACATGGAGCACAACGGACACTGGGTGACCGGCATGTCCAACCAGGTGGTCTGGGGTCTGCCGCATGTATTCGCCATCTTTCTAATCGTGGCAGCCTCCGGGGCGCTCAATGTGGCCTCAATCGGTTCCGTCTTCGGCGGCCCCCTGTACAAGCCGCTGGGCCGTTACTCGGGTCTTCTGGCGATCGGGCTGTTGGCCGGTGGTTTGATGGTGCTGGTGCTCGACCTGGGTCGTCCCGATCGCCTGATCGTGGCCATGACCCAGTACAACTTCAAGTCGATCTTCGCCTGGAACGTGATTCTCTACACCGGCTTTTTCGTCATTGTCGGCGTCTACCTCTGGACCATGATGGATCGTACGGTCAACAAATTCAGCCGTCCTGTCGGTTTCGCCGCCTTCTTCTGGCGTATCGCACTGACCACGGGTACCGGTTCCATCTTCGGTTTTCTGGTCGCCCGCGAAGCCTACGACGCGGCCATCATGGCGCCGATGTTCGTCATCATGTCGTTCAGCTATGGTCTGGCCTTCTTCATCATTACCCTGATCGCCGCCTACATCTGGGGTGATCGGGAGATTGGGGACTACCGGCTGGCCAAACTGAAGAACCTGCTCGGCGTCTTTGTCGGTGCTGTGCTCTATTTCACCCTGGTCTACAACCTGACGAATCTGTACGCCACCCAGCATCACGGCATCGAACGTTTCATTCTACTGGACGGGGGTGTCTATACGCAGATGTTCTGGATCGGTCAGGTGCTGATTGGCAGCGTGCTGCCCCTGTTTCTGATCTACTCCCCGGCCTTCAACAAATCGCGCTGGGCCATCGCGGCTGCCTCGATCGCGGTGCTGGTCGGCGGCTTCTTCCAGATCTATGTCATCGTCATCGGAGGCCAGGCCTTCCCCATGAACGTCTTCCCCGGTAAGGAGGTGCTGGAGAGCGGCTTCTTCGACGGTTCGGTCGCCGCCTACACCCCCACCTTCCCGGAAGCGGCCCTCGGTGTCGCGGGGATCGCGGTGGCGCTGGCCATGGTGGCTATCGGTGCCCGGGTATTCAAGGTCTTCCCGGAAACCCTGGAGGACACCGCCGGCTGAGCGGAAACCACAGCCAATATCACGCCAGATGAAATCCACCACCGGTTGCCGGTGGTGGATTTTTTGTCTATTGGATAAGTGTTATCAGGCCCTAGGATGGTGACGTGTCTGCAATCTACATCTCTGCTGCCCATAAATCCTCCGGAAAGACCACCGTATCCATCGGTCTCGCGCGGGCCCTCGTGGAGCGGGGCGTCGATCTGCAGACCTTCAAGAAGGGACCGGACTACATCGATCCGCTATGGCTGGGTACGGCTTCCGGCAGGCCCTGTTACAACATCGACTTCTACACCCAGAGCCGGGAAGAGATCCGGGAATGCTTCGACCGGCGTATGAGCGGGCGACAGATGGCCCTGATCGAAGGCAACAAAGGGCTCTACGATGGCCTCGACATCGAGGGTTCGAACAGCAATGCCGCCATGGCGGTGTTCCTCGGCGCGCCGGTGGTGCTGGTGATCAATTGCCGGGGCATGACCCGGGGCATCGCGCCGCTGCTGCTCGGCTACCAGGCTTTCGATCCTCAGGTGCGCTTCGCCGGAGTGATCCTGAATCAGGTCGGCGGCGCCCGTCACGAGCGCAAATTGCGTGAAGTGGTCGAACACTATACCGATATTCCGGTGCTGGGAGCTCTGCAGGCCGATGAGCGGCTACAGATCGACGAACGCCACCTGGGACTGATTCCGAGTAACGAGTCGGCTTCGTCCGGAGCCATGATCGCCTATCTGGCGCAGAGCGTGCGCCAATCGATCGATCTTGACCGGCTGATTCGGATTGCCGCTGACAGCCAGCCGGTGCAGACCCTCCCATCCCCACAAAATACCCCGTATTCAACAATGTCCGCGCCTGTCAGAATTGGCATCGCCAAGGACAAGGCTTTCGGTTTCTACTATCCGGATGACCTGGAGCGCATGGCGATGTTGGGTGCCGAGGTGGTTCCGTTCGACACCCTGAACGACGCCAGCCTGCCATCCGTCGACGGCCTCTTCATCGGGGGAGGATTCCCGGAAACCGCAATGCAGGCGCTGGAAGCCAATGCAGCCATGCGCAACGCCATTGCCGACTTCATAGAAGCGGGTGGACCGGTCTACGCCGAGTGTGGCGGTTTGATGTACCTGACCCGGAGTCTGTCCTGGCAGGGGAAAAAATGTAGAATGGTGGGTGTCATCCCGGCGGATACCGAGATGCACGAGAAGCCACAGGGTCGCGGCTATGTGCGGCTGAGGGATCGGGGCAACGGACCGTGGCCTCCCTCCACGCGCAGACCTACCGACGGGGTGATCCACGCCCACGAGTTTCATTACTCTTCCCTGAGCGGCTTCACCGGTGAGCAGAGCCATTTCGCCTTTGAGGTACTGAGAGGCACCGGGATCGACGGCCAGAACGACGGATATTTCTACAAAAACCTACTCGCAAGTTATACGCATATGCGCAATGTGGGTGGCAACGACTGGGTGGAGCGCTTTGTGGCACAGGTACGTGCCTGCAAGGCGGGGACATCCGGCACGAAAAAGGTGAATGATGTTTAAGATAACACCTCGAGCAGCGGACCAGATTCGACAGGCGGCCAAGCAGGGTGGTACCGAAGGCATGGCGCTGCGATTCGCCGCACAACAGAAAGATGACGGCTCATTCGACTACCTGATGGGCTTCGACGATGCCAGGGACGAGGACATCCAGTTCGATATCGAGGGCGTCTCCGTGATCATGGAGCCCGAGTACTATGCGTTGCTGGACGAGACGACCATGGATTACGCCGAGCTGGACGACGGCGAGAAACAGTTCATCTTCCTGAATCCGAAAGACAGTAACTACAGTAAGCCCAAAGAGCCGGTGCAATAGGGAGTGAATCCGGCCTTCGAGAAGCATAAAAACCAGTCCGAAGCGCCCTCCCTCGACACCCAAGACGACTATGGATCTATCCAGTGAAGACGCCTTGCGCCTGAACGTTCTGCTGGCCAACCATCCGCAAGCCATCCGCATCGACGAGTCCTCGATGACCCTCTACGGCCTCTCCGAAAAAGGGGAGGCCAAGGTAACCCTCAATCCCACCTGTCGCGACGATCTCTATCTGCGCAAAGTGAGGGAGGTCCTCTCAGGTCATGTACTCGGATCCCCCGGTGGTTATCCGGTCTATCTCAAGCGCTGGAGCCGCATGGGCCAGACCCGGGACGAGAACCTGGAGCATCTGCTGTTGTTGGGAGAGCCGGAGGCCGTGGTGGCCGTCACCTGCGCCAGCGGCCTTAGCGACGAACTGGCCCGCCGCGCCTGGTGGACCTGTCAGGATCCAGACAACGCCCGCCGGATGCTGAATATACCGGCCGTCGTCGAGGGCTTGATGGGCTCTGAGCTGGCCCGTTTTCTGATCGAGTATCTTCCGTTCGAGACCGAACCGCTGCTGATGATCGAGAACCTGCGGCTGGCACTGCAGCCGGGACTGATCAGCGAGAAGGAGCGGGCGGAGCTGTGGAAACGTTGCAGCCGAAAACCCAGCTACTATTTGGGATTCCTGGCGGGCAGGCCGGACGATCTGCCGATGGGGCTGGCGGCCAGGACCTTGAATGCGGACGAAGGATCGGCGCTGCGAGCCCTGGCCGAAGCCGGCAATCCTTTCGCTGAACAATATCTGCGTGTCACCACAGCGGCGGGTCAGGCCTTCATGGCAACCGTACTGAAGGTGATGGAGAAGCCGGCGAATCAGGATGTGGTGACGCTCCTGCTCGACGTGGTGAGGGAGTATCTCTCCCCGCTGAGACCCGAAGGTGATCCCGACCTTACCCTGGATGAGTTGGTGCAGCAGGCCGAATCAAACACGCTGTCGGAGTTGGAAGTCTGTATCGAGGCGCTGCCCGACAGAGCGCAAGAGCTGCGCAACCTCTACCTGCTCTCCGGGCTCGGTTATGGCGTTGTCCGGCCGGTTTTCCGCAAGACCGATGCCATCGGCAGCCTGATGCGAAAAAAGCTCGAGCCGGTCTTTGCGCCACTTCGTCAGAAGCTGGAGAGTCTGCTGGCTTGAGGCCGGTTGCCGGGAGTCCAGTCAGCGTCGGGCTGAGCCGACCCATCGGATCACTGCTTGCCCTGACCCCGGATACGCCCCTTGTAGGCGGCCACCTGCTGGATGAGGACCTGGTACGGCAGGTTTTCCAAGCCGTCGAAGCGCGCTTGGGCCTGGTTGATCAGTGCGTAGACATCGTCGATGCAATCCGGAACGCTCTCCGTATCGGGATGCAGCAGCAGGAACAGGCCGCGCAGCCCGCCGACCTGAAGCCGCATCACCTTGCCATGTGGCAGTACACCCTGGTTGTCGTTCGATTTGAGGGCGAAACGGGCCTGTTTTCGTAGCGTCTCCATCAACTCCGCACATTGTGCCTGGGCCTCGTCCGAGCCGCAGTGGACGCCTTCGCGCTCGGCGATGCAGACTTTCTTGGCTTGTGAACAACTGCAATTGCGCGAGAGCAGGCTCTTCTCGTAGACGCAGGGCCTTTCATTGATCTCCCGGTAGGTGCGACGGTAGGCGTCCTGGTCCATGGGATCACCCGTTCTTGCCCGTGAAACGGTGAATCAGCCGGCGGTCTTTCTTGTTCAGTTTGCCGTGGACGGGACGGGGGTTGGCCAGACGCTCCTGCCGGCGGAGCTCCTCCAGTTTCTCCCGTCGTGAGACGCTTTCGGGTGTCTCTTCGTAAAAGCTGCGCGCCTCGGCGGCGGGCCGTCGCTTCTCGGCCAGCACCCGAACCTCCACCTCATACTCCGCGGCCGGGGTGTGGATGCTCAGGCGTGAGCCCAGTTTGACCTCTTTGCCCGGCTTTGTCCGCTGTCCGTTGAGATGGACCTTGCCGCCGTTGATCGCCTCGCTCGCCAACTGGCGGGTCTTGAAGAAGCGGGCGGCCCAAAGCCACTTGTCCAGCCTGACCCTGTCAGACGCCATGTCCATGGAGTGCTCCTACTCCTCCTCGACAATGCCCAGGAGCTTGTCGAGCCGCCCCGACATCTCGAGGGAGGCGAGGTCGTCGTAGCCGCCGACATGAAAATCGTCGATGAAGATCTGCGGCACGGTGTGGCGGTTGCTGCGTTGCATCATCTCCTGCATGATCTCAGGGTTGTGATCGATTCGGATCTCCTCGAAGCCGACCCCCTTGTTGTCCAGCAGATATTTGGCCCGCACGCAGTACGGACAGATGGCGGTGGTGTACATGACCACATGTGGCATAACTCAATTCCTGGCTCTGACAGTCAACCGGGATTTCGGGTTAACTGCTTGTAAATGATGAAAAAACGTGAATGGGATATGGGGCATATCCTAGCAGCCGGCAGCGTTTTGTGCCACGCATCATATGAGCAGATTGCTGTTCTCCCCGTGCAGGGCATGGTTTATTGTGCCGCACACGCCCTCACCATTAGACTGAACCATTTTGCTCGTCGTTCGCGTCATTCGAGCTGACGCGGCGACTTCAACTGCCAGGACAGACCATGCGCACCGACAACGCCAAGACCATCTATCTCAAGGATTATCGGCCTCCGGACTACCTGATCGACCGGGTCGAGCTCAGCTTCGATCTCGGTGAGCAGGCGACCGAGGTGCGGAGTCGCTTGTTTCTCAGACGCAATCCCGTCTGCGAACAGGCTGATCCACCGTTGAAACTGGACGGGGAGGGGTTGGAACTGCTGGAGCTGATGCTGGATGATCATCCGTTGAGCGCCGCTGACTACCGGTTGGAAGCCAGTCAGCTCACGGTTCCGGCCGTACCCGCTCGGTTCACCCTGACCAGCCGGGTGCGGATCCGGCCGCAGGAGAACACCAGCCTCGAAGGTCTCTACCGCTCCAGCGGGATGTACTGCACCCAGTGCGAAGCGGAGGGGTTTCGCCACATCACCTTCTTTGCCGACCGTCCCGACGTGATGGCCGAGTTCACCACCGAGATCGTCGCCGATCGTAGCCGCTATCCGGTGCTGCTCTCCAACGGCAACCGTATCGAGGAGGAGAGCCTCGCTGACGGCCGTCACCGGGTGGTCTGGCACGACCCCTTTCCCAAGCCCTGCTATCTGTTCGCCCTGGTGGCCGGCGATCTGCGCTATCAACAGGACAGCTACGTCACCGGCTCGGGCCGGCAGGTGGATCTGCGCATCTACGTGGAGCCCGAGAACATCGACAAGTGCGACCACGCCATGCGCTCGCTCAAGCACGCCATGGCCTGGGACGAGGCAAAGTACGGTCGGGAGTACGACCTCGATATCTTCATGATCGTGGCGGTCAACGATTTCAACATGGGGGCGATGGAGAACAAGGGCCTCAATATCTTCAACGCCAAGTTCGTACTGGCCAGGCCGGATACCGCCACCGACCGGGACTATCAGGGCATCGAGGGGGTCATTGCCCACGAGTATTTCCACAACTGGACCGGCAACCGCATCACCTGTCGCGACTGGTTTCAGCTCAGCCTGAAAGAGGGGCTGACCGTCTTTCGCGACCAGGAGTTCTCCGCCGATATGGGCTCCCGCGGGGTCAAGCGCATCGAGGACGTGCGCCTGCTGCGCAGTCACCAGTTCGCCGAGGACGCCGGCCCCATGGCCCATCCGGTGCGTCCGGACAGCTATATGGAGATCAACAACTTCTACACCGTCACCGTCTATGAGAAGGGGGCCGAGGTGGTGCGCATGCAGGCCAACCTGCTCGGCCCGGAAGGTTACCGCAAGGCCACCGACCTCTATTTCGAACGCCACGACGGCCAGGCGGTGACCACCGACGATTTCGTGCGTTGCATGGAGGATGCCGGCGGCCGCGATCTGAGCCAGTTCCGCAACTGGTACTGCCTGGCGGGGACGCCGGAAGTGAGTGTTCGCTCCGCCTACGAGGCCGAGACGGGAAGGTATCGTCTCGAATTCAGCCAGCGCTGCCCCGACACCCCCGGGCAGAGCGACAAGCCGCCCTTCCACATCCCGGTGGAGGTCGCTCTGCTGAGTCGCGACGGCAGGGAACTGCCGCTGCAGCTCGACGGCGAACCGGCTGCCCGGGGCGGCTCTCGCATGCTGGAGCTGACCAAAGCAGAGCAGGGGTTCGAATTCGTCGGCCTGAACGAAGTGCCGGTGCCATCGCTGTTGCGGGGTTTCTCGGCTCCGGTGAATCTGCGCTACGACTACAGCGACGAGGAGCTGATGTTTCTCATGGCCCACGACACGGACGACTTCAACCGCTGGGACGCCGCCCATACCCTGGCGCAGCGCACCCTGTTGGGTCTCATCGCAAGCTGGCAGGCCGGAGAGGAACTGAGTCTCGAAGCGGGATTCGTGGACGCCTTCGCCCAGGCCCTCAACGACCGGCAGGCCGACAAGGCGCTGCTGACCGAGGTGCTGAGCCTGCCTTCCGAGTCGACCCTGGGCGATCAGATGGCGGTGGTCGACGTGGAGGCGATCCATGCCGTTCGCGAGTGGCTCAGGCACGAACTCGCTTCGCGGCTGCGTGACGATCTGCTGCGGATCTATCGGCAGAACCAAGCACCCGCCGGCTACGATATCGCCCACGCCTCCATGGCCAGGCGCAGTCTCAAGAATCTGGCGCTCGCTTATCTGATGCAGCTCGACGAGCCCGAGATCCGCACCCTGGCCATGAGCCAGTACCGCCATTCCGACAACATGACCGACGTCATGGCCGCCCTCGGTACCCTGGTCAATCGGGAGTGTCCCGAGCAGGCTGAAGCACTCGCCGAATTCGAGGCGCGCTGGCGCGACGATCCGCTGGTGATGGACAAGTGGTTCGCGGTACAGGCCGGCGCCAAGCTGCCCGGCACCCTGGAGCGGGTGAAGGCGCTGATGGCGCATCCCGCCTTTTCGATCCGCAATCCCAACAAGGTGCGCAGCCTGATCGGGGTCTTCTGCAGCGCCAACCCGATCGGCTTTCACGCGGCGGATGGCGCCGGCTACCGGTTTCTCACCGATCAGGTGCTGACCCTGGACGGCTTGAATCCGCAGGTCGCCGCCCGCATGTTACGCATCATGAGCCGCTGGCGGCGCTATGACGGGTCGCGCCAGGCCTTGATGAAGGCCCAGTTCGAACGGGTACTGGCCAAACCGGAGGTCTCACGGGATCTGTTCGAGATCGCCAGCAAGAGTCTGGCGGAGGACGATAAGTCCTGAATCTGAGGCTTGCTGGGCCCGGTGATGGTGGGGCGGGACCCCGCCCTACTGACTCTGAGTAGGGTGGGGCCCAGCCCCACCGTTGACCCCGCTAAAACCCAGCAAAGTGCTTGGTATCTACATTCGGTTTTCGTGTAGAATCCCCGGCCAAGTTTTACAGTCAACAAACCGGGTACCCGTAAGGTATCCCGCAGGAGTAACGGGCGATGTCTGAGCTGACACAAGATGCGATCAAAGAGGCAATCAAGGGCTATATCGAGCCCCATCTGGAGAAGGACCTGGTCACTGCCAAGGTGGTGAAGGGCGTGGACATCGACGGTGGCAAGGTGAAGGTCACCATCGAACTCGGTTTCCCCGCCAAGGGTTGCATGGATGAGATCGTCGCCAAGGTCAAGGAGAAGGTCGCTGCCGTCGATGGCGTCAGCGAGGTGGCGGTGGATATTTCCAGCAAGATCGTCGCCCACTCGGTGCAGAAGGCCCTGAAGCCGATCGACAACATCAAGAACATCATCGCCGTGGCCTCCGGCAAGGGCGGCGTCGGCAAATCGACCACCGCCGTCAACCTGGCGCTGGCGCTGGCGGAGGAGGGCGCCCGGGTGGGTGTGCTCGACGCCGACATCTACGGTCCCTCCCAGCCCCGCATGCTGGGCATCACCGGCAAGCCGGAGTCGAAGGACGGCAAGACCCTGGAGCCGATGGAGGGCTACGGCCTGCAGGCCATGTCGATCGGTTTCCTGATCGATGAGGAGACCCCCATGATCTGGCGCGGTCCGATGGTCACCCAGGCCCTGGAGCAGCTGCTTAACGACACCAACTGGGCCGATCTCGACTACCTGGTGGTGGACCTGCCCCCGGGCACCGGCGACACCCAGCTGACCCTGGCCCAGAAGGTGCCGGTCTCTGGCGCGGTGATCGTCACCACGCCCCAGGACATCGCCCTGCTCGACGCCCGCAAGGGTCTGAAGATGTTCGAGAAGGTCGAGGTGCCGGTGCTGGGCATCGTGGAGAACATGAGCATCCATATCTGCTCCAAGTGCGGCCACGAAGAGCACATCTTCGGCCAGGGCGGCGGCGCCTCCATGGCCAGCCAGTACAACGTCGATCTGTTGGGCGCCCTGCCGCTCGATATCCGCATCCGTGAGGAGACCGATGGCGGCAAGCCCACGGTGGTGGCGGAGCCCGAGGCGCGCATCTCCCAGATCTACCGCGAGATCGCCCGCAAGACCGCGGCCAAGCTGTCGCTGCAGGCCAAGGACTATGCGGCCAAATTCCCCAATATCGTGATTCAGAACAACTGACTTTCCACCCGCTGTTCTGCCCCTGAGTCGGCATCCCGCCGGCTCTGGGGGCAAATCAAAAGTATCGAGTCGCCGGAGAAACTCCGGCAATCCCTCACGGGCAGTCGAACCAGCCACTGGCCGGACCAAATCCGCACCTGAATGGCGCGCACAGAAGCTTTTTCGGTGCGGCAAGCCGCACCCTACCTGTGATCGGGCCGTAGGGTGCGGCTTGCCGCATCGATACACGGCGTATAGCGCTTGCACACGTGCTTCGTTATCGAGTATCTCCATTTCGCCGATATCGCTGCCATTTGAGCTGCACGCCATCCCTCTACTCTCTGAGCTACGAATGGACGGTAAATATCGATGCCGTCCCTATTAATAGAATAATCCGATTATATAAATAGAAACATACGATTTTATCGATATATGACTTTAGCGTAGAGTGCTCTCCAACTTGTTTTTAACCCCAAACACAATGGAGAAAACGATGTTAGAGAATCGCGAAAGCCAGAACGTACCTCAGGTCACTTTCCGAACCCGCCGTGATCACGAATGGGTCGATGTCACCAGCGACGAGGTCTTCAAGGGCCGCACTGTGGTGGTGTTCGCCCTGCCCGGGGCATTCACGCCCACCTGCTCCTCGACCCATGTGCCCCGTTACAACCAGCTGGCGCCGATGCTGAAGCGTCACGGCGTCGACGAGGTGGTCTGTATCTCGGTCAACGACGCCTTTGTCATGAACGAGTGGAAGCTGGAGCAGAAGGCCGATCGCATCACCTTCCTGCCCGACGGCAACGGCGACTTCACCCGCGGCATGGGCATGCTGGTGTCGAAGCAGGATCTCGGTTTCGGCGAGCGCTCCTGGCGCTATTCGATGCTGGTGAAGGACGGAGTGATCGAGAAGATGTTCATCGAGCCCGACGTGCCCGGCGATCCCTTCGAGGTCTCCGATGCCGACACCATGCTCGCCTACATCGCGCCCAATGCGAGCAAGCCGCTGGATATCACTGTCTTCGCGCGCGAGGGCTGCCCCTTCTGCGTGCGTGCCAAGGGCATGCTGCGGGATGCGGGGCTCGAGTTCGAGGAGCTGGTGCTGAACAAGGATTACAGCGAGGGCAGTTTGCGCGCGGTGGCCGGTATCTCGATGGTGCCCCAGGTCTTCATCAATGGAGAGCGCATCGGCGGCTCCGATGAGTTGGAGGCCTACCTGGCGGCACGGGAGCAGGAAGCCGCCTGAGATCGCGCTCACGGCTTACGGCAGCGGGCCTCTGTGTCGGGACGCCCCTTCAAAAGGGGGCGTCCCGGTCCCAGATCTGCAGGGTGTCTTTTTCCTGAGCTCGGCAGTAGCGCCGTAACCTGAACGTCCGGCCCGTTCGATCATCCCATTCAATAGTGAGAGAGCATCATGAACAACCATTTCGATTTGATTGCCATTGGCGGCGGTAGCGGTGGTCTGGCGGTGGCGGAGAGGGCTGCCGCGCATGGCCGCAGGGTCGCTGTGGTGGAGTCCGGCAAGCTGGGCGGCACCTGCGTCAACAACGGCTGCGTGCCGAAAAAGGTGATGTGGTACGCGGCTCACCTAGCCCATGCGGTGGATGATGCCGCCGGCTTTGGTGTTCCCGCCAGCCGTGGTGCGACCGACTGGCCCAGGCTGGTCGAGGGCCGCCAGCGCTACATCGGCAACATTAATCACTACTGGAACGGCTATGTGGATACCCTCGGGGTCACCACGATCGAGGGGCGCGCCCGATTCATCGGCCCGGGTGAGATCGAGGTGGAGGGGCGGATCTATACCGCCGACCATATCGTGGTGGCCACTGGCGGGCGCCCTATCGTGCCCCGTCTGCCCGGTGCCGAGCTTGGGATTACTTCCGACGGCTTCTTTGCCCTCGATGAACAGCCGGGACGGGTGGCGGTGATCGGCGGCGGCTATATCGGCGTGGAATTGGCCGGTCTGCTGGCGGGGCTGGGTTCCGAGGTCACCCTGGTGGCCCTGGAGGATCGCCTGCTCGAGGTCTTCGACCCCATGATCAGTCAGGTTCTGATGCGCGAGATGAAGCACCAGGGAGTGGAGCAGCATCTCTCTTTCCAGGTGGCGGGGCTGGCGAAAACCGCTTCGGGCATCGCCCTCGACGCGGTCGACGGTGAGCGGCTGGACGGATTCGATTGCGTGATCTGGGCCGTGGGACGCACGCCGAACACCCAGGAGTTGAACTTGCAGGCGGCCGGGGTCGAGACCCGCAGCAACGGGATCGTACCGACCGATGAGTTTCAGAACACCAATGTGCCCGGCATCTATGCCATTGGCGATATCACCGGCCGTACGCCATTGACGCCGGTGGCCATCGCCGCCGGACGCCGGCTCGCCGACCGCCTGTTCGACAACAAACCGCAAAGCCGGGTCGACTACGAGAATATCCCCAGCGTGGTCTTCTCGCATCCGCCGGTGGCCACGGTGGGGCTGACCGAGCCGGCAGCGCGCGAGCGCTACGGCAGGATCAGCGTCTACAAGACGGAGTTCACGCCGATGCGCTACGCCCTTTCGGCACAGGGAGTGACCACCGCCATGAAGCTGGTCTGCGCAGGTCCCGAGGAGCGGGTGGTGGGTATTCACCTGATTGGAGACAATGTCGACGAGATGCTGCAGGGATTCGCGGTGGCGGTGAAGATGGGCGCGACCAAAGCCGATTTCGACACCACCATCGCCATCCATCCGATCAGCGCGGAGGAGCTGGTGACCCTGAAGGTGCCGGAACCCGAACCGATGGCGCATCACAGCATCGACAGTGGTGTCGAGTGGAAGGAGACGGTCGATGCCTAGCGTCTGAATGGTATGGAATGAGTCGAGGATGGTGCGTCGGTGGATCGGCAAGTGGGAGCCGTATCAGGCTCAAATCATCACCTGCGCCAGGGATGGCGCCGATCCGATCGGCTTCAGAGCAAACCCTCTTCTTCCAGGACGCTCTTGAGTTGGTTGGGATTGAATCCGACGAACTGCCGGTCACCGATCACGATCATCGGCACGCTATGACCGCCGAGTTCGAAGAACCGCTTCTGCATCTTGCCGGGCTTGGCGACGTTGAAGTCCAGGAACGGGACCTGATTCCGCTTCAACCAGCGCTTGAGGTGCTGGCAGTGGGGACAACGAAGGGTCGTATAAATGACCACTCGGGCCGTTTTTTGTACTAATTGTTGTTGCATCTTGATAGGGACGACTGACTACGCAACAGCCGTGCAAACGCTAAGGTTGATAAGCTCCCTTTCGAAATCCGGGGCTACATCCCTGCCAATGGATTCGTTAGTGGCGCAAGCCCTACCGGTCCATCGGCGGACAGGGCTGAAAAAAACGAATCACCAATGTTGCTTCAATCTTAGTGGCGTTTTCTGCAGATTGCCAGAATCATGACGCAGAAGCACCAGAGAAAGGAATCGGCTTCCCTTTTCGACGGCGCCTTGCGTCAATCACTGGCATGAACAGTGGAGGGGGCGCAATCGATGCGCCGAATGTCAGTGGCCGGTCAGGCGCTTTTCGGCCTCGCGGTACTTTTCCGCCGTCTTCTCGATGATCGATTGAGGCAGTGCGGGGCCGGGGGGGGTCTTGTCCCAGTCGAGCGTCTCCAGGTAGTCGCGGACGAACTGCTTGTCGAAGCTGGGAGGACTGATGCCGGGGCGATACTGATCGGCCGGCCAGAAACGGGAGGAGTCGGGCGTCAGGACCTCGTCGATGAGGTGGAGGGTGCCGGCTTCGTCGAGACCGAACTCGAACTTGGTGTCAGCGATGATGATGCCCCGCTCGCGGGCATAGTCGGCCGCCTCCCGATAGATCTGCAGACTGAAATCCCGAACCTGCTCCGCAACTCTCTCTCCCAGCAGCTCCACCGTCCTGGCAAAGTCGATGTTCTCGTCATGGGCCCCCAACTCGGCCTTGGTGGAGGGCGTGAAGATCGCCTGCGGCAGCCGGTCCGCCTGCTGCAGGCCTGTCGGTAGCTCGATGCCGCAGACCTGGCCGGTCTGCTGATAATCCTTCCAGCCGGAGCCGATGAGGTATCCGCGCACGATCGATTCCACCGGTAGCGGAGTGAGCTTGCGCACCACCATGACGCGATCACCCAGAGCGGCACGCTGTGCCGGGTCTGTGATGATCGATTCCAGCGGGATATCGGCGAGATGGTTGGGCAGTAGATGGCGGGTCCGCTCGAACCAGAATCTGGCCACCCGGGTCAGGACCTCACCCTTACCGGGAATCGGCTGGGGCATGATCACATCGAAGGCGGAGAGGCGGTCGGTGGTGACGATCAGCAGATGCTGTGCGTCCACCTCGTAGATGTCGCGCACCTTGCCGCGGTTGACCAGTTTCAGATCCAGTTTCGATTCGAAAAGGGGTTCGCTCATTGTGCTCGACCATCAGCTTGCAAAGCCGGCAGTATAACCCACGCACCGGGCGATTCGCTCGTCTTTCCGATAGCTTGCCGGATGGCGACGGACTCCCGTCCGAAACGACGATCTGCTACTGTTGGGGCAGTTGATGAGGAGGCTCGATGAACGACTCGCTGGACTACATGCAGGCCTTTCGCGGCAGTTTCACCTCGGCCCTGCGCTGGCATCATCTGGATGACCTGTGGCAGGTGCTGCGTGACGACGCTGACGGAGGCTGGTACCTCTACGCCATCGGCGAGGCGCCGCCGCGGCTGCCCAGCGATCGGCAGCAGGTGTTGACCTTCATCGACGAGATCGACAAGCTGCTGAGGACCGAACACGACGAGAACTACTGCGGCATCGTCTACGCCGACGACCTGAAGCGACCCGCATTCGTCAAGATCTACGATCCGCACAATCTGGGTGTCTCCTGCGGCTATAGTGACAATCCCCCCTTGCCGGGCTGGATCATGAGCAAGCTCCAGCCGGTAGATCTACCGGCAACCCTGGTGCCAAAGAACCGCAAGCGCTGGTGGCAGGGACTGTTCGGCGACTGATCCTGACCTCAGCTCCAAATACCTCGTGGACAGCCGGGGAATCGGCGGCTGAATCGTGCTAGACTCCAAAAACCAAGTTATCAAGTAGGAAATAGGGTAGGGGTATGGGCGAGACAGAGACACCAAACAGCGAACGCTCCCTGTCGGATCGATTGGCAATCACCCGGGGCACGATGAATCTGTTCGAAAGCTGGGGCCTGCGCACCGAAGAGATGATGGCGCTGCTCAATCTGGAGGGCAAGGCGCGTCACTTCGCTCAATACCGCTACAACAAGCCTTTTCCTGACGAGCCGGGTCTGATGCGGCGTATCGAATACCTGGTGCGCATCGACGAGGCCCTGCGCACCACCTACCCGACCAACCCGACCATGGGCAAGCGCTGGTTGCGTCAGCGCAGCCACAAGTTCAACCGTCACAGCCCGCTGGCGATGATGATCGATGACGGGGAGCGCGGACTGGTCTACGTTCTGTCCCGTCTCGACTGCACCTTTGCCTGGGATCAGAGCGGCTCCACGCCCTGCTGATCAGCGCTTGTGCACAGCCGGCGCTAGGCGCCGGCCTCTTCCCGCTTCTGCAACCACACCTCGAGACCCTGGGCGTCCAACACCAGGTCCATGGCCATCAGATGTTCGATCTCGCGTGGAGAGAGGGAGCAGCCATGCTGATCCAGGCTCGCCAGCAGCCAGTGCAGCAGGGCGGTGCGGATCTGCTCGATCCGATCGCGGCCCGGCGGGGCGTCGGCTGCCAGGGCGATGGTGGTGAACTGGTCGAGTGAGCGGCGCAGCATGTCGACCAGGCGGACCGGTTCCTGTACCGCACAGTAATGGGTCAGGTAAACCACTTTCGGTGACAGCGCGATCAGGCGGTCGAGGGTCTCGTGCCAGGCCTGAGGATCGAACTGGATCGGGGTCGAGGTGGCGAGTAGAAACGGGCCTTGGTCCGTGTCGAACTCACGGTATGAGAGTCCGAAGGTGTCGCCCGTGAAGAGCCCCTGGCTCTGATCATCGAAGATGCAGATATGGTGGCGGGCGTGGCCCGGCGTATCGATACAGAGCAACTCCCTCGATCCCAGCTGCAGACGGAATCCATCCGGCGCTTCGACGGTGCGCTCCTCCGCGACCGGGATCAGCTCGCCGAAACTCGATTTGAACGCCTCCTCGCCATAGACCGCCATGGCCCCGGCCGCGAGTTTCGACGGATCGATCATGTGGCGCGCGCCATACGGGTGTATCACCAAGCGGGCCTGGGGCAGCCGCTGCATCAGCGCTCCCGCGCCGCCCGCGTGGTCAAGGTGAACATGGGTTGGAATGACATACTTCACCTGTTCAGGAGCGATCCCCTTGTCTTCGAGTACCGCCATCAGCGTCGGCACCGTATTGCTGGTGCCGGTATCGATGAACGCGGCCTCGCCGTCAGACTCGATCAGATAGCACGACGCCAGTCCCGGGCGCTGGTACTCGGTGTCGATACAGGTGATCTGGTCGGGAAGTTCCTGGTAACGGGGTTGCGGCATGAGCAGTCGCTCCTCTGGGATGGCACGATCAGGTTTCGGAATCGGGGCCGATGCCGTTCTCGTCCGCGATCTTCCCCTCCTTGCCCTCAAGCAGATTGCGAATATTGGAGCGGTGGCGCCAGAACAGGATCAGGCTCACCAGGATCTGCATGGCGACTAGTTCAGGAGCGGGCCAGATCAGCCAGACAATGAGCGGAGCCAGCGCCATGGAGACCAGGGCCGAGAGGGAGGAGATGTTGACCACCTTGGCCATAAAGAGCCAGATCAGCCCCACGCCGGCGCCTATGCCCAGATGGAGTCCGAACTGAACACCGAGAGCGGTGGCGACCCCTTTGCCGCCTTTGAAGCCGAAAAAGACCGGATAGAGGTGGCCGAGGAAGGCGGCCAGTCCGGTCAATGCCAACACCAGCGGAGTGGCGTCGAACAGATGGGCGATGAGCATCGGGAAAAAGCCCTTGAGCGAATCCCCCAGCAGGGTGATGGCCGCCGGCTTCTTGCCGCCGAGTCGCAGTACATTGGTGGCGCCGGGATTGTTGGAGCCCTGGGTACGCGGGTCGGGCAGACCCATGAGTCGGCAGACGATGATCGCGCTGGAGATGGAGCCCAACAGGTAGGCGCCGATAACGAGGAGTGATTCGAGCAACATCGGGCAATTGGAACCGCTTGCCGTGATCAGGTCAAGCCGTTGCAAGCATCACCCATGTCCCGGGATTTGTATTTCTGTGCCACTCCACTACCATGGGCCTCCATTCAACCATCGAGACAAAGAACCACACCATGGATATCGTTTTCATCCGCGATCTGCGCATCGACACGGTTATCGGCATCTACGACTGGGAGCGGGAGATCCGCCAGACGGTGGTCTTCGATCTGGAGATGGGGGCGGACATCAGACTCGCCGCCGCCACCGATGCCATCGATCAGGCCCTCGACTACAAGGCGGTGAGCAAGCGCCTGGTCGAGTTCGTGCGCGCCAGCGAATTCCAGCTGGTCGAGACCCTGGCCGAACGCTGCGCCAGTATCCTGCTGGAGGAGTTTCAGGTGCCCTGGGTGCGGCTGACCCTGAACAAGGTGGGAGCGGTGAGTGCAGCGCGTGACGTGGGTGTCATCATCGAGCGTGGTCGCCGTGACTGAGACAGAGACGGTTCGCGCCTGGTTGAGTCTGGGCAGCAATATCGATCCGCAACGAAAGATTCCCGAGGCGCTCGCGGCTTTGCGTGAGCGCTTCGGTGAGCTGATGGTCTCGCCTGTCTACGAAAGCGAGGCGGTGGGATTCAGCGGCGACAACTTTCACAATCTGGTGGTCGGTATCGAGACCCGATTGCCGGCCCACGAACTGGTGCGAGCGTTGAGACGGATCGAAGAGGCCCACGGTCGGGTCCGGGAGACCGAGAAATTCACCTCCCGTACTCTCGATATCGATCTGCTGACCTATGGGGACCATGTCATCAACGAAGGTGGTGTGCAGGTGCCGCGGGATGAGATTCTGCGCTATGCTTTCGTCCTGCTGCCACTCTCCGAGGTGGCCCCGGACGAGCGGCATCCGATCGACGGCCGGAGCTACCGAGAACTCTGGGCTGGTTTCGATGCCGGGGATCAGACGCTGTGGCGTATAAACAAGGAGTGAGGCACCCGACTCTGTCCCGTACGGATCGGGGATAGGTCGAACTCCTGCACGGGTGGGCAGAGCGTTGATCTATAGTTGAGCTTTATGCAGATCAGGTTCTCGGGCCGCCTCATCGGCACCGCATGAGTGAATGGCGAGATGGGCAAAAAAAATCCTGGCACCCATTCCTTGGGTGCCAGGATTTTGTGTCGCGATGATTGGTTGGCAAAGTAATCGGGTCCGTGGACGTCCCTGTTCGTGTGCGTTGTCCATAACCTCCCTTGATGCGACGATTTCAGTATATGGTGGAAACCATAATCTGTATGCAGGTTTCATCCGATAATAAAGTAGGCATTTTCTGACACGGTGCGCGGGCCCGAACTTGATTCGATCACCGCTCTTTTGAAACAATTCGCCCTTCTCGAAGCGATCCAAGACAAACGTCGATCCACAGACTCCCTGAGGTACCCTACATGCCCCTGATCAGAGCATTTCCCGGATTGCGTCCGGCGCCCGGTCGCGCCGCCGACGTGGCAGCCCCGCCCTATGATGTCATGAACGAAGCGGAAGCGCGGGAGATGGTGGTCGGCCGGCCCTGGAGCTTTCTGCACATCTCCCGTCCCGAAGTGGACCTGCCTGAGGGTGTCGATCCCTATGCCCCGGAGGTCTATGCCAAGGCCGCGGAAAATCTGCAGAAAATGGTCAGCGAAGGGGTGTTGGTGAGGGATCGCAAGCCCTGCTACTACGTCTATCGCCTGACCATGGGGCAGCATCGGCAGACCGGCCTGGTGGCTGCCGCCTCGGTGGAGGCCTACGACAACGACCGCATCAAGAAGCACGAATTCACCCGTCCCGCCAAAGAGGACGACCGGGTGCGCCAGATCGACGCCCTCAACGCGCAGACAGGGCCGGTGTTTCTGGTCTATCCCAGCGCCCCCGGCGTCGACCGTCAGCTGGCGGAGATCTCTCAGGCGCAGCCCGATATGGACGTGACCGCCGCCGACGGCGTGCGCCACGAGATCTGGGTGGTCGACGACAGCGGCATCGTGGAGCGGCTGACGGCCGATTTCGACGCCATGCCGGCCCTCTACGTGGCCGACGGCCACCACCGCTCCGCCGCCGGATCCCGGGTGGGGGCGGCGCGCAGGGCGGCCAACCCGAACCACACGGGAGAGGAGTCCTATAACTACTTCCTGAGCGTGATCTTCCCTCACAACCAGATGCAGATCCTCGACTACAACCGGGTCATCAAGAATCTCAACGGTCTCGACAAGGCGGCCTTTCTGGCCCGTGTCGCCGAGGCCTTCCAGGTCGAGACCAGTGGCCAGCCCGTGAAACCGGCCCGGGCGGCGGAGTTCGGCATGTATCTCGAGCGCCAGTGGTACCGGTTGCGGCTCGATCCCCAGCGCCTCCCCGCGGATGATCCGGTGGCGCGGCTCGATGTCAGTCTGCTGGCCGACAACCTGATCGAACCGATCCTCGGTATCTCCGATCCCCGCCGCGATCCCCGCATCGACTTCGTCGGTGGTATCCGTGGTCTGGAAGGTTTGCAGAAGCGGGTCGATTCCGGAGAGATGGCGGTCGCCTTCTCCCTCTTTCCCACCGGCATGGAGGATCTGATGGCGGTCGCCGACGCCGGTGAGGTGATGCCGCCCAAATCGACCTGGTTCGAACCCAAGCTGGCGGACGGACTGGTCAGCCACGTGCTGGACTGAGTCCGCGCAAGCGGTCGGCCGATCTATGGTCACCACCAGCAGCAGGCTCCCGGAAGGTGACGAGATCACCGCCGATGATATCGCCCTCTGGGTCGAGCGGTTGCCCGAGGTGTTCGACACGGAGGACCGCCGCTATCTCGACAAGTCAGCGCAGTTGGCGCTGAAGGCGGATGCCGGCGTCACCAGCCTCTGCGGCGAATCCCAACTGCGCCACGCGCTCTCGGTGGCCGAGATTCTGGCCGATATGGGTATGGACCGGGAGACGGTCGCCGCCGCCATCTTGCTCGGCTCTCTCGCTGCCAAACTGGTCACGCTGGAGCAGATCGACAAGGCTATGGGAGAGAACACCTCCCGCATGGTCGACGACCTGACCCGTATCGGCGTGCTGACCGACCTCTCCTCGGAGGTCAAACCGGGCGACGAGGAGGAACATGCGGAGAATCTGCGCCGTTTGCTGCTCGGCATCGCCGAGGATGTACGGGTAGTGCTGGTGGTGGTGGCGCAGCAGCTGCATCTGATGCGCGGCGCCCGCGGTCTCGCGCCGGAGCTGCGCCAGCGGCTGGCGGAGGAGACCCGTGACATCTACGCACCGTTGGCCAACAGGCTCGGTGTCTGGCAGGTGAAGTGGGAGCTGGAGGATCTCTCCCTGCGCTTTCTCCATCCCGACGACTACAAACGCATCGCCAGCCAGCTCGACGGCCGCCGCGCCGACCGCGAGCAGTTCATCCGCCAGG
>JBNLGI010000023.1:0-10601 GCA_050305975.1 Sedimenticolaceae bacterium | reverse complement strand
GGCTTGTCGCCCTTGGCCATGCGGGCGGCGATGTTCTCGGCGATGACGATGGCGTCGTCCATCAGCAGGCCGATGCCGATCAGCAGGCCGACCATGGAGATCATGTTGATGGTGACGCCGATCAGCGGCAGCACGAAGAGGGCGCCGAGGAAGGAGACCGGCAGGCCCATGGTGACCCAGAAGCTGTAGCGGAAACTGAAGAAGAGCCAGAGCACCAGGAACACCGCGATCAGGCCCTGGGCGCCGTTGCGCACCAGCATGTCGAGGCGGTCCTTGACCACCGAGGCGCGGTCCTGGGTCAGGCTCAGGCGGACCCCCTCGGGGGCTTCGGCATTCTCGCGTTCCACGAAGCGCTCCACCCGGTCGAGCACCTTGAGGATATCCTGCGAGCGGGTCTTGGCGATGTTGAGCACCGCCGCCCGCTGGCCGTTGAAGCTGATCTTCTCCTCGTCGCGATCGAAACGGTCGCTGATGGTGGCGATGTCGCCCAGGCGCAGGCTGGCGCCGCTGCTGCCGGAGATGACCACCAAATCGTAGAACTCCTCGACCCGTTTGCGCTGATCGTCGAAGCGCAGCAGGATATCCTCCTGCTCCCCCTCCAGCCGTCCGGCGGGGGAGCCGACGCTCTGACGGCCGATGGCATTGGCGATGTCCTGGGCTGAGAGGCTGTACTGGCGCAGGCGCCAGCCGGGGATCTCGATGCGGATCTGGTGGTCGGAGAAGCCGTCCACCGTGACCTCGGCGATCTTCTCCCGGGTCAGCAGGCGGGCCTTGAGCGCCTCCACGTAGGCCTTGAGGGCGACCGGGTCCGGGGGACCGCTGACGGCGATGGAGATAACGGGTTCGGTGCGTCCGAGCTCCTCCACCACCGGCAGTTCGGTCTGCTCGGGAAAGTCGTCGATGGCGTCGACCTCCGATTTGATGTCGTCGAGAAAGCGGGTCATGTCGGCCCCCTCGAGCATCACCGCGGTAGCGGTGCCCAGTCCCTCGCGGGCGTCGCAGCGCATCTCGTCCAGGCTGGTGATGCCCTCCAGGGCGTCCTCCAGCCGGCGGCAGACGGCGTCCTCCACCTCCTCGGCGGTGGCCCCCTTGTAGACTACCCGGATCTCGACCTTGTCGTTCTTGATCTCGGGCAGAGTCTCGCGCTGCAGGCCGGGCAGGGCGGTGAGGCCCAGGATCATGATCGCCGCCATCAGCAGGTTGGCGGCGTTGGGGTGGCGGGCAAACCAGTCGATCATAGTTCACCCCGGGTGGCGGCCGCGACCGCTTCGCTCAAGCTCTCGTCCTCCTGGGGCTTCAGCGGCATGCCATCGACCGCCGGCACCAGGTCGGAGACCACCACCCGGTCGCCCGCGGCAAGGCCGTTTTTCAGCACGCTGAGCGGTCCCTGATTGAACAGCACTTCGACGGCCCGGCGTTGCAGTCGCTGCGCCTCATCCACCAGATAGAGCTGACCGTCACGCACCGCGGCGCGCGGCACCACCAGGCGTTGCGGCTGCACCCGTCCGCGCAGCAGCACCTGCACGAACATGCCCTTGGAGAGGGGAGGTCGTACGCCCGGTTCGATCTTTTCGAAGGGCTTGTCGACCGCTACCACCACGCCCATGGTGCGGGTCTGGGGGTCGACCGTGTCGCTGAAACGCACGAACTCGGCCCACCACTCGGCCTGGGTGGTGCCCATATCCAGGCGTACCAGCGGATCGAGCTGCACCAGCTGGGGCAGGTTCTCTCCCATCAGTGCGTTGTCCGCATGGATGTCGTCACGCCCGATGAAGAGACGGCGCAGAGTACTGAGAGGGAACTGGGCCAACACCTCCACCCGGTCGACCGAATCGCCCTCCAGCAGGGATTGTCCCTTGCTGACGAACTGATCGGTCTCGATCTGCATGTTGGCCACCCGCAGGTTGAAGGGGGCGACGATGCGGGTGTTCTCCAGGTCCCGCTCCGCCTGGGTCCGCTTCGCCTCCAGGACCTTGCGCTTGGTCGGCATCAGGGCCAGGGTGTTGCGGATGTTCTGCACTGCGTTGCGGCTGTTCAGCAGGGTGCGCTCGGCATCGTCCAGATTGCTCTGCGAGGCGGTGCCCTTGGCGGCCAGCTTGGAGATGCGCTCGAACTCCCGCTCGGCGATCTTCAGGTTGCGCTGTTCGATATCGAGGCTGGCCCTGGCGTTGGTCTGCTCCACCTCGAGTTCGGCCAGTTCCGCCTCGGCCTGGGCCAGGTTGAGTTGGTAGTCGACCGGATCGACGCGCAGCAGCAGGGTGCCCGCCGGCAGGATCTCGCCGTCCCTCAGCCGCGGATGGAGTTCCACGATGCGTCCCGACACCTCCGCCACCGCGGTCCACAGCTGGGCCGGCTTGACCGAGCCGTAGCCTTCGGCCACCGGCACCAGGTCGACCTGCCGGACCTGGAAGATGCGCACCGGTTTGGCGGCTGTCTCCGTCGCCGCTTGCACCGGCGGCTTGCGGTTGCCCGCCATCAGCATCAGCACCAGCACGCCTACCGCGATGGGGGGCAGAATCAGCAGCATGCGGCGGCGGGGGTGTTTGTCGAAAATCATGGGGCGACTTCCTCGTCTAGGCGTGGGGCATCGAGCAGCCAACGGCAGTAGCCGCTCAGGTGCTGTTTCAATTGCGCTATGTCGGTGCGGGTGTAGGCCGGTTTGCCCAGGCGCTTCAGCAGGGTCGTACGGCCGATGCGGAAGATGACGCTCTGGCCCAGCAGGGCGTGGGCCAGCAGCATCGCCGAATGACTGTCCCGTGCCTCCCCCCGGTAACAGGCAACCAGGGCAGTGAGGGTTTCGTGCATCGGTTGCAGCAGTTTGTGGTAGAGGATTTCGTAGGCGTCGGTGGGACGATGCTGCTCCCGGAAGATGATACCGGGGGCGCTGTCGCCCAGGTCGCCTGTCAACAGCAGCTCGATGAAGCCGCCCAGGAATTCACACAGCAGATCGGCGCAGGCCTGCGGATCCGACTTCTCAAGGGCCTGGCGAATCTCCTCCAGTCGAGCGGCCATCTGACTGTGAAACTGCTCCGCCAGGTAGCTGACTGTGGCCAGGTAGAGTCCACGCTTGCCGCCGAAGTGGTAGGAGATGGCGGAGATATTGGCCTCCGCGGCCTCCACGATCTCACGGGTGCTGACGCCGTCGTAGTCGCGCTGACCGAAGGCGGCCACCGCCACCCGCAGCAGGCGTTCGCGGGTTTCGGGCAGTGGCGAGGGGTTGGAAGCTGACATGTCGGGCAAGTGTCTCGATCGATCGTTTGAGTCAGGGTAGGAAGGTTAGTGTAAGGATGGGATTCGGTCAAACGTTTGTTTGAATTGGTGGTGCAAGGCAGGGGGTGGGAGTGGTCGATATCGATGTCGTGGTGCGAACGGTGGTGTTTTCTACCCGTTTCGGTGGGGCAGGGCCCCACCCTACAGGTTCGGGTCGGGTGGGGCCCTGCTCCACTGCATAGGTCGACAAGAAGGTACACGTTGGTTGGTTATCCGGTGCGGCTTGCCGCACCATAATCGAGGGAGTGTCCTGCCTGTGGCGAGGTCCCTCAGCTCGACTTCACTCAAGCCAAAGCGTCGGTATCTCAGCAGAGGAGCGTTAAGCCCTCAATGCATGCTCTGATCCGCCAGCGCCATCATGTCGGGGATATGGGAGATCAGCATGCCGATGACCGCCAACACCACGATCAGGGTGATGCCGCCGACCAGGTTGACCAGCAGATTCTTGCCAGCGCTCTGGTCCGCCAGGGCGTTAGCCACATCCTGCAGGTTGATCAGGCCCTGCAGACTGTCCCTGCGGTAGACCAGCAGCCGGCGGCAGCGGTTGGTCCGCATCAGCTTGATGGCGTAGGTGCAGGAGCTGTCGTGGGAGACGGAGATCAGATTGCGGGTGCAGACTTCGCCCAGTTTGAGTGCGGTTGCATCCTTGCCTGCACCAACAACGCGCTTCAACAGATCCCTCTCCGTGAACAGGCCCATCACCCGATCGCCTTCGGTGACCACCAGTGAGCCCAGATCGTTCCCCGCCATATAGGCGGCGGCGCACTGTACATCGGTATCCGCAGGCAGGGAAGCGACACGCTTCACCACCAGCTTGTCGATACGACAGGCCATGATCTCATCCTCGTTTGCTGTGAATGGGTATTGTTGTTCTGTCTCAGGTTTGCAAGTTGCAAGCCAATACCCATTCAGGGCATCCCTAACACCCCCTGGGGAAGGACCGGACGGACACCCCGCCGGCCCTCCGGGCAACAGGTAGCCCGGATGCAGCGAAGTGGAATCCGGGGAGGCGTCAGGTTCGGTCTTTGGGATTCCGCTGCGCTCCATCCAGGCTGCGGCTGATCAGGTCGTGTCCGGTCTCGGAAATACGCCCCAGGCGATGAGATAGATCGTCGCGGCGGAGAGAATCACCGCCGAGTAACCGAAATGGATGGCCAGCAGTGTAGCCAGGCTGGCGCTGACCACCGAGGCATAGCCGTTGACGCCCCAGGCCCAGGGCACCAGCGAGTCGGCGGATTGCTTCACCTCGCCGAGCGCCAGTGGAAAGGGCAGACCCATGAGGAATGCCAGCGGGGCGATCAGTGAGAGGCTGAGCAGCGCTTTCGCAGCCAGCTGCAGGTGCGCCAGCAGGCTGAAGATGCCGTCCAGCGACAGCAGATAGAACAGGCTCAACAGTGCGATACCGGTAAAAGCCGCCCGCGCCAGCCTGCGCCGCCCCAGCCATCGGTTCAAGGCATCACAGCTGCGGCTGCCCAGACCGGCGAAGAGCAGAAAGGCGGTCAGGGTGGTGGCGATGGCGACGATCGGGTGATGCAGGAAACGCAGGAAGCTCTGCATGAAAGCGATCTCGATGAAGAGAAAGGCGAGGCCGATGGCGATGAAATAGAGCAGCACCCGCCAGGGACGGATGGCCGTGACCGATGCCTGCCGATGCCGTCTGAGCAGAATCAGCGGCGCCAGTATCAGCAGCGCGCCGAGCAGCAGGGTGACGCCCAGTGTGGCCAACAGAATCACATAGCCCCATTCGATCAATGGCAGGCCGCCCTGACCACGCAGTTTCAGGGCCTCGAAGAAACTGGTCCAGGTGAAAAAGTGGTGGAAGTAGGGGCGGTCGTCGGTGGCGGGACGGAGGTTGAACTTGTAACGCTCGAAGAGGCCCTCGGCATCACCCTTCGCCATCGCCTGGGTGGCGAGATAGAAGACGGGCTCGGCGAGCTGGTTGTAGCGATTGCTTTGCGCTGCGGTGAGGCGATGGGTATAGGCCAGGTCGAAGAAGCGCGCATCGCTGAAGCGGGACACGGCATCCAGCTCGCTGTCGCTGAAGGGGGCATTCTTGATCAGCAGGGTGCCGGTCTGCCAGCTGCGTATCAGCACCAGGCGTGTTTGCGCTTGTACCACGCCCGCCTCCCGCATGGCCTCCAGTGCGGTGGCGAAGAGTTTCAGCGTATCCCGCGGCGGCAGCTTGATCCAGCGGGTGATGGCGAGGTAGCCGCCGGGCGCCAGTCGCGACAGGTAGAGCGCCAGCGCCTGCTTGGTGTAGAGGTAGCTCTCATTGAGGGCATAGAGACCGGCGGCGGAGGCGCCCGCGGCGTCGATCATGGCGATCTGAATCAGATCGTAACGCGCCTCCGTCTGGCTCAGGAAATCCCGCGCTTCGGCGATATGCAGCCGGGTCCCGGGCTGACGATAGACGGGGCCGGCGAAATCGGCGAACCGTTGATCGACCAGTTCCACCACCTGGGGATTGAGTTCAAGGGCGTCGATCGATGGCACTCCGTGATAACGGGCCAGCAGCAGATCGCTGCCGGTGCCGCTGCCGATGACCAGCAGCTTCCCGATTTGCCGCAGATGATAGGGCAGGGCGCTGGTGGTCTGGTCCAGATAGCCCGCCGCCTCGGCCGAGGCGGGGTACGCCGAGATGGCGCTCAAGTTGTCGGCGTCGGTGAACAGGCCCAGCTGGTCGGGCGGCAGGTTGTCGGCGATCAGGCTCAATCCGGGCGCATGTCGGAACGGCACGGTCTCACTGGAGACCACGCTGAGATAGCCCAAGGGGCTGGAGCGGGTCTCGATGACCTCGGTGCCCTTGATCTGCAGGGTCTGGGCCAGGGCCTTGTAGGGGGAGTAGACCAGCGAGACATGCGGCGCGGCGATGGCCAGCGTGAGGACGGTCATCCCGAGCGTCGCCTGGATTATGCGTGCTCCGCCCGGCTTCAGCTCATGCACGGCCAGCCAGGCGGCGGCCAGGCCGCCAAGAGTCAGCACCACCAGTATCTGCTCCGGCAGCAGCAGGTAGAGCAGCCCGATGATGGCGAGGGAGCCGGCGCTGGCGCCCAATAGGTCGAGCGCGTAGATACTCGCCACGCGGTCTTGCGGATAGGCCATGAAGGTCATGCAGATGGCCCCGGCGGCGAAGACAAAGGGCAGGGTCAGTAGCAGAAAGAGCAGCACCAGTCTGAGCGACTGGCGCGGGTTCCAGAGCAGCTCTTCGATGTTGAAGTCGATGGATTGGGCCAGAAGAAAGGCCAGTGTGGCACTCGCGGCAAACAGCCCGATGGCGCTCACATAGGCCTGCGGGTAGCGTCGTGTCATGCGCTCGCCGAAGAGCCACAGCAGGGTTCCGCTGAAGCCGTATCCCAGGAGCGCCAGGCCGATCACCAGATAGGCGAAGTGGTGCCACTGAATGATGGAGAAGAGGCGCATGAGCAGGACTTCGTAGCTCAGCGCCGTGGCGGAGAGCAGTGCCAGGGAGAGGTAGGGCGGGCGAGGGGACATGGGGCCTCCTCCCGTGCTCTTAGTGTTCGCCGGTCAACGGCACGAATCTGACCGGCAGGATCTGCCTTACGCTGAGTTTTTCCTCCTCGTCCTTGTTGACCAGCAACAGCTGCTGGGTCATGAAGCGGCTGCCTACCGGAATGATCATGCGTCCGCCGGGCTTGAGCTGCTTTACCAGCGGTGGCGGGATATGGCTGGCCGCGGCGGTGACGATGATGATGTCGTAGGGGGCGTGCTCCTCCCAGCCGAAGTAGCCGTCGCCGATCCTCACCTCGACATTGTCGTAGCCCAGTTGCTGCAGCCGCTCAGTCGCCTGTTCGCCCAGAGGTTCGACGATCTCCATGGTGTAGACCTTCGACACCAGCCGCGAGAGCACCGCCGCCTGGTAGCCGGAACCGGTGCCGATCTCCAGCGCCCGGTCGCCGGGGAGCGGATCGATCAGGTCGGTCATGATGGCCACGATATAGGGTTGCGAGATGGTCTGACCAAAGCCGATCGGCAGCGGCCGGTTTTCGTAGGCCCTGTCTTGCAGGTCCTCGGGAACGAAGCGGTGGCGCGGTGTCTCGCCCATCACCCGCAACACGCCCGGATTCAACACCGGCCGCTGCAGATATTCGCTGGTGCGGCGCACATCGGCCTCGATCTCGTCGATCATCCCCTGTCGGGCGGTCTCGAAGTCTGCCGCCGGCAGGAGGGAGGGGAGCAGGCAGAGTGCCGCGAACCCGAAAACTGTGTTTGGAAGACGCATCGGGCACCTCGGATTTGGTTCCCCGTCTATTCTGAATTGTAGTCGGTGCGGCAAGCCGCACCCTACGGGTGATCTGGGCATAGGGTGCGGCTCGCCGCACCGAGCAACGCGTTAGAGGAGAGGAAACTACCATGAGCCGGCGCATCTCGCATGTGATCGGTATCGACGACGCCCCCTTCGCGCCCGCTCACCGGGGTGATGTGCTGATCGTGGGCGCCGTCTTCGCCGGTGAACGCCTGGAGGGGGTGCTGCACAACCGGGTTCGGCGCGATGGCGTCAACAGCACCCGGCGTATCGCCGAGATGGTTGGCGAATCCCGCTTCGCCGATCACCTTCAGCTGGTAATGCTGCAGGGGATCGCCTTCGCCGGTTTCAACGTGGTCGATATCCGGGCCCTCGGTCGCCAGCTCGAGCTGCCGGTGCTGGTGGTGACGAGACGTCGTCCCGACCTGCCGGCGATCCGCGATGCGCTGATCGGGCAGGTTCCGGGAGGGCGGCGCAAATGGCGGCTGATCGAGGCGGCGGGGAAGGCGGAACCCCTGGATTCACTCTTCGTGCAGCGGGTCGGCATCGGACTGGCCGAGGCCAAGGCGGTGGTTCGGCGATTGGCTGTTGCCGGGCATCTGCCGGAGCCCCTGCGCACCGCCCATCTCATCGCCGGCGGGATGAGTCCACTGGAGACACGTCAGCGGGCCTGAGTCTCTACAGTGCGGTGATCCGTAGCCCGGATTCCGCTTCGCTCCATCCGGAACACATTGTCTCCACACCTGAATGTTAACGGGTTCTAGGGTCTGCCCCGATTAACCCTGTAGATGAGAGGGAACTAAACCAGACTCTCTGCCATCTTTATGTTTAAACTTGAGATCAATCACTCTACTATCAGACATTATGTCCCGATCTCCCAACAGGCCGCTCTCCTTCCTGCTGATGCTGCTGCTGGCATTTTCGCCGCTGCAGAGCGTCGTGGCGGGTGTGGATTTACATATGGCCATGGAAAAGGGGATGTCTGGCATGACGCATGCCGAAACCGGCGGCATGGGCATGCAGGATCATCAGGGCGCGAGTCCCGATTGTCAGCATTGTGATGGGCAGAGCGGGTGCAATCAGCACAATTGCACACACTCCCATTGCGCCTCCTGCGTGCCGGGCCTGCTCTCCTTCATTCAACAGACAGTGACAACGACCGGTAGCGACAGCTATCCGGTGTTGGCGCAGATCCTTTCGAGTCGTTGCAGCTCCCACCCCTTCCGACCTCCCAAAGCCTGATATCTCTGCCGATCGCCGAGCGAGCGCGATCGATCCGTTGACAACCCTTCGTTGACGCTGGCGGCAGTGCTGAGCCTGCCATATGCAGAGGAATGAACATAATGAGCAGTTCAAACGACCCGAATAGTTTGTGGGGGCGACGCATGCGGCGTCCCTCCACCCATAACACCAACATCTCATCGCCCGAGGCTGTCTGTCTGACACGTCGACGCTTCGTGCAAGGACTCGCCATGGGCGGGGCCTGCGCGGGTCTCGGTCTGGGATCCGGCTCCCTGATGGCGGCCGCCATGAGCGAAGCCGGACCGCAGACCCTCCGGGGTACCGATTTCGATCTGACCATCGCCGAGCAGGCGGTCAATTTCACCGGCACCCCCCGGGTGGCCACCACCGTAAACGGCTCCCTGCCGGCGCCGATTCTGCGCTGGCGCGTCGGCGATACGGTGACCCTGCGGGTGACCAACCTGCTGCCGGAGACCAGCTCCATCCACTGGCACGGCATCATCCTGCCGAGCGCCATGGACGGGGTGCCGGGTATCGCCGACGGTTTCAAGGGCATCAAGCCCGGCGAGACCTTCAGCTACCGGTTTCCGGTGACGCAGAGCGGCACCTATTGGTACCACAGCCACTCCGGCTTCCAGGAGCAGACCGGCCTCTACGGCCCCATCGTCATCGATCCCCGCGAGGCCGATCCGATCGCCTACGACCGGGATTACGTGGTGATGTTTTCCGACTGGACCGACGAGGATCCCAACGACGTCTACCGCAAGCTGAAGAAACTGAGCCACTACTACAACTTCAATGAGCGCACCCACGCCGATCTGATGCGGGATATCGAAACCAAGGGGCTGGAAGCCACCTGGAACGACCGCAAGATGTGGAACCAGATGCGCATGAGCCAGCGCGATCTCTCCGACGTCACGGGTTACACCTACACCTTCCTCACCAACGGCCGCACTCCCGCGGACGGCTGGAGCGGCCTGTTCCGGAAGGGGGAGAAAGTGCGTCTGCGCTTTATCAACGGGTCGGCGATGACCTTTTTCGACGTCCGTATTCCCGGTTTGAAAATGAAAGTGGTGGCGGCAGACGGTCAGAACATCGAACCGGTGTCGGTGGACGAGTTCCGTCTCGGCGTGGCGGAGACCTACGATGTCATCGTCGAACCGATGCACGACATGGCCTACACCATCTTCGCCCAGGACATCGCCCGCAGCGGTTACGCCCGGGGGACGCTGACCCCCGATCTGTCCATGAGCGCCGAGATCCCCGAGATGGATCCGGTGCCCAATCTCGGCCACAACGACATGGGCATGGCGATGCACGGCATGCAACACATGGGGCATGACATGGGCGCGATGAACCCTGCCCAGCACCAGATGCCCGATGGGCAAATGATGTCGGGAATGGACCACAGCCAACACGTCATGTCTGAAAGCACTGCGATGGCGGGAATGGAGCACAACCAGCAACCGATGGCAGGAAGTGGTGCGATGGCGGGGATGGATCACAGCCAGCATCAGATGCCGAATGGCCAGATGATGCCGGGTATGTCGCACGATGCGCAGCGGATGGCAATCAGCGGCGGTGTGGATCGAAGCAGGCTCAAGCCGAATCCGTCGGATTTTACCGCCGGTCCTGTCACCCATGCGAAGACCGAGTACGGTCCTCACATCGACATGCGTGCCGATGCGGCCCAATACCGGCTGGACGATCCCGGCGTCGGACTGCGCAACAACGGCCGCCGGGTGCTGACCTACGCCGATCTGCGCAACCTGCGGGTCTCCCCCGACATGCGCGAACCCGACCGGGAGATCGAGCTCCATCTCAC
>JBNLGI010000022.1:0-19695 GCA_050305975.1 Sedimenticolaceae bacterium | reverse complement strand
ATAGATCACTCCTCGCGGCCGAAGCAGTTGTCATAATCGGCGCAGACCTCACAGCTGGGAGAGCGGCAGACATAGATTCCCTCCGCCTCGCACAACTGTTTGTAGAGGAATTTCTTCCACTTCATGTCCTTGTCGTTGCGCGTTGCCAGGGGTTCGAAATTCTCCAGCATCAACTTCGACAGCTCGGCGCGCTGCCACAAACCGAGGTCCTGCCACAGGTGGTCACTGCCCAAGCAACCGGCGATGACGATCTCCACCATCCAGAGCTCCGAGTCGGCACGGCCGCTGCGGTTGTCCTGCAATAATTTCCGCAGATCATCGAGTTCATCCGTGCGTTGCGGATCAATACGGTTTCGTGCCGTGACCAGGGAGTTGGCATCGATTTCAGGGAAATGGTGGGCCATCATGGCCAGGTAGGCTTCCTTACCCAGACCTAGCCAGCGTGGCATCGCACCCTGCCCCAGGTACCAGGAGGCAAGCATACGCGCCAGCGTATCCTCCACGGGATGGCCCCGGCGCTTCGCCATGAGCCTGCTGTAGATCTCTTCGGGCGTCTCTATCTTCATGGCAGGCAGATTCATCAGAGCGCCTCGTACTCGACCACGATATCCTCGTCCCTGGGGATGAACTGGCAGGCCAGTCGCCATTCGCTCGGCGTGTCCTCGACGATCAGGCGCTCCATCTCTTCCTTGCTGATCTTGCCGAGAGTACGCAGCACCTCTTTCTCCTTCTCTTCCAGGTGGCAGCCCATTGGTTCGTTGTGACCGATGTATTTGACTCTGATAACACAGCTGCCACATTCGCCGTCACCACAATCGAAGCTGATCGGAATCTTGTTGGTCTTGGCGATCTTCAACACCGTCTCCGTGAAGCTTCCGGTAACCGCATAGACGGTCTTGTCCTTGTAGTTCGGATTGGTAAAAGTAATCAAAGGCATGATTCGACTCTCGCTGTGATGTTGTCCTATGCTGGCTTGACCTTGCAGTCACCGAGAATCTGTGCCTGACAGGCTAGACGGTTGTGGCGTCCCGCCATGTTCTCCTTGAGCACCTTCTCTTCCAGCACCGAGGGTTCGGTCAGATTGTTCCAGCCTTCAGTCACCTGCATCATACAGGTGCCACAATCACCCTCGCGGCAACCGTAGATGATGCCGGCACCGATCTTCTCGGAAACCTCGATCACACGTGTGCCGGCCGGTACATTGACAGTCTGTTCGATGTCCTCAAACGTGATCTTTGCTTTAGCCATCTTTGTTCACCTTGAATTTTTCAACGTTGAAAAGTATGAGTCGTTATCGTTCCATCAGCGCTTCAGGCAAGATCGGCAAAGTCGATCACCGGCTTTTCCCGCAGCTTGCCCGTCAACACCTCCGCTATCTGCCGCCCGAATGAACGGCACTGCGCCAGCTCTTCCTCGGTAGGTATCAGTTTGATCCGCAGCCCCTCCTGCGGAATATGCATTTTCAGACCCCGCATGCGGTCTTCCATCATGCGCACAGCCTCGCCGCTCCAGCCATAGGAGCCGAAGGCGCCGCCCAGCTTGCCCTTCAGGTTGACCACCGCCAGCGACGACAACAGATCCCACACCGGCTTCACCGCATCGCCGTTGATGGTCGGGGAACCGAACAACAGGGCATCCGCCTCCTCGATCAGGTCGACGAATGGCTCCGTCTCTCCGCCCTCCAGGTCATAGAGGGAGACGCGCACCCCCTCGACCCTGTCGGCTCCCTGGCTGATCTCCTCAGCCATGCGGGCGGTGTTGCCGTAGGAACTCATGTAGAAGATCACCAGGGAGCGGTCGTCCGATCCGATCTCGCGGCTGAGACTCGAAGTGGAGAGTTCGCGGTAGTGGGTCACGTAACGGCGTGGCCGCTCGCGCAGAATGGGCCCATGGGTGGGCGCGATCTGCTTCAGTTTCAGGGGTTCGATCAGTTTCAGTGCGTCCAGGACGTGATTCTTGAAGGGACGCATGATGTGGGCGTAGTAGTAGTCGAAGGAGAAGCGAAAATCGCCAACCAGATCGTTGAACAGCCGTTTGTCGCAGAAATGACAACCGAAGACGTCGCCGGAGAAGAGAATGCCTTCGTCCTCCAGGTAGGTGCACTGGGTATCGGGCCAGTGCAGAAACGGCGTGTGCAGGAAACGCAGGGTGCGATCGCCCAGACTGATGCTGTCGTCGGTGTTGACCGTGGTGTATTCGAAGCTGCCGGTCGAGGGTTTCAGCAGCGCCTTCAGCATCGAAGTGGCGCGTTGGGAGATAAAGAGCCTGGCCTGTGGCGCACGACGCATCAGTTCCGGCAGCGCGCCGGTGTGGTCCGGCTCCAGATGGTTGAGGATAATGAATTTGATTTCGCTGTAGTCCGCTTCGGACTCCAGCCGGGCGAAGAACTCGTCGCTGAAATTCTCCTTCACCGTATCGACCACGGCGACACCTTGACTGCCGCGAATCAGGTAGGCGTTGTAGGTGGTGCCGTTGGCGGTGCTGAGGATGATGTCGAAGGTGCGCAGGGTCGGATCGAGCGCACCGATCCAGTAGACGCCGTCGGCGAACTCGACCGCGTGGCGATGCTTGGAGACATCCACCACGCCGCTCATCAGGGCGCTCCGCACACGGGCTGCGCCGCGTCCATGGGGCAGTCCTGCAGGTTCTCCTGCGGATCGAGGGAGACCTGCAGCGCCGCCAGCACCGGACCGGGAACGAATCCCGACTGCTTCTGCTCGCCGTACTCGAGCAGCGGCCGCCGGATCAGGATCGGGTCGCCGACCATCAGCGCCAGCGCCTCGACTTGCGTCAGTGTGTCAATCGGGATCTCGCCGGATTTCACACGCGGCGCGCTGGCGTTGAACCAGTCGGGCACCGGCGCCTCGCCGAAATAGGGACGCAGGGTTTCGGCGGTCCAGGGATGGCTCAGCAGATCCCGCACCTCGAAGGCGATACCCTGACGCCGCAGCAGCGACTGCTGCATGCCGTTGCCGACACACCCCGGCTTTTCATAGAAAATAAGCTCACCCATGATGTTGCTGTCCTTCATCCAGGCTACTCGGCAATGCCTGCATTCGGTGCGGCGAGCCGCACCCTGTCTGGCTGTTCCTGGCAATCGGCATTTTGGTGGGGCAGGGCCCCACCCTACCTGGCGACCCGACTGTGGACTGGACGCCACTCATCCCGCTCGACTTGATCGTAGGGTGGGGCCCTGCCCCACCGAAAAGATTAATGTCGGGCATTCCTAGCTATGGCGCTTGCGCTCGCGCAGGCTGACCAGCAACGCCGACTGCCGCTGCCAGACCCGATCCGGCAGGCGCACCCAGTCGGGTTTGCCGCGCAGGGCCGGATGGGAGCACTGCAGCACCACCTGGTTGAACCAGCGCCGGCCGGCACTCAGTCCGCTGTCGGACGACACCTCGACCAGTTGCAGTTGGGGTTCAAACTGTTCGTGACTCATGAGCTTTGCCTCCTCGCTGAATTCGAACTTGTCCGCAGCAACCCTCGGCAAGGGTCACCCGGCATTCGCCGCTAACGCGCCCGCATCTCCGCCATCGCCTCGGCCATCTTCTCCGGTGGAATACCGGTCAGCGAGCCAGGCGGGTTGGCGGCCGCGCCGAAGGCGTCGAGGATCGCCCCCTCGATGGGGCAGATGCTGGCGCACTGCGGATCGGCGTGATCCCCCTCGCACTCGGTACACTTCTTGGCGTCGATCAGGAAGTGGGGACGCGCCTCATAGATCGCATTACTCGGGCAGAGCGGTTCGCAGGCCCAGCAGTTGACGCATGATTCAATGATTTCGAAAGCCATGTCGCACTCTCCTCAGGCACCGACCTGCAACTGGGCAGACACTCTGGGTTGATCCAGCTGACCGTTCTCCGCCATTTCGGCATAAACGGCAGCAACCGCCTCCTCGATCGGCTCCATGGCGTGCTCGCCGTTGGGCTGGATGCCCGCCTCTTCCAGCTGCTCCCAGGGCTCGTAGCCGATCTTGGAGCAGAGCACCGCCTCGCAACCCTTGAGGACCTTGATGATCTTGCCCAGCACGGTCTCGCCGTCGCCGCAGGTATCTCCGCCGCTGCAGTAGAGATCGACCTTGCGATGGCCGATGAAGCGCACGTCGGTCATCGAGGCCTCGTAGATGAGGAACTCCTTGGCGTGGCCGAAGTGCTGGTTGATGACGCCGCCGCCGCTGGTGGCAACCGCCATCAGCACCGGACGGGTCTCCTTCTTGCGCACCTTGAGCGAAGCGAGCGCGACGAAGCTCTCGCCGGTCTTGTTGCGCTGCGCCTCCAGGTTCGCCAGGGCCGTCGCCTGGTACTCCGCGCGCATGGCCATGGCCGCCTGGTAGTCGACCTCCATGGTCTCCACCTTGTCCATGGTGAACTCATCGCCACGATCCTCGCCCAGCATGCCCACCGCGTCGGCGCGGCACTGGCGGCAGTGGCGCATCATGTTCATGTCGCCGGCGCACTTGTCCTGCAGTTCCTGCAGCTCGTCGTGGGTCGGACCGCGCTGGCCCATGACGCCGAAGAAGGTACCGTGCTCGGCCTCGGCGATCAGCGGCATCACGTTGTGCAGGAAGGCGCCCTTGGCCTTCACCACCTTGCTCACGGCTTCCAGGTGCTGGTCGTTGACGCCGGGGATCATCACCGAGTTGACCTTCACCAGGATGCCCCGCTCGGTCAGCATCTCAAGCCCCTTCTGCTGCTGCTCGATGAGGATCTTGGCGCCTTTCTTGCCCTTGATGCGGCGGTTGTTCCAGAAGATCCAGGGGTAGATCTTGGCCCCCACCTCGGGATCGACGCAGTTGATGGTGATGGTGACGTGGTCGATGTTGTGCTTGCACAGCTCGTCCACCTGGTCGGGCAGCGAGAGGCCGTTGGTGGAGACGCAGAGTTTGATGTCGGGCGCCTTCTCGGTGAGCTGGCGGAAGGTCTCGAAGGTACGCTCCGGGTTGGCCAGGGGGTCGCCGGGACCGGCTATGCCGAGCACCGTCATCTGCGGAATGTTGGCGGCCACCGCCATCACCTTCTTCACCGCCTGGTCCGGGGTCAGCAGTTCGGAGACCACGCCGGGACGCGATTCGTTGGCGCAGTCGTACTTGCGGTTGCAGTAGTGGCACTGGATATTGCAGGCCGGCGCCACCGCCACGTGCATGCGGGCGAAGTGATGATGCGCCTCTTCCGAATAACAGGGATGATCCTGAACCTTTTGCCGTATGCTATCCGGCAGGTGCGAGAGCTGGTCGCTGGAGCCGCCGCAGCCGGAGGAGCTGCAGCCCCCTTCGGTCGGTTTCGCCGCTGACTGACCTATCACCTTCAATTCCATCGCTTGGCCTCCCAATCTGGCCCCCTTGGGGCGGAATGTCGATTTTCAGGAGGTGTGATGCAAGCAGCGTGCCTGCTTTGTGAACAGGCACTATCCTATTGTTATCAATGCAATTTGCATGTCGAATCCAGAAGCAATGTGCCGTCGGATACCTACAAGTTGAGGGGAGTGTCGTATTCGCTACATGCCGGCCAGACGGTCCGTAAGCCACCCCCATACCAGGGTGTGGCCTCTATTAGATGGGGACAGCAACGGGAGCGCCAAAATCTGCGACAGATGAGTTCTATAGGGAGGTAGAAAAAAAACCGCCCGGGTCAGAAACCCGAGCGGTCTTGCCAAGGACGCATACTGCTGGTCCGGCAGCGGTTAGCGAGACGATCTCGCTTTCCCGGTTTTTTTATTTAGTCTTTGCTGCCCGCAGGTTCGGACTGCTGCATACTTTCGAAGGCACTGAACTCGGCTTCGTCGATCGCACCGTTCTCGTCCTTGTCGATATCGCTCCAGTTCTGGCTCAGTTCCGGGCTCGCGGCGGCTTCGGTCGCGCTCAGGGTGCCGTCCTGGTTGACGTCGAGGGCGTTGAAGTCGGGTGTCTCCACATCCGCCGCAAACACCGCCGTCGAGAGCAGCAGGCTGCCGAACATGCCAAGCATCATGGCCTGATAACGTTTCTTCATGGTATTCCTCCTCATGTTTATTAGTAGCACTTGTATGATGTGTCGTTTGAACACATCCAATCCTTCGCACACCTCATGCCAAAAAAATCAATTCACGCGAAATCAATCAGATAGGAATTTAGTTCGACAAGAATTACTGCCGGGCTGCGGGCGAACTGTCGCCATTTCCCGACACCGCGCAGACGGCAAAACGCAACATCTTGATCAATTGGAAAAAACCTCTGTCGCCGGATGACGACAATCCGGATGATCCGCCCCACAACAGTCCGGCGGATGTTCCATACTTGAAGTCACGGCATGTTTCTCCCACCCATACCGCTAATGGAAGCGAGGATGAAGATCAACCATCCCATCTCCTTTTCGTCCCTGTTGCTGGGCGGTTTCCTGCTCGTGGCGATCCCCCTGCTGGGCGGGATATACATCATGAGCGTACAGATGGACCGCATGTCGCTGGAGGGCAGACGCTCGGTACAAGTCACCGAGGAGGCGACCCTGAAAAGCCGCCAACTGGCCGAGGCCGTACTCTCGCTGCAGAGGGCGTCGGGACAGTACTATGTACTGGAGGACCCCGCCCTGCTGGGCAGGCTGGAAACCTCGCACCAGCGCTACCTAGAGGCTATCGCCGCTCTGCAGACGATGCCGCTGGATGATCGACAAACCGCCATGCTCGATGACCTGGCGGCGCTGGAACGCGATCTGTTCGAGCGGCTGAAGAGGAATCGCGCCACCGGAGCCGGAGGTTTCGAACGCTTCAAACCCGACTTCGAGCGGCTGCACGAGGCTGTCTCTGAAATCTCGGATCAACTCAGCCTGATGATCCAGCGTCAACAGGCGGTACTGGGCAAGACCGCCGATCAGGTCCAGCAGACCATGATCTGGCAGAGCTCCGCCGTGATCCTGCTCTCCCTGCTGCTGGCCGCCGTGCTCTCCTGGCTGCTCAGCCGTCCGATACGGCAGCTTTCGCAAAGCATCCGACGCCTGGGTGACGACAATCTGGAGACGCCGGTGCGGGTCAGCGGGCCCAGGGATATGGTCAGCCTGGGCAACCAGCTGGACTGGCTGCGGCAGCGCCTGGTCGAACTGGAAGCGCAGAAGCAACAGCTTTTCCGACAGGTGTCCCATGAGCTGAAGACGCCACTGGCATCGCTGTGGGAGGCGGCGGACCTGCTGTCCAGCAGGGTGGTCGGCGACCTTAGCAAACAGCAGGAGGAAATTGTCGAAATTATGCGTAGCAGTGTCGGCGTTCTCAGACAGAGGATCGAAGAGCTGCTTCACTACCAGCAAGTACTGCATCAGGCGAACCGCTTGAACCTCACCGATCTGCCATTGCAGTCGCTGATCGATGAGCTGGCGGCCAGCTTCGACCTCCCCATCAAGGCGAAGCGGCTGAGCTTCAGGCACGCGGTGGAGGGCGTGACGCTGCGCGCCGACAGGAAACAGCTCGCGGTGGTGCTCAACAACCTGCTGAGCAACGCCATCCGCTTCGCTCCCGAAGGCAGTACGATCGAAATCAATGCACAGCAGCTTGAACAGGAGGTTCGCATCAGCATCTGCGATCAGGGACCCGGCATAGCGCCCGAGGACAGAACCTATCTCTTCCACCCCTTCTATCAGGGCAGGAATCAGCCGCAAGGCGCGATCCAGGGTAGCGGTCTGGGCCTGGCCATCGCGCATACCCACGTCGAGGCGCACGGCGGCAAGCTCAGCCTGGACGACGCCTACACCGGCGGCGCCTGTTTTGTCCTCACCCTGCCAACCGATGAGGAGCCTCTGAACCATGGGCGCTAGAGATATCGTTCGGCTGACCGCCCTGTTGTGGTTGACCGGTTGCGCCGCAACCGGGCCGACAACACCCGCAGAGTCGCGAGATCAGACACCGACAGTCGATAGGGCGCAGGCGGGAGCCTTGGCCGAGGCCGCACCGCTGGAAACCGGGGATGCATTGGCGCCGCAAGCAATGCCGGAGCGCCCCCCGAACCCGGCAGAGGCTGAGCAGGGCAATGGGCTCACGGCGCCCCTTATGCTGGAGGCCCTGGGTCAGATGGCCTCCCTGTCGCCGCAGGCGGAGAAACAACGAACCGCACAACTGCAGGCGAAACTCGCCACCCTGACTGCCGGCGAGCAATTTGAACTCGCTCTGCTGCTCTCCCGAAAAGGCGCGGACACCAAGGCCCTGAAGCGGGCCCAGCTCTCGTTGAAGCGTTTGGCCGACGATGCCAAGGAGCCGAAAGTGAGTGCGCTGCTGCAGTTACTGCTGCGCAACCTGGAACTTGAACAGCGTTATCACATGGAAAGGGGAAAGACCGCGGAACTGAAAAAGAAGATAGAGCATCTCAAAGGGCTGGAACAGGAACTCGAAGATTCGAACAAGCGCATAGAAACATTCGCCACACCCAAAGCGGAGCAAACTCAGTGAACACGAACAGGCGCAGCATTCTGCTGGTGGACGACGATGCCGATCTGTTGAAGCTGCTCTCGATCAGGCTCGAGTCCGCCGGCTACCCTGTCGCCCTGGCCAACAGCGCGGAACAGGCGCTGGCCCATATCGCCCTGGCACGCCCGCGCGCCGTGATCACCGATCTGCGCATGGCCGGCATGGACGGCATGGCCCTGTTCCAGCATCTGCATGGCCAGGACCCCTCCCTTCCCGTGATCGTGCTCACCGCTCACGGCACCATCCCCGATGCGGTGCAGGCCACGCAGCAGGGCGTGTTCGGCTACCTCACCAAACCTTTCGATGCCAGGGAGCTGCTGAGTCTGCTGGCCCGCGCCGTCGCCGTACCGCATTCGGGAGAATCACTCGAGGGCCGTGCGGAAGATGCCTGGCACAAAGAGATTGTCACCGCCAGTCCGGCGATGGATGCCCTGCTCTCGGAGGCTCGGCTTGTGGCCGACAGCGAAGTCAACGTACTGATCCAAGGCGAGTCCGGCACCGGCAAGGAACTCCTCGCCCGCGCCATCCATCGGTCCGGACCACGCGCCGACAAGCCCTTCGTCGCCATCAATTGCGCGGCCATTCCGGAACAGCTGCTGGAGTCCGAGCTGTTCGGTCACGTCAAGGGCGCCTTCACCGGAGCGGTAGCGTCGAACAATGGTTTGTTCCAGACCGCCGACGGCGGCACCCTCTTCCTCGACGAGATCGGAGATATGCCGCTTACCCTGCAGTCAAAGCTGTTACGGGTACTGCAGGACCGGGAGATCCGCCCGATCGGATCAAGCCGTATCGTCACCATCGATGTGCGCATCGTTTCCGCCACCAATCGCGATCTGGAACAGGCGGTGGCCGAGAAGCGATTCCGCGAGGACCTCTTCTATCGGCTCAACGTGGTCAGCCTCACCCTGCCTTCGTTGCGCGAGCGGCGGGAGGATATCCCCCTGCTGGCGCGTCACTTCCTGGAGCGACAGCCCGCCAAGCGTCCGGCCAGGGCCTTTACCCCGGAGGCCATGGAGATGCTGATCACCCACGACTGGCCAGGCAACGTGCGACAACTGCGCAACCTGATCGAGCACTGCAGCGTGCTCAGCACCACCAGCCTCATATCGGCGGTGCTGGTCGCCCGCGCCCTGCGTGACGACGAGCCTCGCCTGGACCTCTCCTACGCCAAGGCGAAACAGCAATTCGAACGCGATTACCTGATTCGCCTGCTGAAGATCACCGGCGGTCAGGTCGCGGAGGCCGCGCACCTGGCCGGCCGCAACCGCACCGAGTTCTACCGGCTGCTGAGCAAGCACCATTTGAGCCCGTCCATGTTCAAGGAAACCGACGCATGACCTTGGCACTGGAACCGGGAACGACAGCGGCATCAATTGAATCGTTGCCCCCAGACAGCCGAACCCGGCGCATGATCATGGAATGCGAGGAACGTTGCGCAACCAATCCATGCAACCTGACTCATACCGCGCAACAGCCAGGCATTGCATTCACTGTGTAACGACGTGACAATTGTGCTCTCGAATTGACTTCGGGGCCCCACTGGAGTCGGCTGCATCGCCGCTCCGACCAATGGACAACGCTGAGTCCGAAGAACAATTACCTGCGTCAGCGTAAACAGGAGATCCACTTGATGAAGCATCCACGGAGGCATCGCGCTGCCGCCAATGCACAGCTGGAGATGTCGGACGCCGATCTTGCGTACACTTGCGACCGAGACCTGCGCTGTCCTGACGCCACCGCCGCGGCGGTTTGTGACGACGACGGAATGATCCGGAGCCCTGAATGAAGACCGGTCTCTTTCTGAAACGACTGAGCTTGACACTGATCAGTCTGGCCCTGTTACTCGGCCTACCCGCCCTCGTCAAACTGCAGCAGTTCGCGGCCATGGGCGCGGCCGGGATGAACATGCCACCCGAGACGGTGACCGCGGATAGGGTGCGTGTCGCAAGCTGGCCCAACACCATCAAGGCGACCGGCTCTCTGGTCGCGGTGCAGGGCGTGACCGTCGGCGCCGAACTGGGCGGCAAGGTGGTGGAGATCGCTTTCGAATCGGGCAACCGGGTCGAGGCCGGTGATCTTCTGCTGCGCCTGGATGTCGCCGCCGAAGAGGCGCAGCTGCGTTCGGCCGAGGCGGCAGCCAAACTGGCCAAGATCAATCTCGAGCGCAATCGCGACCTGCGCGCCAACAAGACCGTCTCCCAGGCCGACCTCGATACCGCAGAGGCCAACTTCAAGCAGGCCACCGCCCAGGTCGACAACGTGCGCGCGGCGATCGCGAAGAAGACGTTGCGCGCCCCCTTCGCCGGTCAGCTCGGGCTGCGGCAGGTCAACCTGGGCCAGATCATCGAGCAGGGCACCCCCATTGTGACCCTTCAGACCATCGATCCGATCAATGTCGACTTCTCACTGCCGCAACAGCGCTTCTCCCAGTTGAGCCCGGGCACCGAAGTGCAAATCACCACCGACGCGGCGCCCGACAAGGCGTTCAGCGGCAGGATTATCGCCATCAATCCCGAGATCGATCAGCTGACCCGCAGCGTACGCGTGCGGGCCACCCTGTCGAACCAGGGCGAACAGCTGCGCCCGGGCATGTTCGCCAATGTTGAGGTGATGCTGCCGAACGCACAGACCGTGCTGGCCATCCCGGCCACGGCGGTGCTCTACGCCCCCTACGGCGACACTGTCTTCGTGATCGAAGAGCATACCGACGAGAACAGCGGCGAAAGGCAGCTGCTGCTGGGCCAGCGAGTGGTGCGCCTGGGCGACACCCATGGTGATTTCGTCGCCGTCACGGCGGGTCTCGAAGAGGGGGAACAGGTGGTGACCAGCGGAGTGTTCAAGCTACGCCCGAAGATGGCGGTGGTGATCGACAATAGCCTGGCCCCCGAGGCCAGTCTGTCTCCCACCCCCGCCAACAAATAACCGACCCGCGTCTTCACAGCCGCGCCAAACAAACCTCTGACCAACGGATAGCGAAATGGGCGGGACCAAAGCCTTCACCGATCTCTTCATACAGCGCCCGGTGCTCGCCATCGTGGTCAACCTGTTGATCGTCATCGCCGGCATCCAGGCCTGGAACAGTCTCAACATCCGCCAGTATCCGCGCAGCGACAACGCCACGGTCAACATCTCCACCGTCTATGTGGGCGCCAGCGCCGAACTGGTGCGCGGCTTCATCACCACCCCGCTGGAGCAGGCCATCGCCTCGGCCGACGGCATCGACTACATCGAATCGAAGAGCCTGCAGGGCTTCTCCATGATCAACGCCCGCCTCAAGCTCAACTACGAGCCCACCAAGGCGCTGGCGGAGATTACCGCCAAGGTCAACCAGGTGCGCAACGAACTACCGGCCGAAGCCCAGATACCGGCCATCACCGTGCAATCGGCCGACTCCGAGTTCGCCGCCGCCTATATCAGCTTCGCCTCCGACATCCTCTCCCAGGCCGAGATAACCGACTACCTGATCCGCGTGATACAACCGCGTCTGGCCGCAGTCGCGGGGGTGCAGCGCGCCGAGATATTCGGTGCCCGCACCTTCGCCATGCGCATCTGGCTCAAACCGGACAAGATGGCCGCACTCCATGTCAGCCCGGCCCAGGTGCGTCAGGCGCTGGCCGCCAACAATTTCCTCGCCGCCGTCGGCAGCACCAAGGGTTCACTGGTTCAGGTCAACCTGACCGCCAATACCGATCTCCACACGGCGGAGGAGTTCAAACGCCTGGTGATCCGGCAACAGGGTGATGCCATTGTGCGCCTGAGCGATATCGCCGAGGTCACCCTCGGCGCCGAAGACTACGACACCTCGGTAAGCTACCTGGGCCAGACGGCGGTCTTCATGGGTATCTTTCCCCTGCCCAACGCCAACACCATTGATGTCATCAAACGCGTTCGCGTGGAAGTCGACGCCATCGCCAAGGATCTGCCGACCGGTCTCGAGGTGAATCTCGGCTACGATGCCTCGGAGTACATCGCCAACGCCATCACCGAGGTCACCAAGACCCTGGGCGATACGTTGATGATCGTCATCGTCGTCATCTTTCTCTTTCTCGGCTCGATGCGCTCCGCCCTGGTACCGATGTTCGCCATTCCGGTGTCGCTCATCGGCAGCATCTTCCTGATGCAGGTCTTCGGCTTCACCCTCAATCTGCTCACCCTGCTGGCCATCGTGCTCTCGGTCGGTCTGGTGGTGGACGACGCCATCGTCATGGTGGAAAACATCGAACGCCATCTGAGGGAGGGGCGCAGCAAGCGCGAAGCGGCACTGCTCGGCGCGCGCGAACTGGTGGGACCGGTGATCGCCATGACCATCACCCTGGCGGCGGTCTACATACCGATCGCCCTCCAGGGCGGCCTGACCGGCGCCCTGTTCCGCGAGTTCGCCCTCACCCTCGCAGGCACCGTCACCATCTCGGGCATCGTCGCCCTGACCCTGTCGCCGATGATGTCCTCCCATATGCTGCGCGAAGCCGCCGACGAGGAGCGTGGATTCACCGGCTGGGTCAACCACCACTTCGACCGCCTGCGACAGGCCTATGGTCGCCTGATCGAAAAAACCCTGAATGCGCGCCCCTTCGTCTACGTGATCTGGATCGCTGTGGCCGCGGCGGCCTTTCCCCTCTATGACATGTCGCCCAAGGAGCTGGCACCCGGTGAGGATCAGAGCGTGATCTTCGGCGTGATCAATTCAGCGGCCAATGCCACGGCCGATCAGAAGGAGTTTTACGGCAAAGCGGTCGAAGAGGCCTTTCTCAGTACGCCGGAGGTGGACCTCACCTTTCAGATCCTGCTGGCCCCCTCCGTCGGCGCCCTCTACGACACCGATGGGTTTGCCGGTATGGTGGTCAAACCCTGGCACGATCCACGCGAGCGAACGGTGTTCGAGATCCTGCCCGAAATCCAGGCCAAGCTGTCGAGGATCCCGGCCTTCCAGATCTTCGCCACCACACCCCCGGCACTGCCCGGTGGCAGCAACTTCCCCATCGAATTCGTCATCGCCTCCACCGGCGATGCCAAGCGGCTGCTCGATTTCGCCCAACAGTTGCAGGGCAAGGCCACCGCCAGCGGCATGTTCAATTTTCCGCCTCTGATCGATCTCAAATACGATCAGCCGCAGGCACGGGTGGTGCTGGACCGCGACAAGATCGGCGCCCTCGGGCTCAGCCTTAATCAGGTGGGAAGCGACATGGCGGCCGCGCTGGGCGGCGACTACGTCAACCGGTTCAACATCGCGGGACGCAGTTACAAAGTGATTCCGCAGATCGAGCGCGCGCAGCGGCTCAATCCGGATCAGCTCACCAACATCTATATCAGCGGCCCTGAAGGACAGCTCATACCGCTGAGCAGCGTGGCGCACATCGAGAACAGTACGGTGCCGCGTTCTCTCAACCGCTTCCAGCAACTCAATGCGGTGAAACTCTCGGGCATGACCAACCGCACCCTGGATGAGGCGCTCACCGTGCTCGAGGACGCGGCGCGTGAGATTCTGCCTCCCGGTTACACCTTCGACTACACCGGTGAGTCGCGCCAGCTACGCCACGAGGGCAACAAGTTCCTGCCTGCCTTCACGCTCGCCATCGTAATGATCTTCCTGGCGCTGGCGGTACAGTTCAATTCGTTCCGCGACCCGCTCATCATTCTGCTCGGTTCGGTGCCGCTGGCGATGTTCGGCGCCCTGCTCTTCACCTTTTTGAAGATGCCCAATCCGCACATGCCCTTCTGGACCAACGGCTGGACCACCACACTCAACATCTACGCTCAGGTGGGTCTGGTCACACTGGTCGGCCTGATTGCCAAGAACGGCATCCTCATCGTCGAGTTCGCCAACAAACTGCAGGAGGGTGGACTGTCGAAGCTGGATGCCGTGCGTGAAGCGGCCATGACCCGACTGCGCCCCGTCTTGATGACCACGGTGGCGACCGTGGCCGGTCACTTTCCCCTCACCCTGGTGACGGGCGCCGGCGCGGCGGCGCGAAATTCGATCGGCCTGGTACTGGTCGGCGGCATGACCATCGGCACCCTGTTCACCCTCTTCGTGCTGCCGTCGATCTATGTGCTGCTGGCAAAGGAGCGCAGTGCCGAGCGCACTAAACAGGGAAATGAAATGTCTCCGGTTGGAATCGCTAAACCGGCATTGGATCCGGATTGAAGACTATCCCAGCAGGCAGCCCGGATGCTACGCAGTGAAATCCGGGATCGGTATTGCCGCGACTTGCCCTGGATTGCGCTTTGCTCCATCCAGGCTACTGGATCCCACTGCCGAGGCATTCGCCTTACTACCGCTATGGACGAATGTCGACGAGAAACAGGTGGATCAGCGTACCTGCATCTTGCCGATGATGGCCTTGACGGAGGGATTGTTCATCAGCCGGTGAATGCGCGGATCGTTTTGCAGCGCAACGAGATTACCGGACATGATCAGTTGCACGAACTCCGGATCCTTCATCGCCTCCTGGATCTCCGGATCCGACATCATTGCAGTGACCAATTGCATCAGCTCGGGCGAGGTGACAATCTGCTGCTGGATGGCCTGAATATCCGCCTTGGCTGAACTCGCCTGCGCCGTACCGCCGGCCTGCTCGATGGTGCGTACCGATGATTGGGGCAGCTCGATCTGTCCCAACGAAGGTGAGCGGATGATGTAGCGGCCGTTAGACATCGAGACGACTTCGCCATTGATTTCGGTGCCATCGACGAGTTCGATACGGCTTGCCGCCGAACTCGGGATAGCGGCAAAGCCCAGCAGGGCCATGAGCAGAAAAGCGCAGATTCGATGCATTGAGACCCGGAGCGGGTCAACGGCGTTGCAAAAGCTGTGCAGCTTGAATTCCATGATCGATTTTCCGGCGAGGCGGGACATCGAGTGCCCCAGTCACAGAGGAGCATAGCATCATCCCCCTGTTGGATAGTGTGAGCATCGTTATGGAAATCTGCCCGCTGTGCTGAACCCGCGGTCGCCGAGTTCAATGGTGTTGTTCTGATCAGCCTGATTGGTGGGGCAGGGCCCCACCCTACCCGATAGTATGTAGGGTGGGACCCTGCCCCACCATCGCACTGATTTCACTAAGCAGGTAGCCCGAATGCAACGAAGTGGAATCCGGGAATGGATTGGCCGCGGATTTCCTGGATTACGCTTCGCTCTATCACAAACCGTATTGCGTTCGGTGACTCAGATCTGTCTCACCTTGATATTCAGCGTCTGAATCCGGTAACCGATCTGCCGCGGCGTCATGCCCAATAGGCGTGCCGCCTTGGCCTGCACCCAACCGGCCTGTTCGAGGGCGGCGATAACCCGCTCGCGCTCGTCCAGGTCCGGGTCGTCGATATCGACCCGCGGAGCGGCGCTGACGCCGGATGAAGGTCCCGGCTGCAGGCTGCTCTGCAGGCCGGTGAGGTTGATCGCCTGTTTGTCGATCAGGCCCGCTTCGCTCATCACCGCCGCCCGCTCCAGGCAGTTCTCCAGCTCACGCACGTTGCCGGGCCAGTCGTAGCGCATCAGCAGGCCGATGGCGCCATCGTCGATTTCGAGCTCGCGACCCTGACTCTTGGCGATCTTGCCCACCAGGAAGCGCGCCAGATCGGGAATATCCTCACGCCGCTCGCGCAGCGGCGGCATGTTGATCGGCATTACGTTGAGGCGGTAGTAGAGGTCCTCACGGAAATTGCCGGCCTGTACCTCCGATTCCAGATCCTTGTTGGTGGCCGCCACCACCCGCACGTCGACCAGCTGGGTCTTGACCCCGCCGACGCGCTCGAACTCGCCCTCTTGCAGCACCCGCAGCAGCTTGGCTTGGAAGGCGGGGCTGATTTCGCCGATCTCATCCAAGAAGATGGTGCCGCCGTGCGCCTGCTCGAAGCGTCCCTTGCGCTGACTGACGGCGCCGGTGAACGCACCCTTCTCGTGGCCGAACAGCTCCGACTCCAGCAAGGTGTCGGGCAGCGCCGCGCAGTTGAGCTTGATGAAGGGCCCGTTGGTACGGGGCGAATTGTAGTGGATGGCGTTGGCGATCAGCTCCTTGCCGGTGCCCGATTCGCCGCGCACCAGCACGGTGGTGTTCCACTTCGCCACCTGGCGCACCTGTTCGAAAACCATCCGCATGGTGCGGGTGTGCCCGACCATGTTGGAGAAACCGTGTTCGCCGCGCACCTTGCGTCGCAACGAGTCGCGCTCGCTCTTCAGCGCCAGTTGTTCGTCTTCGACCTTTTTCGCCAAGCGTACGCTCTGCCCGATGAGGTTACCCACCATCTGCAGGAAGCGGCTCTGTCGATCGAGCATATTCAGGCTACCCGAAGGTTGCGCCGCGAGCACCCCCGCGGTGTGGTCGCCGATCGGAATCGGCACACCGATGAACGGCAGCTCCGTGTCGTAAACGCCGAGGCGGTCGAGGAAACGGTCCTCGTCCGAGATGCGCTGCACGACCAGCGGTTCGCCGCTCTCCATGATGGCGCCCACGACGCCCTCTCCGGGCTTGTAGCGCACGGCGTTGAAGGGGGCCGGGTGTTCATGCAGCGCACTCACCAGCAGATCACCGCTCTGTTCGTCCAGCAGGCAGATCATGCCGTGAGACATGTTGCCCGTATCGTTGAGGGTCTTCAGCAGCTCGGTCAGGGTCTCGCGAAAGTCGAGCGAACGGCTCAGCACCTGGCTGACCTGATACAGGCTTTCGAGCTCCGACTCCATGGCGGAGCGATTGTGGTTGCTCATGCTCTCATTTCGATTGATATCGGGTGAACTCATCGATTCACTCTCCTCCCGCGCCTTTCACGGGCAACCTGACGATGACACGGCATCCACCGAGAAAATCGGGATCAATCTCCACACTGCCTCCATGTCCAATGACAACTTCCTGGGCCATGGTCAGTCCCATGCCTGCATGCTCGCGCGGCTGGGTCCAGCCGCAGAAAAAGGGTTCGAATACCTTGAGCCGGTGCGCCTCGGGTATACCGGGTCCGTTGTCCATCACCTCGACCACCAGTTCCTGGCCATCGACCCGGGTCTCCAGACGAATCTCGCGAAAGTCCTGGCCGGACTCGTCCAGCGCCTGCATCGCATTGTCGATCAGATATTTGAACAGGCCTCGCAGTGCGTTGGTGCGACCGTTGACACCGGGCAGCACGGGCGCCGGGCGCCAGTCGACGATGACGCCGCTCGCCAGTAATCTGTCTGTCGACAGTCGGATCACCTCGTGCAGCAGTTCATTGAGGTTCACCAGGGTCGACTGTTCCACGGTCGGACTGGGCAGCGCCGCATGCAGACTCTCCATCGCCTCGTCGCCACTCTCCAGCGCCTGTTGCAGAACCTTGCGCAGACCGCTCTGATCCTCGTTCGACGCCGGCATCGAGAGCGCCGCCTTGATCACGTTGAGGGGCGCCTGCAGTTTGAAGATGGCGCCGGAGATCGCTTCGCGCATGGTCTGCACCATCTGCTGTTCCGCCATGCTGGCGCGGATCATGTTGAGTCTTGCCTCGTTGATGCGTCGGCGGCTGTTGGTGACCTCGTTGGCGATCAGCAACAGGCAGCAGCGGGCGCTTTCGGAACGCTTGAAATAGTTCTGTGCCGCCACGTCCAGTTCGGCCACCCGCACGCCCGAACAGGCGAACCAGCGGGGGGCCGCGGCGCCGGGCGGATCGAGCCGGACTTCCACATTGGTGAAACCCTTGCCCACCTGGCACACCTTGCCGAGATCGAAACCGATCTGCTGCTCCAGTGCGTCGAGAAACAGGTTGACCGGCTCAGTCCCCCTGAAATCGCCCATCAGCGCCTTGTAGGCATGGTTGTCCAGCAGCACCTCGCGATCGCTGCCCACCATGGCAACCACCATGGGCGCGGCATCCAGGGCCGCCTCGGTGAGCCCCTTCTGAAACTTCAGCCTCTGCTCCAGCTGATGCATCTCGGTGACGTCCCGGTGCATGCCCAGGTAGTAGGCCACCTGCTTCTGTTCGTTCAGTACGGGCGCGATGACCAGTTCGGCGAGATACTCCTGTTTGTTCTTGCGGTGGTTGACCAGGGTGCCCTGCCACACGCGACGATCCTGAATCGTCTGCCACAGCCCCTGGTAGACCTCGAGCGGCGTCGACCTGCTCGAAAGCACCGATTCGTTCTTCCCCACCACCTCGTCGCGAGGGTAGCCGGTAAGTGTTTCGAAAGCGCTGTTCACATAGAGGATCCTGGCCACGGGATCGGTGATGGAGATGGCTATGGGAGCCTGTTCGACGGCTTCGAGAAAGAGCTTCGGCGGCAGGTAGTGTTTGGTACCCAGGGCATTGAAGGCTTCGATCACCTCCGCCGGCGTACCCTCGGGCGGAGACGCCAGAAAACTGCTGATGGTGTCGATGATTTCGCCCGAAATAGTTGAGGGTTTGCGCTGAATCATGTTCGCTCACTTCCCGAAAGGCCTGATTGCCTGTATTTGACTAGCAAGAGACATACCATGGGCAAATCACGGTTTTTCCCCCACTGCATGCACTGAATGTAGGCAATATTACATTTTTCGCGCGCCACGATGTGGCAAAGCCTACATTGCCCCCTTCGTATGCCCCACGACACCTCCCGTACCTGACTGCATCAGCGGCATCCATTCTCGCAAAACCCTACGGATTCCCAAGTTATTTCAAGGCCATAGAAAGGATCCGATGGCTTTGACCCGATCTCGTCGGCGCCTTGCGCGATGGATTGGCATGCAACTTGTTGGGGCAGGGTCATTCAATGCGCAACCGAACACACCTGAATGGAATACCTGCTCATCATTCTCTCAACCGCCCTGGTCAACAATGTGGTGCTGGTCAAGTTCCTGGGGCTCTGCCCGCTGATGGGCGTCTCCAACAAGCTCGACTCGGCCCTCGGCATGGGTCTGGCCACCACCTTCGTGCTCACCCTGGCCGCCTTCGCCGGCTGGCTGCTGGAGCACTACGTGCTCAATCCCCTCGGCCTCGGTTTTCTGCGCATCCTGACCTTCATCCTGGTCATCGCCGTGGTGGTGCAGTTCACCGAGATGGTGGTGCGCAAGACCTCACCCGCCCTCTATCAGGTGCTGGGCATCTTCCTGCCGCTGATCACCACCAACTGCGCCGTGCTCGGCGTGGCGCTGCTCAACGTGCAGCAGGAGAACAGCTTCTTCGAGAGCCTGCTCTACGGCTTCGGTTCGGCCCTGGGCTTCACCCTGGTGCTGGTGATCTTCGCCGGCCTGCGTGAACGCCTGGCCCTGGCCAATGTGCCGGCCGCCTTCAGCGGCTCGCCGATCGCTTTCGTTGTAGCCGGGCTGATGTCCCTGGCCTTCA
>JBNLGI010000021.1:0-26131 GCA_050305975.1 Sedimenticolaceae bacterium | reverse complement strand
AGCGCCAGGGGCTGGGGCTGGCATCTTGCTCATCGGCGCCGACGGTGTCGAGAAAGTCGGGCCTCGCTCCCCCGCCCTGCTGCAGCGGGGCCGGTGGGGTGTTGCGGTTGTTGGAGACCATGAGATCGAACTGGCGCAGTGCGCCCTTGCCTTCGATGAGCACGTTGCTGGCCGAGGTGACCACCTCGGCCTTGGCGCGCAGGGTGCCGGAGCGCACACCACCGCAGCGTCCGGGCTGGTCGCCGCTGCTCTTGGTGAAGATGGATTCCTTGGTGCAGGCGGGGTTGCCGTTGACCTTCACGGTACTGGTGGTCTGGGCCGCGTCGTCCGATTTGGCCACGTTGGTGTAGACCCGGGGCGGACAGCTGTCGCCACGCGGGGTCCTGCAGACGTCGAGGGTGGTGAGGGTGCCGCCACTGCCGGCGTGTACGCTGCTGCGGCCGTTGATGAGCAGGTTGCCGGGGGAGCCGGCGGCGCGCTTGGACTGGTTGAGGCTGCCGGTGTCCTGGGCCTCCTTACTGACGATGCCGTGCACGAAGCCGATACGCCGCTCGATTAGAGCGGCCATCTGCTGGCGCTGGCCGCCGCCGACGCCGCTGAGGGTCAGCTCCAGGTCGATGTTCGTTTCGGGCTCCATCCAGGGCAGAGTCTCGCCTGTGGTCGGATCGGTCTCCCGGGGCGGGGGGGGTGTAGCCGGGGATGAAGCGACGCAGGGCCTGCTCGACGGTGAGACCGGCGAAATCCTCATCGCCCAGGGTCGCCACCAGGGCCTTGCGGCCCTGCTCGGGGCTCTGAAACACCGCTACCCCGAGCACCTGGGCGAAGGCGCCGTGATTCATCGCCAGCACGCTGAGGCCGATCAGACCGGGATTGCTGGTGCGCCAGGAGCGGGAGCCCGCGGCGTACTTGGTCAGCATGGGGCTGCCGTCGAAGTAGAGGACGCTCTCTTGAGGGCCGGCCGTGGCACTGGTGAATGGCATTGAACTTCTCCTTGTTTACTTCTTTGCGTCAAAGCCTTCCGTGGGGTGTTGATCGTTGGCCGCTTTCTTGTTTGAAACGGCGGCTGACCGCTTTGATCCAGGCGGCTGAAGGCAGACGGCGCCCCGTATTGGGTAGTCACCGCTTTCGAGTACGAACAGCGGGCGGGGTGTGGGAAAACCGTATCGAGCCATATGGACCTGATAGCGAAAATGCTCGCAGGCGACAGCCAGTTCCATGGGCAATGCAGCAGCACCCACATCACCCATGGCGGCAGTCAGATCGAGTCTTTGCGGGCGAGGCTGCGCGTTGGGAACCGGCGCGTCGACTTCACCTAGCATCATGGCGATCCGTTGCTCTTCTTCCAGGGTTTCGGGCCAGAGTTGCCGCTCCAGTTGATGCCACTCCAGCTCTCCGACGGCCCCCTGGGCACCACCGGTCAGGATCAACGGCGCCTCGTTCAACAGGGTGGCGTCATTTTGGGATGCCTGGCGCAGGGCTTTGGCCGCCCCTTTCAAAGCCAACTCCCCTGCCCGGCCGACATGAGGCTCGGCCACGCTGGCCATGGCAAGCAGGTTGGCCAATGGCGGGTTGTCCTGATCTTGCCCGGGGTCTGGAAGCTGTAACAACAACGCGGCAGCGCCCTCCCCCGGCACGATGCCGTCCGAGTTGTTCCTGGTGGCCAGCGTGCCGGCTTCCGCCATGGCCTGGTAGGTCAGGCCGTTGATCAGGCTGTCGGCGCCGCAGAGTATGGCTTGCTTCGTCTCGCCCGTGTTGAGGAACTGCTGTAGACGAATGATTTCGGCGGTGGCACCCGTGTGATGAGCTACCAGGCCAAGCTTGTCGGGATCGATGGCGGGGATGGCCTCGCAGAGATCGCTTTTCATCGCCTCGAAGTCGATCTGCTGTGCTCGCACATAGGGCTCCGGCTGCATGGGGAGCAGAATACTGATATAGGGTGATTCGCCGTTTTTCTCCAGCGCCTTCGACATCAGCGGCGAAAGGGCGCGGTAGACGAGTTCGAGCAGGATCTCTCTGCGGGTCGATCCTTGCAAAGCACGGCTGGCTGCCAGTACCGGGGCCGCTTCCGCATACTCGTCGCCGACGGCATAGACACTGGATGTTTGCAGCCTGGCCCCACTCATGCCCGCCAGGACGGCCGCGTGCAGCGCCTCCAAATTGTCTCCGGCAAAGGAGACCACCTGTGCAGCGGCAATGGTCAATTCTGGCGTGTATTGCGATCGCGAATGGGTACTCATGCCGCCTGCTCCCGGTCGTTAGTGTCAATTCGCTCAGGCTCATCGGATCGAGGGGGACTTATCACAACCCATCCCTGCTCGACCTGGGATGAGGGAATGGCGCAACGCCAGATAAGATGCAGCTCCCGCTCATCGGCACGCACGACGACGGTGTCGCAGCTGAGCTTGAGCCGGTATTGATCCTGCTCGGAACTTACGAGCCACGCAAAGGGCTCGACCTGAGGAATTTTAATGAGCATGCCCCGCGGATCGGCACCGGCGACCAGACCCTGCAGGAAGAGGGTCTCACCGCCCCGAAAGGGTCTGTCGAACTGCTGATCCCGGGGGGCGGCATTGTAGAAATCGGCGACAAGATCCTCGGCGAACGGGCAGAGCCCCATGGCCAGGGCTTCATCGTCAAGCTGCGGACTCTGCTCCAATCGCGGCAGCCAGTGGACGGGCAAAGGGCCGAAGCCGGCCGGCTGCAGTCGTTGTGTCAGTGTGCGCAGATAGTCGGGGCCTATCTCGATCTGGGGCACGCCCAGGGCCGAATGGTAACGGGACGTAACACTGAATCCGCTACCGACCGGATTGGCTTCATAGCACTGTTCCGCGTTTCGCGGATCGCGACCGCCGTAGGCCGACTCGTAGCGCAGCGGGAGCGGCTGTAGCGGCTCCGACTCGCCCGGGCCTGCCGAGAGCAGACCGCGACGCCATTGGCGCGGTCCACTGATCCGGAGCGTCTTGCTCCAGAAGTCCGCCTCGCCGCGACGCAGACCGAGTTTCACCTCCATCACCCTGGCATCGGGCTCCGGAGGCTGCGCGGTGCCGTAACAGAGCAGCTCACCGCCGCGCTTGAAGGGCACGCTTTCGCAACTGGCGGCAAGACTGCTGGTGAGGGGATCGCTAAAATAGCGCTCCTCCTCCTCGATCGCCGGAACAGATGCCATGGCGGTCGTCTTACCTCGGGTGTCGAACCAATAGCCGGTCTTCACCACCAGTGTCAGCTGGGGCTTGCGCTCGGCGCTCCAGCCGGGATAGAGAGCCGCCTGCCAGAGGCTTTTGTTCTCCAGTTCCAGCATGTCTACCCCGACATCGCCACCGATTCCGAGGGAGCCGGCTTGGCGCTCGCGGACTGCTCCAGCGCTTGCAGGCGGAGGTACTGCCAGCCCGAATGGTGGCCCACTGGGAGGGGACGTTGGAGCTTCAGCATCAGCAGATCCATCAGATCGTCGAGCACGCAGCCCGTATAGGTCCGGCAGAGTTCGAACAGCCAATCCGCCTCATCCGCCTGCCCCATGACCCAACGCCGCTCTCCCCAGGTCGCTTGATGGGCCTCCCACCAGGCCTGGGCGTAGTGGTTGTCAGGCACCATGTTGATCTCAGCTCGGCGTTCCGGATCGGGATCGACCCGGTCACCCGCTTCGCCGACCAGCATCAGGGCCGGTCGTTTAGGCAGCGTGACGCCTGTGATAAAGACCCAGTCGGCTTCAACGCCATTGGCCTGTTCGGGCCTCCCCAGGGCATCGATCAGGTGTGCGAGACTCTCGGAGCGACCGTTCAAGGCCCACCATCGGTTATCGAATCGAGACGATCTTTCACAGGCCTCCAACAACACCGGTTGATGCTCCGGGGAGGCATTCAGCGCCATCAGCCGCAGCAGCCGCGACCTGACTTCAGTGGTGGATGCGAGCTCGACGGCGCGGCGCAGGGCCAGCACCGCATCTCCGTCGCCTCTGACCAAACCGCCCCAGAGCACCGGCTCCCAGAGCATCTCGTGCAGCGGAACCTGAGTGATCGTGTCGATCAAGGGCTGGTAGTAGGCGCGAAAGATCTCCGTTCCGTAGCTGGAGCGGTTGGCGGCATAGGCCAAGGCCTCCCGCTGCAGGGCGTGATCTTCTGTCTGAAGTTCCGCCTGATTGACCAGGCTGGCCGGTAAGTCGGCCTGCTGTTGCCGCCAGTGCCGGAACAGAAAGCTCCCCGATTTCGGAATTGCTTTGTAGTGCTCGATCAGCAGCTCCGTGGCGGGCGGATAGAGGGCGAAGGCATCGTACAGCAGTTGATGATTCAAACTGTCGTCTAGTGCCTGCTCGAGTGCCAGCTGAACGGCTTCGCGCACGGCCTCCCTGTCTTCCGATTGAAGTGCGATCGCGAAATGGAGAAAGCGTTCCGCATCCTTTCCCGTGGCAGAGAAAGCGACATCACCCAAGCGGGCCAGCACGTTGAGATGTACCGCTAGACGCCGTTCCAGATCCATCACCGAGCGACTGCTTGTCATGCCGCGGGCTAACAACCGAGCGCGCAGCTCGTAGAGATCCTTTGCTTGCTCAGCGTGTCGCTCTTGCAGTGGAAACGGTTTCATCGCGGCTGCCCCGACTCACTCAACATCAATTGACTTCAACGATGGGACCGAACAGCTGCATGGAATCGGCGGCCACCTGGGTGATGACCTTGCCCTCGATGCGGATCTGACCATTGGGTTTCAGTTCGAGCCGGCTTTCGCCGACCTGCAGACAGAGGGGACGATCCCCCATCAGCGCCATGCCGTTCGCCCGCACCGACAGGGTGGCCTGAGGCGACTCCCCCGCCCGTCTGAGACGGCCGCTGACGATGGCCCCTTCAGGCGTCTCGGCGATGAGCACCTGGTCGCCCGGTTCCAGCCAGGGGACCTGACTCAGATGCCCCCGCAATGGAATATCCCTGCCCTGGCTGTCGCTGAGTTTCAGCGCCTCGCCGTTGTGTGTCTCGCTGACCAGGGCGATATTCGACGGCTGTTCCGGCGTTACCGGTTCGATCGCTTTTGCCTTGTTCATAGTCCTCTCTTCCTTGCTGAGACAAACTCAGTTGTTGGCCACATTGCTGCCCTTGATGTTGATGCTGCCGCCGGTGATATTGACCCTGGGCCCTTTGATATTGAGCTCGCCGCTGGTGTCGATCTCAATGGAGCCGGCGGCCTGGCCGATGTGGATGATGCCCCCGCCCTGGCCTATGAAGGTGATCGACTTGGCCGCCTGCAGCTGGAAGTCGCCGCTGACCACCTGGACCTCCATGTTCTGCTTGCTGACCTCCATGGAGGCGCTCTGCCCCGCCCTAAGCAGAAAGTCCTTCTCGGCCCGGATATCCACATCCTGGGCCTCGGCCTCCAGGTGCACGTTCTGCTTGGCCACGAACTTGATGTCGGTGGCCGCCTCCAGCTGGATATCCTGGTTCTTGGTCATCAGACGTTGGTTGTTCTCGACGAAGACCTCGTGGTTGTTGCCCGACTCCACGGTGTGGGTGTCCCCCGACTGCAGCAGCAGGGTCTTCCTAGCCTCGATCTTCATCTCACCCTGTTCCGTGGCGAGACGCACCAGATGCTGGTCGCTCTTGGCGTCGAGGGTGAGGATGTTCTGGCGGTCGCGGGTGAAGAGCTCGACCCGCTCCTCGCCCTTGCGGTCCTCCATCAGCAGTTCGTTCTCGCCCCAGGTGCGCAGGATGTTCTGGGTCGGGTTATCGGCGGTGACCGGGCTGGGGGTCTCGGTGTTGTGCAGGGCGCCGTGGATCACCGGGCGGTCGAGATCGCCGTTGACGCAGGCGACGGTCACTTCGGTGCCGGCATGGAGGGGAAAGTGAAAGCCGTATTTGTTGCCGGCGTAGGGTTGCATCATGCGCACCGGATGGCTGGCCTCGCCCGGTGCGGCATCGCCCAGGTCGAAGGGCAGACGCACCCGGTAGCGGCCCTGCTCGTCGATGTGCGCGTAGTCGCCGCCGGCGGTCTCCACCTGGGCTGTGAAATAGCTGGTCATGGGGGGTGCCGGCGGCACACTTTCGAGCGGCTGGCGGAAGGGCACGCCGGCGCGAATCAGCAGCAGTTTGTTGCGGTAGTGGTTGCCCTCGCAGTCGCCGGTGTCGGCGTCGCCGGCGGACTGGTCGGCGGTGTGCTCCATCTTGACGATGAGATAGTCACCGTTGAGGCGCTGATCCGGGTGGTGGCTGAGAGTGAATCGACAACCTGGGCTCAGACCGGCGCAATCGCTCTCGGCGATGAAGGTCTTGCGCTGCCAGTCGTGGGCCTGCTGGCGAATCCTGGCGATCCACTCTCCCTCCTCCCGATCCTTGTAGTTCTCGCCGTAGCGATAGTCGCTGCCCCATCCGGGCAGACCGGTGGTGTTGCTGTTGCCGGCTTCCAGATTGTCGGCGGGGGTGCGGTAGTTGAACTCCTTGAATTTAAGCTCGTCGGTGTGCAGGCCGGTGCGCACCTTGAACGCAAAGACGCTCTCCTCGTTGCGTGCCTCGCCGGTCTGGACCTGGTAGCGTAGGGTGCCGGTGCCGGGTAGGACCGGGGTGTTCTCGACGCTGTCGGTGATGACGAGGCAGGCCTGTTTCTCGCTCTGTTCGAAGTAGTAGAAGAGCCCCCAGTGGGCGAGCTGGCGGCTGAAGAAGTCGAAGTCGCTCTCCTCGAACTGGACCCGATACTCCCGTTGCGGGTAGTCATGCTGGATGTCGAAGCGGAAACCGTTGTCCGGGATGCCGGCCTGGGTCAACACCTCGGCGAGGATTTCAACCGCGTTCTTCTTCAGAAAGACCCGGCTCTGGCGGTTGAGTTTGAGACGGCTCAGGGGCGAGCTGAGGATAACTTCGTATTCGAAGCCGTTCAAGGTACGGCCAATACGCGAGGCCTGGGTGACGATGCCGTTGACGCTCACAGGCGACTTATCCCAGATCAGGCTGAGCTGGCCGTTGTTGTGGGTGAGCTGCTTGGGATCTATACCCTGTTGGGAGGAGAGGATCAGCTCGAAGCGGTAGTCGTCGGAGAGATCGTGGTTGCGGCAGACAAAGCGCGTGACGCGGAAGGCTGAGGCGTCAAAGCCCTGAGCCTTGAAAAAGTAGCGGGATGCGTTGGCGCCCAGTTGGGCGTTTAGGGATGCGGTCGATGCAACCATGTGTTTGTTCCTTGTGATGTCTGTCCGTTTGACCGGTGCTTTCCTGGCGATCCGTCGGTGCGGCTTGCCGCACCGTAATGCTTTTTATAATCACAACACTGCCTGGCGCGCCTCGCTGACCGTTTCGTCGACCCGGTCGATAAAGAGACAACTGAGCTCCCCCTCCTCGTCATATTCCAGCGACACGATCTCCGGCTTGTCGTCGTCCACCAGGGCTTGCAGCAGCTGCTGGGAGATGGCCGGCATCAGCTGCTGGCCGATCAGGGTGTTGATGAAACGGGCGCCGGCGTCGTGGTTGATACAACGCCCGGCGATCTGCTCCGCCACCTGAGGACGGTAGCGAAACTCGATGCTATGGGCCGTTTGCAGACGCTCGCCAATGGCGTCGAGCTTGAGGCCGACGATCCCCTGCAGTGCCTCCAGGTCGAGGGGCAGATAGGGAACGACCTGCATGCGCCCCAGCAGGGCCGGCGCGAACTGGCCGAGTAGGGAAGGCTTGATCGTCTCCACGATATCGCTGAGCGAGAGGGGTTGCGGCAGGCTCTCGACGATATCCTCGTCCTCCTCCGCCTGCTCCAGAATCTGCTCCACGGCGAGGTGCTGCTCCTCGATCCTTTGTAGCAGGGCCTCGCTGCCCAGGTTGCTGGTCATTAGGATCACGGTGTTGCGAAAGTCGATCTCGCGTCCCTCGCCATCGCGCATGAAACCCCGGTCGAAGACCTGATAAAACAAGTTCATCACATCGGGGTGGGCCTTCTCCACTTCGTCGAGCAGCACCGCGCTGTAGGGACGCTGGCGCACCGCCTCGGTGAGCACGCCACCCTCGCCGTAGCCTACGTAGCCCGGCGGCGAGCCCTTGAGCTGGGAGACGGTGTGAGCCTCCTGATATTCACTCATGTTGATGGTGACCAGGGAGGACTCGCCACCGAAGATCTCGTCGGCGATGGCGAGGGCGGTCTCGGTCTTGCCGATGCCGCTGGGACCGACCAGCAGAAAGACCCCGAGCGGACCGTCGGAGGATCGCAGACCCGCCTTGGCGTTGCGCAGGGCCTCGCCGATCTGGGCCAGGGCCATCTCCTGGCCGACGATACGCGCGCCGAGGCGCTCCTCCAGGGTCATGAGGGTAGCCAGTTCGCTGCGGAACATGCGGCCGGCGGGGACGCCGGTCCACTCGGAGACCACCTCGGCGATCACCGCTGGGGTCACCTCCCGATGCAATTGGGTGAGCTGGGCCTCTTCGTCGTTGGCATCGGAGACCGTCTCCAGCGCCTCGCGCGGCTCGGCCAGCTTCTCGATCGCGCTCTGCCAGCGGGCCTCCAACGCTTCGAGCCGGGACTGGGTCTGATCCCTTTCGGCGGTGAGGTCATTGACCAGGGAACGCTCAACCGGGATGCCCGCCTCCCGCTCCTGGGCCAGGTTGTCGAGCCGCTGCTGGATGAACTGGATGTGCTCGCGCAGGGACTCCATCGCCTCCGGCGCCACCACTTGTCCCATACGCACCCGGGCGGCGGCGGTGTCGAGCAGGTCGATGGCCTTGTCGGGGAGATGACGATCGGGGATATAGCGGGCCGAGAGCTGGACCGCCGATTCGATCGCCTCGTCGGTGATCAGGATGGCGTGGTGCTCCTCGTACTTGGCCTTGAGGCCGTTTAGCATGAGGATGGCCCGCTGCGGACTCGGCTCGTCCACCTTAACCATCTGGAAGCGCCGTTCCAGGGCGGCGTCGCGTTCGAAGTACTTCTTGTACTCGGCCCAGGTGGTGGCGGCTATGGTGCGCAGCTCGCCCCGGGCCAGGGCCGGCTTGATCAGGTTGGCCGCGTCGCCGACCCCCGCCTCGCCGCCGGCGCCGATCAGGGTGTGGGCCTCGTCAATGAAGAGGATGACCGGGGTGGGGGAGGCCTTCACCTCGTCGATGACCTGCTTCAGGCGGCGCTCGAACTCGCCCTTGACGCCGGCGCCGGCCTGCAGCAATCCGAGGTCGAGTACTCGCAACTCCACACCCCGCAGATGTTCGGGCACCCCGCCTTCTGCGATGCGCAGGGCCAGGCCCTCCACCAGGGCGGTCTTACCGACACCGGGATCGCCAACCAGGATCGGATTGTTTTTGCGCCGGCGGCAGAGGATGTCGATCAGCATACGGATCTCGCCATTGCGTCCGCGGATCGGGTCGAGCTCGCCGTTAACGGCCCGTTCGGTGAGGTTAGCGGTGAACTGGTCGAGGGCCGGATGGCCGATCGATTTATCCCCGGTAGTGCGTCTGCCCTCGCCAGTCGGCTGAGGTGTGGACATGGCCGCCGCCATGCCCTCCTCCCTGGAGCCTTCCACCAGTCGATGAAAGTTACCGCGCAGATTCTCCAGCGAGATATTGCCCAGAATCTCCAGCCCCACGACGGGCAGCGCCGGCGCCAGATCGATCAGGGCATCGAGCAGAGCCACCGAGCGGATCCGCTGCTGATCATAGTAGAGGGTGGAGGCGAGCCAGGCGCGCTCCAACCACTGAAAGATGGCGATACTGAAACTGGGTTTGCCCTGGTTGCCGACCTCGGCCCGGGAGAGGCTCTCCAGCATCTTGTGCCAGAAGGCGTCCAGGTCCACCTCGAGGCGCTTCAGCAGATGGTCCATGTCAATGCCAGTCTCACCCTCCAGGAGCTTGATCAGGACGTGTTCGATGCGCACCTCGTAATTGCCGCGCGTACCGGCAAAGATGGCCGCGTCCTCCAACACCTTGGCGCAGACCGGATTGAGTCGTTCGATGAGGGCTTTGATATGTCTGTTGTCCATGTAAGGTTGCTCCTGGAGTCTCCGCTTCGCTAGAAATTACGCCGCCTGTGTTCGCGTCATGCCGGCCTCGCTGTTGCGATCACCGCTGATGCGGACCTGCCAGTCCGCCGTGACTTGGTCCTGGAGCCAAGTCGACCATCCCAGGACCAGCTGATCGGAACCCAGGGGCTCCGCGTTGACCGTGCCGGGGGTGATCTGTATCACCAGGTCGAAGTCGATGCTGGGGGGCAGATAGCGCTTGACCAGATCGATCACCGCACATCCCTTGGCCGTGGTCGGCATGAGCTGCATGGAGGCCTTGGGCGAGATGGGACCGATCATCACGTCGATCTTGCCGCTGATATCCAACACCTTGTCGCCTAGCAGCAGATTGTCGCCGAGTCGCAGCTCGCCATCGCCGAGAGGAAGGCTGCTCTTGACGCTGATCCAGCGTGATTGAAACTGCCTGACCCGGACGGGTATGGCATCGAGATAGTCGTTGAGCAGACCCTCGAGGCCCTGGGCGTTACGCACCCGCCGCCCCAGCAACCCGGCATAGGAGAGTCCCTTGCCCTGCTTCTGGTTGAGCGACCAGCCAGAGATGGCGCTGACCATTTTCAGATAGAGATTCTCGGGCTCATCCAGGTGGAAGCTCGGGCGGTATTTCTTCCAGGCCTGATAGTAGAGGGCATAGAGACGGTGGTTGAAGATGTCGAGAAAGGCACGCAGCGCCCTGCCCCCGTCGTCATCCAGCATGGCCCGATCCGAGAAGTAATGTGGCACCGCCGCATCCACGCCGTAGAAACCCATGAAGTTGAGCTGGATATCGAGCCGCCCCTGATCGTCATAGCGGCAACGGCGAATGTCGGCGGCCGGGAAGCTGGTCTCGCTGGCTGGACGGAAACGGCACCAGCGATCGAGGCCATCGCCGATCTTGCCCCGCTCGGGCCAATGCTGCTCGATGAGGTAGGCGACCTGGGTGAAATCGTGAGAGGCCGCCGAATCGAGAATACCGCGAATCACATCAGGGAGGTTTCGCCCAGGGCCGGTCGCCATGACAACTCCTTACCTGATGGATGACAATGGACTCGGGTGCGCACAACCGTGTTGATGTTGGCGTACATGGTGAAGAAGGCGTGCAGTATGCTGCCGAACAGTGCAATGTCGGCGATTGAGGCATAGTTTCCCTCATGCAGGGTAAGCACGATCTCCATGCCGCGCATGAGCGCGCCGCGGTACATCTCCTGATAGAGATCGAGCTTGACGTCCTGGATGCCATCTATCTTGCGCAGATTGTCCTGTCTTCCCGTCCATTCGTATAGATAGAGAATCCGCTTGAGGGTCTGCAGTTCGGCGATGGAACTGTAGTTGAGTGCCAGGTGCGCGACTACGCCCCACTGGAAGTTGATGTCATCAGGGGGCATGTAGGTCGGCGTCGGACGCGAGATGTTGGTTAGCTCGAGGTAATCCTTGAGCGCATTGTTGTTCGTCGAATTGTTACGAATGCTGCCTTCGAAGAGGTAACGGCGGGGAAAATGGCCGTTGTAGGCATGAATAGCGCAACTCAGGGTCTCTGACTCGAAGTGCGAGATGCCACCGACGGAGATGAAAGTATCCTCGCCGCCCTGCACCCGGCCACGTGTCGAGACGTGATAGTGTCTGGGGGTTTCGGATTGATTCTTGAGTTCGTGTATCGAATGGTAGGCGTGGCGCTGACCGCTGGTTCCGCCCACACTCTCCACCTGATCCACACTGTAGATAGCCAGTGAATTCGGCTTGTTCACATCGGCGAGTACGCGGTACTCGGAGCGTCTATGGTCGATCAGAACCGGTTCGGAATGGGATCTGAAGAGATTGACCGCTGGGGTACAGTGGAGACGGAAGGTCTCTGTGTCGATTCGATAGTCGGCTGGAAGCTGTGCATCGAGACTAAATTCCAAGGCAAATCGATTACAGTTCTCCGGCCAATCCACCTGTTCCAGTCCCCGCAGCCCAATGAAGAGAAATTTTTCACGGAAACAGAAGTACTCCTGCAGTAGATGGGTACCAATGAATGAGCGCCCGGATTTCGGCAGGATGGTGGAATCGATATCCATGTGTGCCGGGAAGACGCAACCCTGCCCCCCCATGATCCTGATGTCATCACCCTTGGCAGACGGTATTCGCAATCGAACCCTCTTCAAGCAATTGGTCAGATGGTGCCAGAGATCCAGCGTCAAGGTTGGATAGCCATGGAGATAGAAGTGTAGATCCTCCAGTTCAAGCTTATCGATGGATGCGCTGGCGCCGATCTCGAAATCGAGCCGAATGACATAGCCGGTAGCGACATCTTCCCTGAGCTCTGCCTGTGCGATTCTGAGCGGATTTATGACGACATCGCTCGTCGTCCGATACTCGCATCTAACGAGTTCCGCCTCCTTCATGCGCTTTTGGTCTTCCATCTCTCCAACCGGATCAGAAAGCACTCGGGTGCCTTTGCTACAACGCTCCGGCGTTGCCAGCCGATTGGTATTGGCGTTGAATTCGATGACGGTCGCAGAGGGAAAGGGACGCACAAACTGGGGCCACATCTGTCGGATCAGGGTTTGACTGATCTCCGGCACATCGTCGTCTATGCGACTTCGAATATGAGCCGTCAGATAAGCCATACCTTCCAGCAGGCGCTCGATGTAAGGATCTCTATCCCTGACCTCTGTCAGATTCAGCATACTGGCCTGCTCAGGATAGGACTGAGCAAACTCTATGGCAGACTCGTTCAGCAGGCGCATTTCCGCATCGAAGTAGTCTTTCATCGAGCTACCTTGATTGACGGATCAGTCATGCACAGGGCGCTGAATGACTTTTGCATATCCCTCACTCTTCAAATAGGTCTCGAATCGAGTCGCCTGTCCATTCGTCAATCTGGCACGTATTTCCATGATGACTACGCCTTTGGCTCGATCATGAGGCAGGCTGACCACTTCCACATCAACAATGCGCGGCTCATACTTCTTGATGCATGCTTCAATTGCGGACTGGAGATCGCCGATGGTGTAGGGCAGATCTCCATAGGCTTCAGTTATATCGGGCAGACCGTAATCCGGCAGATGGGACAGCGTGCCCTGTCTTGCATTGAGCAGTCTTGAAAGATGATCCTGAATACTCTGTACGATGACACTGTCGCCTTTGCAGACATGCAACGGCGTATTATCCTGCCACTCTTGTGTAAACACTTCGAACAGACCGTAGCCATGTGCTTCACGCATCGAATATTTACGCTTTCCAATACAACGACTGATATTTGAAGTAATGGCGGGGCGGGATGCCCCGCCATTCTGTTTACCGACCGTCGTTCCAGGAGTCGGTGAATTCGATGTTGCCATCGACATAGGTCCAAGTGATACGACCATAGCGCATGGAGACCTCCTCGAGATGAGGATAACGCTCTTTGTCGAGATCTTTTACGTTGTGCATGACAGGACTTACCTTGGTGATCTTCACGTCTTCCAGACGATGACGGAAATATTCACGCTCGGTACCCGTGTCGTCGATGCGATACCAACGCAGTTCAAGCTCCTTCAGAGTCTGACCATTGCTGCACGCCTTGTAGAGATAAGGCGAGGAGCTGTCAAAAGCCTTGGTGATCTTGAATGGTTCGTGTTTGCGTGTCCCTGTGAGTGCGCCTGTGTCGGAATCCGTGGGAATACGGATTTCATGATCGAAGTGCAGGACTTCAACACTTCCCTGTCTTCCTGACACAGTAACTGCACCATCGATCGCTGCACCTTGATCATCTTTGATCCACATATACGCAGGAATTGCCATTTACTTCTCCCTAAGGTTTAGGTTTAGTTCCAATATAAATGAGTGTTTGCTAAAAACACTCCAAGTTCTGAGGTGTTAATACCTCAATTCTGCTCAACTGCAGTCGTTTGCTCGAATGAGCGAACTTTTTTGACATGGCACGTTGCGAACCAGGATGCCATGAGACGTCCTGGATATCACTCCTTATTCGCCGGCATCTTGGCGACCAGCGACAGGCGAACATCGACGCCTTCTATCTGGAAGTGCGGGACGACGAAGAGACTGACTCTGTAGTAGCCCGGGTTCTCCGGAATCTCTTCCACCTTGACCTCTGCATCCCGTAGGGGATGGGTGGCGATCAACGCCGCATCCGGATTGGTCATTTTTGTCACCAGCCCCTGTAGCCAGTCATTCAACTCGTTTTCCAGTTCCTGCCGGGTTTTGCTGGAACCGATGTTTTCCCGTTGCAGGACTTTCAGGTAGTGAGAAATTCTCGATACCAGAAAGATGTAGGGAAGACGAGAGTTAATGCGGCTGTTTGCCGTCGCATCAACTGTCGAGTACTCAGTCGGCTTTTGTGTGGAGTTGGCCGAGAAGAAGCAGGCGAAATCGCTGTTCTTGTAGTAGCTGAGCGGGATAAAACCCTGGTTGGCGAATGCAACCTCCTGGGTTTCCGAGATGATCACCTCGGTCGGGATCTTGGCCTGCTTGCCCTTGCCCACGTCATAGTGATGGATAGGCAGGTTCTCGACCTTGCCGCCCGCTTCAGGGCCTCGGATGTTCACGGTCCAGCCATGGCGTTTGAAGCTGTCAGCCATATTGGCGGCAAAAGCGAAGGTTGCATTGCCCCAAAGATAGTTCTCGTGGCCTTCCCGTTTGACATCCTCAGAATACTGAAAACCGCGTACTGGATTCTCCACGCCATAGGGATGGCGCAGTAGGAATCTTGGCATCACCAGACCCACATAACGCGAATCCTCAGAGTCGCGGAACGACTTCCAGCGGATATACTCGGCGCGTTCCATATAACTGGAGACATCCTGGATCTTGGGGACCTCCTCAATCGCCTCCTTGTCGAAAAACTTGGATCCGACAGAGCCAAGGAACGGGCAGTGGGCCGCAGCGGCCACCCGGGCGATCTCCGACAGGAGTCCGACATCCGGTGCTTCTCGTCCAAACTCATAATTAGAGACCATGGCGGTGATCGGCTCGCCTCCGGGTGTGTCGTACTCTTGGGTATAGATGTGACGGTAGAGGCCGGACTGGGTCGTCTCCGGAGAGTCTTCGAAATCGTTTTGCAGGGCATTCTTGCTGACATCGAGCAGCTCGACTTTGATATTGCTGCGAAAATCGCATCTGTCGATGAGAAATTTCAGACCACGCCAAGCACTCTCGACCTCCTGAAATTTCGCATGATGCAACACGGCATCGAGTTGCGAACCGATGATCTCGTCGATCTTGCCGATATAGTGATCCAACAGCGTCTTGTCGATCTTTTCGGTTACCGTCTTTTCCTCTGATGCCAGATCCAAGAAGACACTCAATGCAGCGGTCAGTCGTTCGTTGAGCTGAACCTCTGCCATCTTGTTGACGTGACGAAATGAATCGAGCTGGATCTTCTCCTCGATGGGACTCACATGTACGAGGTCGCACAGCCGTTCGTAACTTCCGACGGGCTCAGCATGTACCTGTTGCTTTTCCTGTGTCGAAGTATATTCCTGTATTGCCATTAGTCTGCTCCACGCTCAGTAAATAGGATGTCTGTACACACAAATTATCGAGCTTGATACCTATCAGGCGTCGCTCTGTTGCATCTCTTCTCCAGAGTCGCCAACCAGTGCATCCAGCTTATCCTTGAGATCCATCAGATCCGGACGATTCTTTACGATCTTCTCGAGTTCTCTTCTGAGGCTTCCGTTATCGAGGATGTTCGAACGCAGATCCTTCAGCAGATTCCGCATGGCAAGCATCTTGTGCAGTTCTGGAATCTGCTCCGCAACCACTTCTGGGTCGAGTGACTTGATCGAGTCGATTTCCAGTTGAACGCGAATATCGTTGCCTTCACTGTTCAATTTGTTTTCCACATTGAATTCGAGCTTGGGTGCGAGATTACGCATGACAGACTCGAAATTGTCCTTGTTGATATTGATCCTCTCCCTTTCGGCTACTCTGCCTTGGGTCTTGCCGTTACTGAAATCTCCCATGACCAGGAGCTTCATCGGTAGCTCGAGTTTTTTCTTGGCACCACCTGTTTCGACATCCAAAGTAATGTTGACACGCGCCTTCGGTATCTCTTTCTGGAAACTTTCTGCCATAATAAGCTCTCCTTATCTGATTACACCGTCCATTCGGCACGGCCATTACATAAATACACGCTTACCACCACTCTCCAGCCTTACCCTTCTAAAACAGTTTCAGGGCGAAGCCTAAGTCCGTGGCACATATTTTTTCCTTCAATTCAGCCATTGTTGTCCGCGTCGGATTATCTTCTGGTTCCGCGGTCTGCAAAATCACCAGCATTTTGTCCCAGAGTTCCAGCGCCAATGCCTTGTCCCACTCCGCCAGATGATATTTCTCCACTTGGGTTTGCAACTTTTGCGCGAGCGGGAGCGCAATCTCCGCGCGTCCGGCGTCAAGACAAGCATCCAACTTGGCAAGATCGAGTCTGAAAGCCTCCGATCCGTCTCGAACCTCTACTTCTGAAAGCTTATCAATCGTCGCGCCCAAACTTGCGTTACCGTCCTTTTCCAGAAGCCTGGCGATCCGTTGTGTTATATCCAAGGCCTCTTGAGCAGAGCCAGCAGCGGCTTGCGGCTCTCCACTCGATGTTGTCTGACGCAATGTTCTTCGTGTGAGTTCATTGGCGAAGGGTCTGCCATCGCTGAATTTCAAGTTCAGGATTTCAGGTTGACGCAGAACCAGCTGCCGCAGACTCTGCTCGATCAGATCAGCCAGTTCGCTTCTCCCTACCGATCTGGCGATCTCCATCTCCTTCGCCTGCAGATCCAGATAGTATTGACACCCCGCCTCCATGAAGAAAGACTCGAACTCGAGCAGTTTAGACTCATCCGCCACCGGACCGATCGCCGACTCTACGGCGGCGATCACGGCTTCGCGCGGAGGTGAAATCCTGGTCGTGCCGGCCGTGTTTTCGGGCAGTCCGGCACTTGACCACTTCATGGCTCTGGAAACCGAGATCAGCCGGGTGATATCTCCCTGATCGGCAAGATAGTCGAGCAGCCGTTCGAGCGTGCGCGTGAAGACCAGCTCACTGGCTATCACGCTAGACTCGACCCTGACCACTTGAGCCTTTGTCTCCTCTGACGCTTTCATTTCGGTCGCTGTGGACGGTACCTTCGACATATTCTTTTCGAGCCACGGATTCAGGGACGTCCAGGTCGCCACTTCGCCACCATAGAGAGACCTCAACTCCTGGTTGAGCGCTTCGAAATGCGATCTGACAGTGACCAGACCCAGTCGATACTCATCGTTCGATAGGTCGATTTTATTGACGAATAACGACAACTTGTTATTGTTCAGCCAGGCAACTGCCTGCATCTGAGCGCCTTCTCGCTGCGGGTGGCAGTTTCCGCCATAGCGGCGCAGCAGCTCGAGATAGAGTTCAACACCCTCTGACAGCCCATCCAACCCGTCATTGAATACCCTTGCCATGAGGTAGTATCCGGCAACGCGAAGATCCTTGGCCTCTTCGATGAGAATGCGTTCACAGCGTCTTGCTATCTCGGGATAGTCCGTCTCCGACAGACGGTCTATTTCTGATTTGACGGCCGTAAATTCATCACCATATCGCGGATCTTCTCCGACCTGGTTCTCACCGATGGGTATCAGCAACGGCTCCACCGGGGAGACCACCGTTTTAGTATTGACGGGTTGCGCTGCGCTATCCACTACTGCCTCCCCCAGTTCGCCCACTCATCGGAGAGACTCACCATATCGCTCGGTTTGCTCAAGTCCCCGATCCGTTTGGCGGACATGCTGATATGTTGCTGACTCCTGCTCTCCTTGAGCAGATTTATCAGCACCCCATTGTCCGTTCTGCGTCCCAGCAGGTGCGAGAAAAATATCGGAGATATGGGCCTGAAAAAGAGATAGAGGTACTGCTGCTGACGATTCTGGGTGTCACCCCAAATGTAGTGGGGACGCCATCCCCGGCTCCCCAGCATTGACTCCGCTACTCTCACCCAAAAAGAGACATGGACATGGGTCTTGTCATTTGCCGGCAGCGGAATCTCTATGCCCCATGAGGTGCGCAGCGGTGACTTGCGCACAGCGGTAGCCAGCAGATCACGCATCACTTCGATGCACATGGGCGCGCACTCTTGCGCGGAGTCTCCCAGGGTATCGCGCCAAAACTGATCGCTTTTCAACGTCCTTAAAGCCGTGATTTCAGACTCCATCAAGTGGCTCCGGGTAACCTGTTCTCTACCTTGATTCAATGCCTCGACACGTTTTTTCAACATATTGATCGGTTGCAGGCTCCAGTCCGTGGAGCAGAGATTCTCGGCGTTATCGAAAAAGTCCTTGTACGCACACGGGAGTGTGGATGCCAAGGATTCCGTATTCTGGTTGGACAGCAACTTGAAAAGCAGAAAGGGATATTGTCGACCGCATTTATCCCGGCTGCCCATCATGGCACCGATCACCGTACCGGGTTGATCACCACTTCCGGCAAAGGCGAAATTGTAGGTATAGCGATGCAATTCCGCCTTTTCAGCGCGTACCTGCATTCCTCGATTGTGCTGGGAAAACCCTTGCTGGATCCACTCATCCAGATCCAGCACCGCGCGACCGTTGACGTTGTAGCGGATAAACTCGTCGTAGATCGGCAGCTTGCCAAAGCAGCCTACCACGGACTCCTGCCTCGGCTCCGCTTCAGGTCGGTAGTGCTTCAAAAAGCCAAACATCATCAGTAAGCCGCCAACCTTGAACCGTCATTGCGGAACAGGGCCTTGGGCAGTTTGAAGGAGCTGATCATCTTAACGTTGAAGATGTTGTCCTGTCGGTCCGCTCTCAGCTTGAACGAGACGCTCACCGTACCACCGTCAGAGGCAGGGAGCTCCCAGGTTGTCCGGTAGTGGGTGCCGCTTTTCTTCTCGATATCGGCCAGCGTGAGGAGATGAAACAGTCCCCAGGGTCCATCGGCACGCAGTTCACCAACCGCACGTCCATGATCGGCCACGCCCAGGACACGGGCGCCTATCTGATTCATCTCTCCGGGCCAATCGAAGCGTTGCCACACCTGAGGACCGTTACGATACCGGAACAGCTGTCCATTCGACTCGATCTGCATCTCACGTAGCTTGGTGCTGGGATCCGGCTGCAGATAGAACGTCATGTTTGGCGCGCTGTTCTGGTTGGTATAGAGCGCGTCGGTGATCTTCTGGGCCTCAGTCAGCCCCTGTAAAAATTCGTTTGAAAAGTTCGCCCCTATTCCCAGCCACTTCCTGGGTTCCCATCCGTGGGCCGTCTTACGCAGGTATGGCGACAACCGCTCATTCGCGAACTTCCACAAGATACCGTCATCCGGGTGGTAGAACGCGGCGACATCGGCCAGCGCGGCATCGCTTCCCGTCGCCGAGAACGGGAACTTTCCGGAGATCATTTTTTTGTACGGATTGACGACAGCGGTATGCCACTCCTGCTGAAGATCCGAAGTTGCTTGTCCGACGACGCCGGACCAGGCCATGCTGATGGGCGGACTCAATAACGATTTGAGAATCGGTCGGGTGGCCGGCTTCACGCTGTTCACCAGCGTGGTGGTCGTCACCCAGGCCTTTGAGATACTGGGACTGGAATTGCGCCCCGACAGCAGGTCCGCCGCAAATCGCTCACTGTCGCGTTTGACATCGACGGAAGCCGCCAAGCCATCCATCTCGCCGTACAGCTGTGTCAGCGCCTCCAGATAGGCGTTGATCGGCTGACTCAGCTGGCTATCGCTCTCAGGCGTGGAAAAGCGCTGAATATCGTCAAAAACCTCAGCCAATTCCTGAACTGGCTTTGGCTGCGGCGGTTGCGCAACCACGGGCAGCTCTTCAGATCCCGAGGTAGCTGTCGCTTTGGCCGCCTGGGGACGCCGCTCGTATACCAGCGTGTTCTTGGCAATGGCCTGGGAAAGCTGGGCTATCGGACCTTCATAGCTCGAGAGATACATCAATGCCATCGATTTGTCGGCCAAATCCCTGGGCAACTTGTATCTAAACGACTTGAGAAAGGCCATCCACCAATCGGCATAGTCTTTGAAATAGAGGCTGCGTATCTCTTGCTCCAGATAGGCCGCCAGCCGATCACCTTTCAACGCTGCATCGTCGTCGACTGCGGATCCGCTCGCTTGTGAATCATCTGCTTGCGCCAGCGTTGCCGATCCTGCTTTCTCACCCATGGCCTCTGCTTTCGCTTCGTTATTTTCAGATTTAGTCTCGGTATCCTCCATCACCCAGTCGCCATGGGCAAAGGAGTTTGCCATGCTGGCGATCTCTTCCCTGACAAAGCTATACCAGGCCTCCGAGCTATAGATTCCCGGTAGGCTCTCCTTTGAAGTCAAATACTCTTTGCCCTCACCGATCACGAAGTGCTTGATTCCCAATTCAGGCCAATCCGTCTTCCCCTTGTTGATCAGCAGCGCATAGAGCCGGGTGGGATCCGGTGTCGTATAGAGCTGACCTCTGGCCTTGGCGATGAGCTGCTCATTGGCCGGTAACTGCATCTCATGCCGCTCTTTTCGCGGCTCCATATAGCGAAGCGAGAGCTGCTGGATATACCTGACGCTTTCTTCATCGGGCTTGGCGCCGTCGAACACGAGCCGTTGCCAGATCTTTGCCGTCGTCGTCAGCAGTGAGTCGAAATCGAAATGTTCCTGACGCGTCAGCTGCAGATAGAGCTTCAGCGTTTCATAGTATTTTGGCCGCAGCTGCTCCTGAACCGACTCGGTGGAGACTGCCCAGCGCATCCCCAACCCATCCAGCCGATGCTCGACCTCACGCGTCACCGGCGCCCAGAAGGCCTGGTAGAGCGAGGCATCGATCAGCTTTTCCAGTTGCGCCTTCTGTTCATTGGCGCGGTAGAGGGCGGCCTGCTTAACCCAAGGCAGCTCTTCATCGATGGTGTTCAGGTTTTCCATATGTTTCTGCAGCTCAACCACCGCTTCGAAACGTTGCCTGGCCGTGGATGCCGGATTTGTGACTGTCTCACCCACCGCTTCAGCCAGGGTGACGCCGTGACCCATCAGATAGGTGTTTGTGGCATAGGAGCCGCTGAGCACTAGATAGGCGCCAGCTACCACTATCAGCGAGGCCAGCACGGTTGCCGTTCGCAATCCACGGTCCCAGCTGAGCTTCTTTCGGTTCGCTCTGGCTCCGCCCTGGATCTGGAAGATGACTTCGGTAAAGAAGTTCTTGATGAAGAATGGCCGCTGCTGTCCGTTTGAACCGCCAGTCTGCTGCTTCGCCACACCGAAGGCCTGACGCAGATTGCCGATGATGCGCTCTATGGGCGTGCCTTCCTGGGTCGCACTGGTGAAGTAGACGCCGGCGAACTGAGGCGTCTCCTGATAGGGATTCTGCTTGAACAACAGATTGATAAACTCGTTGATCTTTTCCGCGGCGGCACCGAATTGACTGGGAAAATCGAACAGTTCGGCCTTTCTGTTGAGATTTCGCTGCATCGACATCTTGTGCAGGCGTATGTGACACAGGCGCACATAGAGATTGTTCAGATGCTTCTCAAAGATCTCGGAGACATCGTCATCCAACTCCTGCTTGTCGTAGAGATAGGCGCCCCATACCTGATTCCTCTCCTGCTCGCTCAAGTCTTCAAAAAAGGCCTCAAAACCCTGCAGCAGATCGCTCTTCGTAAACACCAGGTAGACAGGAAATACCAGACCCAGCTCCCGAATCAGCTCGCTGATTCGGTTGCGAATGATCTTCACATGCCACTCGAGACCTTCGCTGTCCGTGGTCAGAAGCTCGACCAGACTGACCGCCACAAGCACTCCGTTGACTGGCATCTTTTTCCGATGCTTGCGCACCATACCGAGAAACGACAACCACTCATCGCGGTCGTCGTCTTCAGTGGTATAGCGGCCGGCCGTGTCCAAAAAGACGGCTTGGTCGGAGAACCACCAATCACAGTTACGGGTTCCGCCATAGCCCTTGATATTGATGTCGTCATCACTGGCATAGGGGAACTGAAGACCCGATTGTCGCAACAATGTGCTCTTACCGGCTGCAGACGGACCGATGATCATATACCAGGGCAGCGCATAGAGTGCCGCATTACCCCTGTACCTCGCACCCAATTCCGAAGACTTCAGCGAAGAGATCGCTTCGTTCATCTTCTCCTTCAGCAGCTGGATTTCGAGTTTCTTCGAAGCCGCCTTGGACTCTTCCTGACCGCCGAGTTCATCCTGCAGTTTTGCACCGCGGCGTGCGAAGATGATCCGTCTCACCAGCCACACAATCAGCGCGACAAGAACAATCGCACCGATGATCGAAAGACGATAGGTAACACTGCTCAGCCCGAGCGTCGGACCGGTGAACCATACCAGCGAGATCACGACAAAGAGGCCTACCACCGTACTACCGGCACGTGACAGCGCATATCTTTGTATGAGGCTAAAGATGCTATGCATTATTCACTCCGGCTCGGGTATTCGTCGTCGGATTTAGTTTGGGGCTCTGAGAGCATGGCGATTTGCCGTTTAAGACTCTGCAGGGAGGCATCGACTTGCTTGGAGAGAATCACCGAATAGCCGGCATAACTGAAAAACATCAGACCGATGGTCACCACACCGATCACCCAATAGGGAACATGCCGGCTGACTCGTGCAATTATTCCGGTTTTCGGCTCACCTTCAGGGGCCAATTTCGGATCCACGATACCTCGATAACCGTCGATCTGACTGCGCAGATCGACCTGCAGCGCCATCAGCGCCTCCAGACCGCGCAACTTGTACATGCCCTCGAAACCGAGCTGGAGGCAGGTATAGTAGAGTTCGAGCAGCTCCAAGTTCTTCTCGCCCCCTTGACGCAGGGCGTTGAGTTTTTGAAAAAAGTGTTCGCCCGCCAAGTGCTCGCCGAAGAACTTGAGCTGCAGCGGACTGCTCATCCACTCCATTCGCCCCGGATTGTCCGAGGCCAGCACGGCCTCGTCGACGAAGGCGGCCAGGGCGTATTTGGCATCCTGAACGGTACTGGTTCCTATCTGACGCTCGAAGGCCACTCTCTCGAGCACATCGAAAGACTTGATGATCTGTTCCCGATAATCGCCCAAGGACTCACCTTCTGCATTGCGTTTCAGCTTGGCCGTAAACGCGAAAACCGAGGCGCTGCACTCTAGTAAGATATTGACGTCCGATGATTGTGATCCTTGCCTCGCTGGCACAAGACATCTCCCTTTTCCGATATCCTTAGTTGACTACTCTTCCACAGTAATCAGATCGACACTTGCCTTGGCAAACTCCTGAGTGAGAAAAAGCGCTATCGAACGGTCTTCAACCACACGCTCCCAGAACTCGCCTTTGGGTTCCAGACGGAAATATTCGTAGCCACTCTTGATCGGCAGCCGGTTCGGCGGCCTTTGAGTATGGGTCAAGGTCACCCCGGGCATGGCCGATGCGATGATCATCTCGATATCCGAACGGGCGCCCAGTTTGACCTTACGTGGAAATTCGTTGAACCAGGAGATATCGTCGCCATCCATGCTCACAGCCAGGAAGAACGAGGTCTTCTCAAACAGCATAATGTCGATCGAATCCACCGATTGCAGCAGCTCGGTTTCCCGGTTGAGTCTCAAACCGGCAGTCATCGACGGCATCACCGCATCGATCAGCGAGCGCAACACTCTATCCAGCCCCAGAAAGACCTTGCTGAGATCGGCGTGCTCATACACCGGAATCTCGTCCGACTCGAAGTTGGCCTTGTAACACTGCAGCACGGAAGCGATATCAATAAGGCAACGGTAGAGATTCTCCGGATGCGCATCAGGGTTGCTCGAGAAGTGCCTCAACTGAGCGGCTGCAGGATTCAGCACTTGCATCAGGAGAAAACTGCTCAGCTCATTCGGCCCATAATCGGAGACCCGTGATCCGTACTGGCGTACACGCTTCCCCAGTACCTTGGCTTTGGCGGAGAAGAGCTCGGAGAGCCTCTGGATGCTGCCACGCAGCACTTCGGATGCACCGATTCTGCATACCGTGGGAATAAACTCGGCGGAGAGGCTGTAGCCGCCAGTCCCATCACTGACAAGGTCGGCGATCTTCAGCAACGAGAATTGATCATTGGCGTTGTTGGCCTTGATCAGTACCAAGTTGTGGCGAGCCACCAGTATCTCGCGCTCACGACTGCTGTCGTAGAGATCGGAAACCTTCTGATAATCGGCCTCCCAACGGCAAAGCTGGCCATTGGCGCTGTAGCCGCTGATCCCGGCGACTGCTGAACCGACCGGCAGTCCGATCTGTATCGAGACATCAGCCCCATCGGTATCACTCAGATCACAGCTCAAGGGAGCCGCATTTGCGGTGTCGTATTCAATGAGATTGCCGCAGGGAAGAATGGCGGTACATTTATTCAGGCGGAACACGCAGGCCTTCAGGGACTCCATATCCACATCCAAATGGATCACGCCCCATCCAAGGGGCGCCGCCGCACGGCTCAGCAACTGCTGTCTCTTCTCGAAGTAACTGTCCCAACTCTGGAAGTGCTGCTGCCCCAGCACGATGCCTTCTGCCCAGACGACTTTCTGCAGCGTCATATCAATCTCCGTATCGGATGACCATCCATCCCCTTCCCTTTTCTGCGCTAAATCACTCGTCGAATTCGACGATATTGCCGTTGAGCTTCACATGCAGCGACTTGCTGAATCTGCGGCTGACATAGCCGTCCGACAACGGCTTGATGGCGCGCCACTGGCCGCTCTGCGCCTCGCGGAATATGACCATAACGGCTGCGAATTTGACCCCGTCACGGCGCTTGAACTCCACGCGTTGCTCAGAAGCCGGCGTCAGCACCAGTTCCTGTCTGTTCAACAGGGCATCACCCAGTACAGCCACATCATCCTTCCACAGCGCCTCGAACTCGGCCGACTCGAAGCTTTTATCGTCCGCTAACAGATAGACCCTAGCGACCACTGGTAACGGTTCGTTTTTCTCATTCGGATTCAGGTTCGAACCCGCTTCAAGCCCAAACTTCACCGGCGGCGATGAGCAACCCGCAAGCGTGGTAACAACAACCAACAAAATCAACGTAAGCAATAATCGAGGTCTATACATGGCGAACAATCCAGTCACTATTTAATCGCGGTATTCCCTGCATCCTTCATCTTATGGCCACTCTCCATGTCGGCCCTCATCTGCTCTCGCGCTTTAGCGTATCTAGCTACAAACGACGACATCAGCATCTGTTGATGCGCATCAACATACTGTTGGCGCTTGAGTTTCGCTCTTGATGAATCAGCGTTTGTATCAAACACATTTTGACTGGCATGTTTGCCTTTTTTGAACTTGACACCATCGATCGATTTAGTGGCAAGTTCGTCGAATGCCTCGACCAGCGCGACTTGATGTTGTGCCAGGTCACAAAAGAGCTGCTTCAACCGCATGGCCCCCTCTTCGCCGCCACGAATCCAATCGGAAATCACCTTGCAGCTATCTTGGCCCTTGAAGGATTCGAGATCGTCGCTGAACACGCGACCATAGGAGAGACCGAACTCATCGGCGAAACAGCGCTGACCCTCGACCAGAGAGGCCAAACCTTCGACGAGCGAACGCAGAACGGGACGGAACGCTTCCCGCTTTTTCTGTTTGCGTTGGAAATGATTTGAGAAAGGATCGACTTCCATATCGTTACCGCTCCACCGAATGCAACCAAAAAGCTGAAACGCTATTTGCTGCAGGTCTTCCATGTCCTGACCGTATCCACGTCTCTGTAGTTACGGCGTATTGAGAGCGCATTGTACGTTTCATAGAGCGAAAGTCGAGTCGGGAAAGGTGACAACAGCATGTCTATTTTTCGAAATCCATCACATTTTGACATTTAGTGAATTCCGCACTTACCGTTACCGGTTTCACAAATCAAGTGCCTTAGTACCATTCATTCGGCTAAATATTTCTCAGTACATTCGTGACCGAATTATCAGTTTCCAGAATCATGACACGGGTAAGCTTGCGGTTTTAACACTACACAGCACTGTGTAGTTCAACGGATTGCAGTAGATATAAAGGAATATCCATGGAGATCCCCGCCAACAAGGCGCGTATGGAATTCGCGTTGGAAGGCACCCCCTATCCCATCATCGCCGTCCAAGGCGAAGAGCGTCTCAACCAGGGCTTTTTCTTTCAGGTCGATATCCAGATCGCGCTGTATCAATATGGCGATGAGTTCGTCGGCCGCCGCGCCGAGTTGCGCTTCACCGGTGTCGACGGCGACCGCCGCCGCC
>JBNLGI010000020.1:0-12442 GCA_050305975.1 Sedimenticolaceae bacterium | reverse complement strand
GCACCACCCTAACCGCGAACTCGAAACTTTTCGTCTTCGAGATATGCTTGCTCTTATCCATCAGGTTGCCTCCTTGCACCCAATAAACTCAAAACTAAAAACTCATCACTCAAAACTCTGAAGTCATCTGTCGACTTCAGGCGGGCAGGCGTCGAGGGAAAACATGGTCTGCGCGATATCCTCGATACGCGAACCCACGGACAGTTTTTCGAGCACCTGCACCGCGTGCATGGAGGAGGGACCGCGCACGTGAACCCGGTAGGGCTTGGGGCCGCCGTTGGAGACCACGAAGTAGCAGAGCTCGCCCTTGGAGGACTCGACCCGGGTATAGACCTCGCCGGCAGGGACGTTCCAGGCCAGCGGGTTGGGAATCGGCGCGCGGATCGGGCCGCCGATATCGGGCAGCGCCTTCACCACCTGGCGCAGGATGCGGATGCTCTGCATCAGCTCCTGTCGGCGCACCAGGGTGCGGGCCCAGGCGTCGCCGCTCTGTTCGGTGGGGATCTCGAAGTCGAGCTGGTCGTAGACCAGGTAGGGGTCGTCGCGACGCACGTCGAAGGCGAGGCCGGTGGCGCGCAGGTTGGGACCGGTGACGCCCCAGGCCAGGGCCTGTTCCTGACTCATCACGCCGACGCCCTTGGCGCGCCGCACGAAGACCTGGTTCTTGAAGAAGAGGTTGTCGTAGTCGGCCAGGCGCGACTCGATATAGTCGAGGGTCTCGCTGACCCGCTGCAGGAAGCCCTGCGGCAACTCCCGACGCACCCCGCCCGGGATGTTGTAGATGCTGTAGACCCGGCCGCCGGTGAACTCCTCGAACAGATCGAGCAACAGGTCACGGTCGGCCACACCCCAGTACATGGTGCTGTACATGCCGGTGGTGGCGGCGTGGCCGCCGAAGGTGAAGAGATGGGCGGCGATGCGCGACAGCTCCAGCTGCATGACACGGATCCACTGCGCCCGCAGCGGCACTTGCAGACCGCACAGCTCCTCCACCGCCATCGAGTAGCAGAGCTCCATCGGCGATGGATCGGGTACGCAGATGCGGGGCACCAGGGCGATGTTCTGAATCCACAGCCGCTGCTCCATCAGCTTCTCGAAACCGCGATGGAGATAGCCGCCGTCGGCCTTCGCTTCCAGCACCTGGTCCCCATGCAGCTTCAGCTTGAGGGCGTAGTTGCCCTCGATGCCGGGATGGTTGGGGCCGAAGTTGAGCTCGAACTCGTTGCTCGGCGGATGGCGTTGGGCTTCGTAGTTTTCCGGTCTCATTTGTACTCGCTTCGCTCGTGAGTTTTGAGTTTTGAGTTTTGAGTTTTTAGTTATGAGTTGATGTGTGCGCTTTGCGCACGTTAATTTGAAATAGACGTGAGCGAAGCGAACACCGGCAACTCAAAACTAAAAACTCATAACTAAAAACTATCTTTTCTTTTGGCTGAACCGCTGCTCCTCCGGCGGGATGATCACGCCGCCGCCCTCGGCGACCAGTTCCTGCAGCCACTCCGGGTTGTAGTTCTGCCAGCTCAGGTGCTCGTTGATGTAGGCTTCGCTGTCGAACTCCTTGCGCATGGGCGGCGGGCCGTCCCACTCGGTAAGGATGAACTTCTCCATGTTGGGGCTGCCCTCGAAGTGGATGCCGTACATCTCATGGATGTCGCGCTCGAAGAAGGCCGCCGGCTGGTAGAGATCGTAGACCGAGAGGTAGACGCCGGGCTCGCGCGCGATGCGGATGTGGGCCGAGACCAGGGAGTGACTCTCGTAGGACCAGACGTGGTAGACCAGTTCGAACTCGTTCTCGTCGATCCAGTCGACGCAGCTGATGGCGGAGAGGTGGATATAGCCGGCGCGTCCCTGCAACAGCTCCAGCAGGGCGGGCAGGGCGTCGGCGGGAACGTCGACCCGTACCCGGCGGCTGCTCTTGCGGCGCACCTGGATACCCTCGATCTCGGCCAGCAGGTCATCCAGCCAGTGGGTGATCTCTTTACTCATTCGGCCGGCTCCTTCAGGTTGTGACCCAGACGCATGTCGAGGGCCTCCAGCGGCTGCTGGTGTTGCTCCAGCAGTTTCGTGTGTTCGCCCAGCGTGCCCTCGCCCAGCAGGTCGTAGTGCCTGGCCTCGGCGATGATATCGGTGGGTGTCTGCCAATCCTCGCCGAACAGCTTCTGCTGATTGCCCAGGTAATAGTCGTAGTTGCGGTAGTAGTCCTCCCAGCCGTTGGCCTCGCCGCTGTTGATGCGGTCCATCAGTTTCTGCAGGCCGGAGATGACCGCTTCCGGTCGCGGCATGCAACCGGCGATATAGAGATCCACCGGCATGTACTCATCGAGCTTCTTGGCGGTGGCGTAACTCTGCCAGTACATGCCGCCGTTGACGGTGCAGGAGCAGATACCGATCACATATTTTGGCGCGCTCATCTGTTCGTAGGTCAGGATCACCCGTTTGAGGGTCTTGATCGAGACATAACCGGTGATCAGCAGGATGTCCGCCTGGCGTGGCGAGACCATCGGCTGGATGCCGAGCCGCTCCATATCGAAACGGGAGGTCATGGCCGGCGGTAGCTCGATGGCGCCACAGCCGGTGCAGTAGTGAAGTAGAAAGAGGGAACGGGAGCGGCAGAAGCGCACCAGGTCGTCAAAAACCCTGGCGAGGGGGTTGCCTTTCTTCGCTTCGATCACCGGAATCTTGTCTATCGATTTCATCGTAATCACCCAAACGGGTTTTTGAGTTATGAGTTTTTAGTTTTGAGTTGCCGGTGATCGCTTCGCTCACGCCAGTTTGAACAAACGTGCGCGAAGCGCACTCAATAACTCAAAACTCAACACTAAAAAACTCATAACTTCTTAAAAAACTACATAACAAACGCCAGTCCGATCAGCCCCAGCATCACCGGCCATTTCCACATCAGCCGCAGCAGATCCTCGGTGCGGTAGCGCGGAAAGAGGTAGGCGATGCTGACCGGGATCGCCAGCACCAGAAAACTCTTCAGCAGAAAGTCGAACCAGGTGGTGCCGCCGCCGAGGAAGAGGCTGACGTAGAGCACCGAGGTGGTGTAGAGCTGAAAACACTGCATGACGAAGAGGCCACCCAGGTATTTGCCGCCCATCTCGACCATCGGCCCGGTGGCGATCTCCGCCGGCGCGATGTAGATCTCGAAGGGCTGCTTGCCCAGCGAGGCGTGCATGGCGATGAGTCCGGCGATGGCCAGTAGGGGATTCTGCAACGCACCCCAGGTGGCGAAGCCGCCGGCCTGCTGGGCGGCGATGATGTCGATCAGGTTGGTGGTGCCGGCGGCGTAGGCGACGCCGAAGACCACGATCACCAGCGGGATGTCGTAGGCCAGCATGGCGGTCAGCGCGCGGGCGATGCCGATGGAGCCGTTGGGATTGGCGCACTGGCCGACACCCAGGGCCAGTCCCAGCGAGGGGATCATCATCAGGTAGAGCAGGGTGATGATGCCACCCTTGTCGGCGATGCCGTCCATGCCCGGCACCGGCAGCAGGGTCTCGGCGGCGATATAGCCGCCCATGGCCATGACGATGCCGATGTCGTGAATCAGGCCGTGGGAGACCTGGGTCTTCTTGCCGTGCAGCTTGACGATGTCGTAGAGCGGCTGGAACAAGGGTGGGCCGACACGGCGCTGCAGCCGCGCTGCGATGCGCCGCATCATCAATACCATCATCAGGCCGACCACGAAGGCGACCAGCGGCATCAGGATCAGTTCGATTATGAGTTCCATGGGAGCCATCAGATCACCACCCAGGCTATGACGAAGAGCGCCGTGCTCAACAGGTAGAACTCCGCATTGGCGCGCCGGTAGATGCCCTGCATGCCAAGGGAGAGAAACTCGACCAGCGACTTGACGCTGCTCTCGAGCCAGAGAAAGCTGCCTCGATACCAGCCTTTGATCAGGTGCATGAGACCGGCGTAGAAGTTGTCGCTGTACTGATAGCGCACGTCGGCAGTGAGGAAGTGGCCGCCGGCATAGTTGTCGAGCTGATGCACCCGCTTGCTGGGGCCGGCGCCGTAGAAGATCAGGGCGCCGATGCCGAAGCCGGCGAAGAGCACGCCGATAACCCAGATCATGTCGAGGGAGCCGCTGCTGGAGGCGACGCCGCCCAGGGTGTAGTCGGGCACCGGCAGGCCCACCGCCTGCTGTACCGAGGCGACCCAGGTCAGCGGGATGCCGGGGAAGAGTCCGGTGATGAAGATGATGGCGGTCAGGATCAGCATCGGAATCATCATGCTCCAGGGGGCCTCGCGCACCTGTTCGTGCTCCACCCGCAACTGACCGAGGAAGATGTTGTGGATCAGCTTGTAGACCGAGAGGATGGTGCCGAGGGTGCCGATCACCGAGGCCAGGAACAGCAACGGCATGCCCTGGTTGAGCAGGGAGCGGTAAACCAGCCATTTGGAGACGAAGCCGTTCATCGGCGGCAGTCCGGCCAGACCGATGATGCCCACCAGCAGCACCAGGAAGGAGAGCGGCATACGCACCACCAGGCCGCCCAGCTTGTTCAGGTCGGCGGTGCCGGTGCGGTGGATCACGGCGGTGACCGCCATGAACAGGGCCGCCTGGTAGGTGGCGTGGTTGAAGACATGCAGCAGGCCGCCGGCGCCGCCCATGGCGTCGGCCACCACCAGACCGAGCAGCATGTAGCCGCCCTGGCCGATGCCGTGCCAGGCCAGCAGATGGCGGGCGTCGTTCTGCTTCATGGCGGTGAAAGTGGGCAGGATGATGGTCAGCACGGCGATCCAGGCCAGCAGATCGCGGGCGTCGATCAGGGTGAAGGGGATCTTCAGGCTGTCGATGTTGACCACGCCGAAGAGTTTTACCAGTACCAGCACGATGGCGAACAGCCCCATGCGCGAGGAGATGGCGCCGAGGAAGGCGCTGCCGGGCCCCGGCGTCTCCGCGTAGGCGGGCGCCTGCCAGAGATGGAAGGGCAGCAGGCCCATCTTGATGCCGAAGCCGGCGCCGAACAGGATCACCAGCATCCAGAGGTGGGCCGTGCCCATGCGGCCGACGGCGGTGAGGATCGCCTCGAACTGCAGGGAACCGGCGGAGACATAGACCAGGGCGATGCCGCCGAAGATCATCATGGCGCCGGCCATGGCGTAGGTGATGTAGCGCATGGCCGCCTTGGTGGCGATGCCGCCGGCCATGGCCATGAGCAGGAAGCCGGCCCAGCTGACCAGCTCCCAGCCGATGAAGAGCGAGAGCAGATCGCCGCTGGCGAGCAGGATCAGCATGCTGAAGACGTTCAGCGCCATGGCCAGGTGGAACAGCCAGAGGTTGCCGCCCTGGCGGCGGAAGGCGCGCTCCCACTCGCCACAGCTGTACCAGCTGCTGAGCAGGGCGGAGCCGAGGGTGATCAGGGCGAAGAACCAGCTCAGGGCGTCGAAGCGCCAGGAGAGGGTCTGACCCAGCACCTCGAAGCTGAGCGATGAGGTCACCGGCGCGCCGCCGTAACCCAGGCTGGCCATCTTCATCAGGCCGAGCAGCTGCACGCCGTAGAGGATGGTGACCATCCAGCCCGCGGCCAGCCGGCGGCCCAGCAGCAGGGCCACCAGCACGGTGGCGGTCGAGTAGAGCAGGAGTTCGTCCAACGGGGTGAATGTCATCGACGCTCTCCTAGGGCCGGTTAACAGGCCCTTGGCCGGCCATCACGGTATCGATATAGAGGTTCACGTTTGCGGTCTGTGCCGAGACATGGCTCAGCAGGTCGCCCACCGGCGCCACGAACAGGGTCGTCGCCAGCAGTCCGAGGCCGAACAGGGAAGCGGTCACCAGTGAGAGTCCGGCCGGCTTGGGCGTCTCGGCCTCCGCTTCATCGGCTGACTTCTCATAGAGGGTCGCCGCCAGACGGAACAGATAGCTGGCCTCCACTACGGTGGCGAGCAGGAACACGGTGAGGCCGATCAGGTAGAGCGGCGAGGTCTGGGCCGCCAGCTCGGTGATCAGGGTGAACTTGGCCCAGAAACCCGGCAGCGGCGGGAAGCCGATCAGGGAGAGGGCGAAGAGCACGAACAGCCCGGCGCCGAGGGGCGAGGCCTTGGCCGCCCCGCGCAGCCGCCCGATGGCGCCGCCCCAGCCGTCGGCCAGGGAGAACAGTCCCGACTTGATGAGCAGGTGATGGAAGGCCAGTGCCAGCACCGCCAGCAGGCCGCCGCCCTCGGGAATCGCCAGGGCGATGAAGATCATGCCGAGCTGCCCGATGGAGGAGAAGGCGAGCATGCGCCGCATGTCCTTGGCCCGCCAGGCGGCCAGCTCGCCGCTGACCACGCCGAGGATGCCGAGCACCAGCATTACCTGCAGCGCCTCCGGCTGATAGAAGACCAGCACCAGCAGCCGCAGGATGATCAGTAGCGCCAGTTTGGATACCAGACCGGCGAGGAAGGCCGAGAGGCGGCTGCTGGCCGTGGCGTAGACCTCGGGTACCCAGGTGTTGACCGGGAACAGCTCCGCCTTCACGCCGACCCCGATGAGGATGGCGAGGAAGGCGGTCAGGCCCAGGGTGTCGTTCAGTTGACGGGGCGCGAGTTGTGCCAGATGGGCCAGGTTGAGGGTGCCGGTCTGGGCGTAGATCAGGGCGATGCCGAGCAGGGTCAGCACCGAGCCGATGCCGCTCAGGATCAGGTAGCGCAGGGTGGCGGCGTAGGCCGCTCCGGTGGCGGAGACGGCGATCAGGCCGAAGGTGGCCACCGCCACCAGTTCGTAGAAGACATAGAGATTGAACAGGTCGCCGGAGAGGGCGAGTCCGGTGGATGAGGCTACCAGCAGCAGCATCAGCGACTGGCGTCTGGCGCTCTCCTGATCCAGCTTGAAGGGCCAGAACAGCAGGCCCAGCAGCTGCACCGAGAAGGCGAACAGCAGGGCCAGAGCGTCGATGTAGAGGTTGATGCCCAGCGGTGGCGCGAAGCCGCCGATGGCCAGGGAAAAGGGCATGGCTGAACCGGAGAACCACTGCTCGGCCAGCAGCCAGCCGTCGTAGAGCAGAATGGCGGGGCCGACCCAGACGCCGAGGCCGAGCGAGAGTCGCATCAGCAGCGGCAGCATAAAGGCGCCGAGCAGGGGCAGTACGATCGGCAGCACGATCAGACTGTTCATGACTTGCCTCCTCGGGCCGCTGAGACAGCGCCCGGCAGCGGGGGCAGCGGGCGCTCGCCGAGCGGGGCCTCCTGGCTGATGTCGCGGGGTGTGCCGGCGGTGGCGGCGATCTCCGCCGACATTCTTTCCGCCACCACGGACCGCTCCAGGGTGCCGTAGAGCTGGCGGATGCGGATCAGAATGCTGACCGCCAGCGCCTGCACGCCGACCCCGATGACGATAGCGGTCAGTACCATGGCCTGAGGTACCGGATCGACCATGGTCGGCTGCTCGCCCAGCTGGGTCAGGATCGGCGCCGCCGCGTCCCAGCGGTAGCCGGCCAGTACCAGCATCAGATTGGCGCCGGCCTCGGCGATGACCAGCGCCAGCACCGTGCGGAAGAGGTGGCGCGACAGCGCCAGGCCCGCCAGACCGATGGCTACCAGGCCGAGTGCGGTGGTGAAGAGGATCAGTTCAGGGTCCGGTAACGGGATCATGCTTCCGCCTCCGTCTGCGCCAGATGCGACAACAGGCTGGCCAGTTCGGCGCCCACCTTGAGCCCGACTGCGATATAGAGCAGCGGCAGGGTGCCGGCGGAGACCAGTTGTCCCAGGCTGTCCTGGATCAGCATCGGCTGCAGGAAGGCCTCGCCTTCGAACAGGGCGACGATGCCGATGAGGATGAAGCTGGCGCCGGCAAAGCCCTCGATCATGCTCAGCATACCGTGGTGCAGCTGCGCGCCCGGTCGCGCCAGCAGCGGCAGGAAGAAGGCGGCGGCCAGTATCACGCCGCCCTGAAAGCCGCCGCCGGGCGTCAGGTGGCCGTGAAAGATGATGTAGAAACCGATGGTCATCAACAGGGGGAAGAGCAGGGCGCCGCCGGTACGCAATACGAATCCGCCCTCGGTCAGGGTGCCGGCGGTGGTATGGCGCCGACCGAGAATGAGGCCGGCGCCGGTGGCGGCGGCGAACAGGATCGAGAGCTCGCCCAGAGTATCGATACCGCGATAGGCCAGCACCACCGAGGTGACGATGTTGGCGGCCCCGGTCTGCTGGGGTGCGGCAGCCTGGATGGCGCCACCGACCAGCATCGGCGTGGCGCCGAAGTCGATGGCGCTGGCGATGGCCAGCAACATGAAGCCGAGACCGCCGGCGAAGAGCACTCCGGTGAGATTACGCATGGGGTTCCTCCCGGCGATGGGCCTGCAGCAGGTTGCGCCCTGGTTTGGCGTTCTCCAGTCGCCAGATCCCCAGTCGGCGCAGGGCCAGTGCCAGGATCAGACTGCTGAGACCGGCGCCCACGGCCGCCTCCGTCATGGCCACGTCCGGCGCCCGCAGCAGGGCGAACAGCAGAGCCAGCCCCAGGGAGACCACCGAGGCGGCGGCAACCGCGGCCACATGGTTGCGCACCAGCAGCACCATGGCGGCCGCCGTCAGCATCATCAGGCACAGCGCCAACAGGATCCAGATCTCGATCGCGCTCATGATTGCCTCTCCTCGGCGGATTCGGGAGCCTTTTTTCTCCAGGGCTGTACCCCGGCCATCAACAGCGCCCGGGCGATGGTGGAGGAGCCGAGCGGATTGGTGACCAGGATCATCACCGCGATCACGAACAGCTTGCTCCACCAGCCGGGCTGCAGCAGGGCGATGCCGAGCAGCAGCGACAGCGCGCCCAGGGTCACCGCCTTGGTGCCGGCCTGGATCCGGTTGTAGACATCGGGCATACGCACCAGGCCCAGGGCGCCGAGCAGGGTGAAGGCGGCGCCGATCAGGAGCAGAATATCGGCCAGCAGTCTCATGATCCGTTCCCCTCGATGGCGCGGGCGAGGGCGACGATGCCGACGAAGGCCAGGGTGCCATAGATCAGCGCCACATCCAGGTAGAGCGGGCTGCCCAGCAGGGCGGCGATCACCGCAAGTCCCGAAGTGGTGATGACGGCCAGGGTATCGGCGGCCACCACCCGGTCGGGCGCAGCCGGGCCGAGCACCAGGCGCAGCAGGCTCAACAGCACGGCCAGCCCCAACATCGCCAGGGCGATGGTTTCCAGAAGCGTCAGTGTCATTTAACAAAGCCCTTCAGAGTGCGTTCGAATTGGCGGGTAATGGTCTCGGTGGCGCCCTCGATATCGATATCGGGAGGAGCGTCGATCCAGTGGATCAACAGGATCTGATCCTTTACATCGACCGTGAGTGTGCCCGGGGTGAGGGTGATGCTGTTGGCCAGGATGAGCCTTCCCAGCTGTGATTTCAGTTCGGTACGTACTTCCACCAGCGCGGGCTGCAACGGCAGGGAGGGTGACAGGACCCGGCGCGCCATGTCGAGGTTGGCCCGCACCAGCGCGACCAGGAAGACGCCCAGATAAGCAACAAAGGCCGGGATGGCGGTGGGTGTGAAACGCAGGCCGGAGAAGATCTCCAGATGAGGCCGGCTGATCAGGGTGACCACCAGCGCCACCAACAGGCCGGCGATCAGTTCGGCCGGATCGAGACTGCCGGTGAGCAGCAGCCAGAGCGCAAACAGCAGGACGAACAGGAACACGCCGGTGGCGAGATCGCTGGAGGTCGCTTCGCGGGGATTGGTATTCATTTTCCATCCACCCTTTCTTATTTCATTACTTCGCTGCCGGTCTTTTTCCGCTGCCGGCTTCGACTATCAGAACCTATGGCTGTTACCTCAACATGACGCCACCGATCGATGGTGTTGTCAATCAGGGTGCGTCAGTTTTTTGCGCATTCTCCGGTTTGACATGTCCCTGTCACTCATGCCTCACCGGCGGTCGAGAACGTGGGTCAAGTGTGGGTTCCCTGCTTTCGGACCAGATATCCCCGATCACGGAATATCTGACGGACGCGGAACAAGTCGGTCTGGTGCGGGTATTCAGGAGGACCGGGGGAGCCTGAAGAGATCTTCGTTTGATGTCGGCCATGAGTGGGTGAAAATCCATGCTAAGTCGTCATATGACACGGCGCATTTCATTCCGCAGAGAAAAAATCACATCAATACCATAGGGATATGATATGGCCCATGTTTTGCAGTCCCACTGACCTTTCAACTGTATTGGTCCAGTTCATGAAAGGGGGGTTGCATGCGCAATTGGTTTTCGTTTCGGGGTGACAAGCAGACGTTTTGTGGCGTTGTGGCGGGCGTCTTGTTCACCGCAGGGCAATGGGTTCAAGCGGGCGACCCAGATAGTGTCAATGTGATTCAAGTGGAGTCGACCACCATCGACGACAAATTCGAGAACAAACGCAATGAGCCCTCCAACATTGCGGTGATCAGCGGCGAAAAGGTGGACAAGGCGCATGCCGAGAATATCCAGCAACTGCTGCAGAGCGTGCCTGGGGTAACCACCGAATTGCAGGCCGGAGACTCGCTGAAGATCCACATCCGCGGTATCGAAAACCAGGTCTACATGGGCGAAAAGCCCGGGGTCGCCATTGTCATCGATGGGGTGCCGGTATTCGAGCGCACCGGACGGGTCAATATCGACATGGACAACATCGAATCGATCAAAGTGATCAAGGGCGGCGCTTCCTACCTCTTCGGTGATGACGCCCTGGCCGGTGCGGTGATCATTACCACAAAGCGGGGAGCCAAGTATCAGGGCTACACCCTGGGTGCCGAGGTGGGTAGTTTCGGCTACACCAAGGGTCTGGCCCGGACCGGATTCTCCAGTGAAAGCGCCAGCGGCCATGTGCAGGTGAGCCGACGGGATACGGATGGCTACCACGACGATTCGGGTTCCAGCGCCGAGTATCTAAACGGTAAATTGATGTATTACCTGGACGACAGCAGCGACATTTCCCTGGGTCTGGAGCTGTCGGATCGCAACAAAAACAGCCATGGCGCGGTGAAAGGGGAGGTCGCCGCAGAGGAGGATCCGAAGAGCGCCGACCTCTACAGCTACAACGACTACTCCAACCGCTACGAGGTGGATCTGGCGAAGTACTTCATCACCTATTCCAAGAACTTCAACGAGAGCGACAATCTGATGGTCAATCTCTACCGCTACGGGGATGAGACCCAATTCTATTCCAAACCCAACAGCATCGACCCGAGACTTTATGAGAACCTGAACCTCTATGATCAGGTGCAGCGGGGCCTGAAGTCGGAATTCCGCTCAGGCGGTGAATCCCTGGCCTGGATGGCGGCGCTGGACTTGCGTGACAACCGTTACGAGAACAACAGACTGGCGGCAATCGACATCTATGACCGCCGTGGCAATCTCACCGATGCGGCGGGTGAGGTGCTGTCGGACGACACCACCGACGAGGCGGTGCAGGCTGTCTACGGCGAAGTGAAGTACCGTTTGATGCAGCCTCTGACGGTGACCGTCAACGGCCGCTACGATCACATCGAGTATGACTACGTCTCGAACCTGAGCAGCCTGGAATTGAACAAGGCTTTCGATGTGAGGTCCTGGCGCCTGGGGATGAACTATCAGCTGGCAGACACCAGGGACATCTATGCCAATGTCTCCACCGGCTTCCGTGCTCCCTCCATTACACAGCTCTTCGCCGGCGCTATCAGCCCCACCGGCAGCACCGACAGCAATCCCGATCTGGAACCAGAGCACGCCATCAACAAGGAGATCGGTTTCCGTGCCAAAACAACCCTGTTCGGTGCGCCGGCCGATCTGGACCTGGCCATCTTTCAGATCGATCGCAAGGACTACATCATGTCCACCTCCGGCCAATATTCGGAAAACGACGTCACCAACGATTACTACGACAACATCGGCGGGGTGCGTAACCGTGGGTTCGAGCTGGCCCTGAGCGGACAACCATCAAGCGATATCAGTTGGAATCTCGCCTACACATTACTGGATGCCCGCTATACCGACTACGATAACTTCAATCTGCTGCTGGGCAACCGCTACGGACGCAACGGACAGGTGGATTGCGCGGTGCTCGATCCCGACAACGCCTACTGTATCGAGCACTACGACAACAACGGTAACCGGGTGCCCAGGGTGCCTAAACATCATCTCAACCTCTCCCTGGGCTGGCGCGTGTCGCAGCATTGGACGGTTACCGGCGAGCTCGATGCCTCCAGCGCCTACTTCGTCGACGAGATCAACCGGGTGGAGGTCGATGGTCACGAGACCTTCAATCTGCTGATCAGCTACGATCACAAACTGGGGCGTTCAGAATGGTCCTGGTTCCTGCGTGTCGACAACCTGTTCGATCAGGACTACTACAATACCGCCCGCGGCGGTACCGGTGACGCCAAGACCGTCGATAGCGATGGCGACGGCATCTACGACACCTACGACGGTGTCTACGATGCGAATGATGTCTCTATCGTCGTCAACCCGGGGCGCAGCTACACGGCGGGCTTGAGTGTCAGTTTCTGACGGAAC